>NZ_BTTW01000008.1:0-300000 GCF_036245865.1 Corallococcus caeni | reverse complement strand
GCCCTGCCGGGAGGCCGGCAGCGGCCGCAGGATGAACGGCAGGAGCGAGGCCAGCCCCCGCAGCAGCAGGTTGGCCAGCGTGCGCAGGCCCAGCGCGGCCAGGCTCCCCGGCAGGCTGCGGCCCCGGAGCACCAAGGACTTCTCCAGGTGCTGCGTGGCGAGCGCGGACTCGCCCTTCTCCTGGTGCGCGCGGCCCAGGCCCAGGTGCAGCTCCGCCTGGCGCTGGGGGTCCTCCTCGTCCACCAGGCACTGCTCGAACATCAGGATGGCGTTGGCGTAGTGGCCCGCCTGGAGCAGCGTCTCCGCCAGCTCCTGCATCACCCGGCGCATCTTGACGAGCATCGCCTCCGGGTCCACGGGGGCGACGGTGCCCAAAAGCTCCACGCCGCGGTTGTAGTGGTAGAGCGCGTCGTCGTTCGCGTACTGCGCCCGCGCGCTGCGGGCCGCCATCAGCGTGTACTCCAGGCCCTTGTCCTCCACGTTGCCCGCGAGGAAGTGGAACGCGAGCAGACCCGCGGAGGCCGCGAGGTTGTCGTTCGCCCGGACCTCCAGGTAGCGCGCGAGCCGGCGGTGCAGGTCCTCGCGCGCCGACACCAGGAGCGTGTTGTAGGCCACGTCCCGGATGACGATGTGCTTGAAGAGGCAGGTGTAGGGCTCCTCCTGCTCCAGCAGGATGAGGCCCAGGCGCTGGAGCGTGTCCATGGCCTCGCGCAGGCGCTGCGCGCCCAGGGTGGGCACCAGCGCCGCCACCGCGTCCAGCGTGAAGATGCGCCCGATGACGGACGCCACCTTCACCACCAGCTTCTCCGTCTCGCTGAGCAGGTCGATGCGCGACAGCACCACGTCCTGGATGGAGTCCGGCAGCAGCAGGTCCTGCAGGCCGCGCTTGAGCTCCATCCGCGTGGAGCCGGGCTCCGCCAGGCCCAGGTAGCCCTGCTCCGCCAGGCCCTCCACGATGGATTCGATGAAGAACGGGTTGCCCTGCACCTTCGCGAGCAGCCGGTCCTCCAGCGCGACGTCCGGCGGCGACAGGCGCAGGTGCACGCGCAGGAGCGCCCGCGTGTCCTCGTCGTCCAGGCTCACCAGGTCCACGGGGACGAACTCGGGCAGCTCGCGCAGGCCCTTGACCTGGTCGCCCGGGCGCATCGTCGCCAGCACCATGATGCGGTGCGAACCCACGCGCACCGCGAGGTGCTGGAGCAGGTCCAACGAGATGTAGTCCGCCCAGTGCAGGTCCTCGAAGAAGAGCAGCAGCGGCTGCGAGCGGCTGAGCTTCTCCAGCAACAGGAAGACGATCTGGAACACCTTCTGCTGCTTGCGCCGCGCGTCCATCCCCGCCGTGGCGGACGTCTCCTCCAGCGACATGCCGAGGATGCCCGCCACCACCGGGATCCACTCCGGCCCCACGTCCTCCAGCCCCTCCAGGCCCTGGCGCAGGCGCGTGAGCTGCGCCTCGGTGTCGTCCGAGTCGTGCAGCCCGAAGGCCTGGAGCAGCACCTCCTTCCAGGGGAAGAAGGGGGTGAAGGCCTCGTAGGAGTAGCAGACGCCGTACAGCGCCCGCGCGCCGCCCTCCTCCGCGTCCTCCAGCACGCGCGCGCCCAGCCGCGACTTGCCGATGCCCGCCTCGCCGGACACCACGCACACGCGGCCCTGGCCGGCGAACGAGGCGTTGAGCGCTTCGTGCAGCACGTTGAGCTCGCGGCTGCGGCCGATGATGTCGCCCCGGCCCTTGATGAAGAGGCCGCGGCGCGTCTCCCCCAGCAGCCGGTACACCGGCACCGGGCGCGAGACGCCCTTGAGCTTCGCGTCCTCCACGAACTCGGTGGCGAAGCCGCCCTGCTGCGAGCGCGCCTGGGTGTTGGCGCACAGGTGCACGCCGTCCTGGCGTCCGCCGTGCGTCATCAGGCGCGCGGCCATGTTCACGACCTCGCCCAGCGCCGAGTAGCCCTTGCGCGTGGGCGAGCCCATGTCACCGCAGTACGCGTGGCCGGTGGCGATGCCCATCTGCAGCTCCCCCAGGAAGGGGAACTGCTCGCGCGCCTTGAGCAGCTTGCAGGCCAGCCGGCACGCCAGGACCTCCTTGTTCTGCTGCGCGGTGGGCGCGCCGAACAGGACGTAGAGCACGTTGCCCTTGTCCGTGAAGTCCGTCATCAGCAGCACGCCGCCGTGGTGGGCGCTCTCGCGCTGGACGAACTCGTAGTAGGCGTTGAGGTCGCGGGTGAAGGCGTCCGGATCCGCGTCCGACGACGCGTGGGTGAAGCGCACGAAGAAGCAGGTGACGTCGCGGAAGTCGCCCGCGAACTCCTGGTGCGCGGTGGTGATCTTCGTGAAGAGCACCGGGTGCAAGAGCAGCGCGCACCGGCCCACCAGCTCCGCCCCGCCCGTGGGCGCGGGCAGCGGGCGCTTCACGGCCTCCACCGGCGCGTCGAGCGCCAGCCGGTGGTTGCCGCCCTCGCGCGGCTCGCCCCTGCGCGCGGCCTCCGGCAGCGCGGCCCAGGCGCGCGGGCTCAGGACGACCTCCAACACCGTGGCCTGCTTCTCCGCGCCCACCGCCTGCGCCAGCGGCTCGCCCACGAGCGCCGGGTGCATCCACAGGCCGGTGGCGCCCATCACGATGCGGGTCGCCTCCCCGAAGCCGATGCCGATGCGCGACGACACGCCGAAGCGCTGGCCCATCAGCTCCAGCCGGGCGAAGCGCGCCAGCCTGCGCTGCACGCCCAGCGCGCACACCGCCGCGCGCTGCACGACGTCGCCGTCCGCCTCGCCGGGCGCGGCCTCGAAGCACGCGAGGATGGAGTCACCGGCGAACTGGTAGATGTCCCCGCCGTGGTCGCGGACCACGTCGATCATCTCCGTGTAGTAGTTCGTCAAGAGGCGCTGGAGCGCGTCGATGCCGCGCGGGCCCGCGCCGCTCAGCCCCACCACGATGGGCGTGAAGCCCGCGATGTCGAGGAGCAGGATGGCGCCCCGCACCCCTTCCGCGCGGGGCAGCGCGTCCGCCTCCTGGCTCCCGAGCCGCGCGAGGATGGCCGCCGGCATGTAGGGCGCCAGCGTCGCGACGACGGGATCGATGGGCTGCGTGGAGGGCATCCCCGGGGGCTTTCCGCTCAGGACAACGTGGCGTAGCGCAGGTAGAGGGCGCCCAGACACACGGCGCCGTAGAGGGGGATCTCCGCCGTCTCCGTCCAGGGCTGCTGCTTCATGACCGCGCCCCAGACGTGCACCGCGGTCATGATGCCGCCAATGAGGCCGATGAGCTCGAAGATGACCAGGTGGCTCTTGGGGTCCGGGATGAACTGCACCACCGCGATGATGACGGACAGCGCCAGGCCGCCCAGGCAGCGCGCGAAGTAGACCGTCAGGTCGTTGTTGCCCGTGGGCAGCTCCCAGCCGAACCAGCGCGCCCAGCGCAGCGGCACGAACAGCAACGGCAGCGCGTAGACGACCGCGAAGACCGAGGTGGAGACCGCGAGGAACCAGCTGGCCAGCGGATAGTCGGGGTTGATCATGATGGCGGGCGAGGCAAGGGCTCCGGGCGTCCTGCTGCCGGGCGCACCCTGCCCCACGCCGTCCATCCTAGAATCTTTTCCCTCCCCGTGGGGCGCCTTCCCCCCGCCCGGCCCCCGTCAGCCCGGCTGCCACCTAGCGGGTGGCGGCCAGGAGGAACTCGGCCACCCGCTCCAGGGAGAGGGTCCGCTCGGCTTCCGCCGGGAAGCGCCGGAAGGCCTCCGGTGGCCCGTGCAGGATGAGCGGCTTGCCATAGCGCAGCGCCAGGACGGCCTCCGCCGCGGTGCCCGCCCCTCCGGGCAGCGCGACCAGGGCATGCGGCGTCAGCACGTTGATGTGGTTGCGGCTCATGGGGTCCGTGCCCTGCTCCCCGCTGAGCGGCAGGTGCGTGTAGATGGGGATCTCGATGTCCGTGTTCGGGTAGCCGGGCCGGGGCTGGTAGCGGCCATCCGCCCCGACGGTGCCGGGGATGATGCCGATGGCCGCCCCCCGCCGCCCCTCCACCTGGACGAAGGCCGCGGTGGCCACGCTCATGACGCCGCCCCCCGCGCCGGTCAGCAGGTCGAAGCCCGCCTCGGCAATCCACCGCGCCAGGGGGATGACCCACTCCTCGTGGGTCTCCGTGCCGGAGCCGAAGACTCCGATGATGCGGCGGTGTCTGCGCATGACTGCGTCCTCCCCGAAAAGCCGGAACTACGTGAGCCCCTGTTCCATGCGAATCCCCGGCCAACGCCGCAAGGGCTCACGGACCGGCGTGCGGCCTTCATCCCGTCCACCCGTGGAAGGTGCGCGCCGCGAGCGTCGCCTGTCCGTCGCTTCCCTCCTCCCGGAGCGCGAGGCGTGCCCGCACGACCCGTGATGTCGGACCCCTGCTCTACCTTCGTTCGCGAGTGAGCAAGGAGGCCGCCCATGTTCGACGCCTGTGGAGGTTGTGAGCGCCGTGGCACCGCCGGAGAGGTGTTCGACTGGTGCGCGCACTGCGAGCTGTCCCTGTGTCCCGGCTGCCTCCAGCGCGGCTGCTGCGGCAGCGTGCCCGCGGACTCCGGGCGGGGCGCGCCGAAGGAGCTCCCCGAGCCGCCCCCCGCCGAGCGCGAGCCCCTGCCGGAGGACTTCGGTGGCCGCTGCTGCACCCACGCCCGCGCGGTGGCTTGCTCGTGCGCCTTCCACTGGGTCTGCGTGCGCCACGGCGACCTGCACGTGGGGACCCACGACTGATGACGTGAAGCATCACCCCTGTGTGGGCGTTGACACACGGGCGGCCCGTCCACGACGGTTCCGGTTCTTTCGGGCATTGCCGCCCGGACACCGCACGGAGCACGACACCATGGGACTCGCCGAACGGAAGGAAATGGCCGCCTTCAAGAAGGACTACCTCGCGCCGAAGGTGGCGGAGCTGAAGGAAGCCGCGGGGGGCGCGGACATCCAGGTGACCCTCGACGAGGCGAGCTTCACCAGCGTGGCCGCCATCCAGATGATCTCCAACGGCTTCTTCGACCGGCTCATCGACGACATGAAGTACATCTGCAACGACGACGTCGGGAAGGAGGCCGTCCGGGACGGCGTCAAGGTGGTGCAGGTCTCCCACAAGGAGGACCCGGGCTACACGCTGGACCTGTCGGGCGGCACGCTCACCCTGCGCGCGAAGTTGGACGGCTCCATCGGCGAGGACCTGCCCGGCTACGGGGCCTACAAGGACCTGATGCTGAAGAAGCTGTAGGCCCCAACCGCTCGCGGACCGGAGGGACGCCTGTCGTGGCGGCCCCCGGCCCGTGTCATGGCGTCCGGCTCAGGGCACGTCCAGCGCGACGCCCTGTCCCGGCACGGCCATCACCCAGCGGACGACGTCCGGCTTGCCGCCGCAGGTGACGCGCACCTCGAACTCACGCCCCGCGGGCATGGGGCTGGCGAGCGGCGTCTGGCCCTGGAGCACCTGCGAGCCCAGCGCCACGCGGCAGCCCTGGGCGCCGGTGATGCTGAGCGTGCCCCGGGCCTCCGCCTGGGGCGCGGCGTCCGCGAGCGTGCGCAGGTCGATGTGCTCCGACCTGGGCACCTTGCCGAAGCGGTGCAGCTTGCCCTCCACGGCCGTGGAGACGAGCCAGCCGGAGGGGTCCTCCGGCAGGGCGTTGCTGCCTTCCAGCAGCACGCCGGACACGTAGACGCGCTCGCCCTCCTGGGCGTTGCGCACCTCCACGCCGCCCTTGGGCAGCAGGAACACCAGCGCGAGCCCCGCGAGCACCAGTCCCACGCCGCCCACGACGAGCCCCTTGCGCTGGCCGGGCGTCAGCCCCTTCCCCGCCGCGTCGGCGGCGGGCACCGGGGCCGCGGGGGCCACGGCGTGGACGGGCGCAGGCGGCGGGGCCACCGGAGCCGCCGGAGGCCGCGCGGGCGTGGCCACCTGCGGCGGCGGCGGTGCGGCCACGGGCGGTGGCGGCGGCGCGGGGTGGTTCCCGCCATGGGCCGCGTGCGTGCCCGACTGCGGCGGGTGGGCACCTGCCTGCGGCGCGGGCGCGACCCCGTATTGCGCGTGGGTGCCCCCGTGCTGCGGATGGGCGGCGACGGGGCTGGGCGGCAGGGCGGCCACGGGCGGTGGCGGCGGTGCCGCGGTCAGGGGCGCCACGGAGGGCACCGACACCGACGGACGCTGCGGCGGGGGCCCCACGCGCGTGGGCACGTTGGCGGAGGCCGCCGGGCGCACCGCGGTGGGCGGCGGCAGCGGCGACACGGGCGGAGGCGCGGCCGGGCGCGACGGACGGGGCGCGGGCGCGGCGGCGACGGGCGGGGCGACCGGGGGACGCGACGACTCCGAGGTGACGGAGACGACCTCGGTGCCGCGCTCGGCGGGCTCCGGCGGGGACGCCACCGGGGGCGGCTCCATCCGGGGCATGCTGCCGGAGCCGCCGCGCACGGGCGGACGGGACAGGTCCGACGGGGCGCGCATGTCGCTGCCGGAGCCCGTGCCCGGGGCGCGCGAGTGCGAGCCCGTCCCCGGCATCAGCGCCCGGGGGTTGGAGCCCGTGCCCGAGCCGGCGATGGACGACGGCGCGTACTCGGAGAGCCGGTCGCCCAGCGCCTCCTTGAAGAACTGCGCCACCGACGCGGGCGACGAGGACAGCCGGTGGTGCGTGATGACGGCTTCAATCTCCTCGCGCATCGCCGCCGCGGTGGGCGTGCGGCGCGCCGGGTCCTTCACCAGCGCGCGCAGGATGAGGTCCGACACGTCCTGCGGAATATGGGGCCGCAGCTGCGAGGGCACCGGCGCGGGCTCGCGCACGATGGCCGCCAGCGTGGCCGCGTCGTGGTCGCGGCGGAACGGCAGCTGTCCGGTGAGCAGCTCGAAGAGCACCACGCCCAGCGCGAACACGTCGTTGCGCCAGTCCAGCGGACGGCCGCTGGCGGCCTCCGGGGAGAGGTAGGAAATCTTCCCCTTGATGACGCCCGCCTGCGTCTGCTCCTCGCCCTGCACCTTGGCGATGCCGAAGTCCGACAGCTTGATGGCGCCGTCCAGCGACACCAGCACGTTGTGGGGGCTGACGTCGCGGTGCACCACCGGGTGCGCGGTGCCGGACGGGTCCACGTAGCTGTGCGCGTAGTGCAGGCCCGCGGCGACCTCCGCCACGATGCGCAGCGCGTGCTCCAGCGGCAGCGCCATGCCCTTGCGGCGCAGTTCCGTGAGCAGGCGCTTCAGGTCCGGGCCGCGCACGTACTCCATCAGGATGTACGCCACGCCGTCCGTCACGCCCACGTCGAAGGTCTGGACGATGTTGGGGTGCGTGAGGCGCGCGTTGGCGCGGGCCTCCGCGAAGAGCATGTCGACGAACTCAGGATTCTCAGCGAACTGCGCGAGAATCTTCTTCATCACGACGAACTTCTCGAAGCCCTTCACGCCCTGCTGCTTGGCGAGGAAGACCTCCGCCATGCCGCCCTGCCCCAGCCGGCGGATGATCTGCAGCCGCGCGCCGCTGTTGTGTGTGTCGGTGGCGGACGTGCCCTTGGCGCCGGGGTCCTGGTTCGTGGAGCCGAAGAGGTACTGGCTGAGCGCGCGCTGCTCCAGCGCCTCGATGTCGTCCAGCGGCTTGTCGGTGAGCGGCGTACGCGCGAGCAGCCCCTGGAACTGCGCGAGCGCCGGGGCCCGGGCGTTGCCGCCGCACACGGGGCACACGCGGTCCAGGGTGCCCTTGGCGCGCAGGACCTCCAGGTACTCGGAGGTCTGGATGCGCTGGTGGGTGACCTGGCCGCAGTTGCGGCAGTCGCAAGGCAGCCACAGCGTGGCTAGCTTCGCCGGCAGCGCCTTGGTGGACTTCGCCAGCACGCCCAGCAGCGGCGGCGGCACGCGGCAGAGCACCACCTGGGCGCCCTGCGACGCCACCTCCAGCACCTGTTCGATGCGCGGCAGCGCCTCCGGCTCCACCGTGCTCACGTGGCAGCAGTCGAACGCGACGCGCCCCTCCAGGCCGGACGCCAGCCGGCGCACGTTGAGGTCGCCCTTGAGCGTGCTGGCCAGGGTGATGAAGGTGATGTCGTCCTGGACGATCTTCAGGTGCGAGGAGAGCTCGGACGGTTCGTTCGGGAGGCCCGCGCGCAGGTAGCGCAGCACGGCGGGGTCCACCGCGGAGAACTGCTGGCGGCGCGCGAAGTCGAAGAACTCCGTGGGCTCGTCCGCGAA
This sequence comes from Corallococcus caeni, assembly GCF_036245865.1. Classification (NCBI taxonomy): domain Bacteria; kingdom Pseudomonadati; phylum Myxococcota; class Myxococcia; order Myxococcales; family Myxococcaceae; genus Corallococcus; species Corallococcus caeni. Next base: position 291,830 of record NZ_BTTW01000008.1, on the reverse strand, counting down.
CTCCAGCGGCTGGGCGCACACGGGGCAGTGGTGCGGCGGGGCGCCGCCCGCCTCCACGACCTTGCTCTCCTCCACCAGGCGGACCAGCCGCAGCCGGTCCTCCTTGCAGAAGCGGCAGGAGTACGGCGCGAGCAGCGACAGCACGCGCGCGACGCCCGCGAAGCCCTCCACCATGTTGAGCTGGTCCACCACCACGGGCGGGGCGTTGACGACGTACAGCCCCGACACGCCCTGCGGCGGGTGGCCGGCGAACTCAATCCACCGGCGCACACCGAAGGAGCTGATGCGCTCCACCAGCCCCAGGTCCACCACCACCAGGCCCTGGAGGCCCTTGGACGCCGGCGAGAGGGGGAAGGTTTCGTCGATCACCCCGGCCACGCGCACGTGGGTCAGACTGCCCACGCGCACGGAGGTGATGCTGGCATTGGAAGTTTGGCTCTCCACCCGCCTACCCTCGTTCCAGACTGAACAGCAGCGACTTGGGCTGCGCGGCCCGGCGGCGCGCATCCCCCAGGTCCACCGCGCAGGCGAACTGGGTCCGCTTCCCCGGAGTCACCCGCACCGCGACCGCGTCGCTGTGCTCCAGGATGCGCCGCAGACCCAGGCCCGCGCCACCACCCGAAGCATCCACCTGCGCCTTCTCACCCCACGCCTTCACCACCCGCACCAGCGGTGACACCGACAGGCGGCCGAAGCGATCCGTCGCCTCCAGCCAGGCCCGGCCGTCCGCAATCGCCCAGGACAGCAGGCAGCGATCCTCCTCCGCCACCGACTGCACCTGCCCGCGCCGATGGGCGTACTTCGGCTCGCCGCCCGCGTCCACCGGCGCGTCGAGCAGGGCGTTCGCGGCAATCTCATGGACGACATCCGCCACCCGGCTGGACGCCGCCCTGGAGCCGCCGGCCTGGAGGACGGCCTCGGCCGCGCGCTCTCCCGCGGCCGTCACCTCCGCCACGCTGCCCAGCCACGCCACGGACGTGGCGGCTTCCCGGGGAATCATGGGCTCGCCGCGCATGAGCGCGCCGAGCAGCCGCGCCTCCCAGGCGGACGGCTGTCCGCCCTCGCCGCGCGTGGCCATCAGCAGCGCCGGGGGACGCCGCTCCAGGAGCGCCGCGTGGGCGGGAGTGAACCGCCCGTCGAACAGCACCAGGTGCGGCGCCGCGTCGTCACCGCGCCCCAACAGGACGCCGTCCCGGGCCAGCACCCCGGAGGCCTTCTCCAGCGCCTCCGGCGTGAGCGTCGTGTCCGGCGTCAACTTCAGGGGGGCATCCTTCACGGCGGCGACGGTATCCAAACAGCGCCCTAATAATGGAGTCGAACTTCTGTGAAGACGCCCAGCGGCGGAGCGGGGAAGCCGTGGGACTCCTCATACTTCGCATTGAAGAGGTTCGTGCCAAGCAGCGACACGGCCACGCGCTCGTGGACGTTGAAGCCCACACGCGCGGTCGCGGTGATGTAGCTGGGCAGCTTCACGCGGGTGGTGGTGCCGGCGTTCTCATCCACCACGAAGCCCGGGTCGAAGCGCGGGCCCACGAACAGGCCGTAGAGCTCCACGAAGGCGAACTTGCCGATGTTGGTGCGGCCGCGCAGGTAGACGCGGTGGCTGGGCGCGTAGTCCAGCGGGTAGCTGGCCCCGCCGCCCACGGGCAGCGCCTGGGCGTCCAGGAACTGGTAGGCCACGTCGAACGAGGAGTTGAGGGACGGCACCTGCGCCGCGGCCTCCGCCTCGAAGCCCGCCACGCGCGCGTCACCCAGGTTCTTGAACTGGGACGTGGAGCCGAAGAGGAGCTCCTGGTTGATGAAGTTGCGGGCGCGGTTGTAGAAGCCCGTGCCCGTCAGGCGCACCTTGCGGTCGAACGGCCAGAAGTCCACCGCCGCCTCCACCGTGTCCAGCGTCTCCGCGCGCAGGGCCGGGTTGCCCAGCAGCGTCGCGGCGTACATCTGCTGGTTGATGGCCAGCTCCGCCAGCGTGGGCGCGCGGAAGGCGCGGCCGTAGTTGGTGCGCAGCGTGAGCAGCTCCGGGATGGCGTGGAACACGACGCTGGCGCGCGGGGACACCTGGTCCGTCTTCGCCTCCCAGACCTTGGAGGGGATCTGGTAGCTGTCGTAGCGGGCGCCCGCGCCCACGACCACGCGGTCCGTGATGCGGTACTCGGCGTCCACGAAGCCGCCCAGGATGGTCTGCTTCGTGTCGTCCAGGGTCAGGCCGGGCAGCACGTTCTGGTTGTTCACCTGGTCGGCCTTCACGTCGCCGCCCACGGTGACGGACAGCTTGTCCAGGGAGAACAGCGCGCGCGCCTCACCGCCCAGGCGGCTGCGCTTGCCCAGCGTGTCCTCCAGCGCGCCGGTGATCTCGTTCTCCAGCGTCACGTTGCGGCGCTTGAAGAACGTGTAGGCCTGCGCGAACACGCGCACGTTGTCCGTCACCTGCTGATCCAGCTGCAGGGCGGCGTTCAGGTTCTGGACGTGCTCGTTGTCCTGCGCGGTGTAGTGGCAGCGGCCGCAGTTGCCCACGGTGGAGATGTTCTGGCCACCGGGCCGGCCGATGTTGCCGTCGGTGAAGTCCGCGTCCAGCGCGAGCGGCCCCACGCGGACCTTGCCGTTCACCTGGTGCACCAGCGAGTCCTCGTTGGTGTCCGTCTGGCCCAGCTGCTGGTTGTTGAAGAGCTGCGGGCCGTCCGAGCCGAAGCCGTAGTAGCCGAGCAGCGCCTCCACCGGCCCGCCGCGGCCGGCGACGTTGGTCTGCAGGCGCCACGTCTTGTCCTGGCCCGCGAGGATGCGCGCGTCGGCGCCCACGTTCTGGCCCTTGGCGATGAGGTCCGCGGGCTGGCGCTCGATGATGTTGATGACGCCGCTGAAGGCGTTGGAGCCGTAGAGCGACGAACCCGGGCCGCGGATGACCTCCACCTGCTTGAGGTTGGTCATCGGCGTCGTCTCATCCGCGTAGAACTGGCCCGTCCAGGGGTCCGTCAGCGGACGGCCGTCCTTGAGGAGCAGCAGGCGGTTGGACAGGTAGTTGGAGCCCAGGCCGCGCGCGCTCACCGCCGCCTTGCGCATGGAGCCCCGGCGGCACTCCATGCCGGGGAAGTACTGGATGGCCTCGCAGAGCGAGAACTGGCCGGTGCCCTCCAGCTCCTCCGCCGGGATCCACGACACCGTGAGGGGCACGTCGGAGATGCGCTGGCTGCGCTTGGACGCCGTGGTGACGACGGCCTCGCTCAGCGCCAGGTTGATGTTCTTCTCCAGGTCGTCGCCGCCGCCCAGGTCCGGGCCGTCCAGGCCGGAGAGGCTGGAGGGCGGGGGCAGCGCGCGGTCCGACGTGGGCTGCGTGAAGGGCGCGCGGTCCGGGACGTTGTCGGCCGTCCGGGGCTGCGACGCCGGCAGCATCGCGCCGGCACCCAGCGCGGGCGCGGGCTGCGGGTTGGACGGGATGTCGGAGGTCAACGGCCCGTCATAGGGCGACGTCGAGGCGGGCGTCCCGGGCGAGGCCACGGGCATCGGATCCGCCACGGACGGGCCGACGGCAGGGCCGGCCACGGGAGCGGGCTGCGCGGGCGGCGGCTCGGTGGCGAGCACCGGCTCCTGCGCGGCGGGGTCCTCTCCGGGAATGGGCTCCGGCTCCACCGGCGGAGGCGGCGTCTTCGCGCCCCGGCGCGTCTTCGCCGTGCGCGGAGGCTTCGTCCCCGGCGCCGCGGACTTCGCGCCCGGGGTGGCGGCCTTCGTGCCCGGCGTGGTGGCCGCGCGCTTGCGCGAGGCCTTCGTCCGGGTCTTGGGAGCCGGGTCCTGGGCCTCCTGGGCCCGGGCCGTCTCCACCACGAACAGCGACAGCGCGCAGACAACCAGCGTGAGGCATGCGCGCGCGTTCAGCCGGCCGGCAAACCCCTTCACCGCGTTGGTGCGCGGCCCACCGTACTCAGTCGAGTCCATCGTTCTCAATTCCACGAGGGGAAGCAGGGATGTCCGCGGTCCGTGCGCCAGGATCCAGAGCCGGTGCGACTGGCAATCGTCCACAGGGGCGAGTTTCCACCCCTGAACGGTGGCGGTCCGCTCGACTTCTTAAATTACCGCAATAACTCGCCTAAGGCCAAGTCGTGGCTGTCGATCCGGGCAAATCACGCGAACGGCGACGGGAGCGCCGTGCGCGGATCAGCCACGGCGCAATCAGTCATCCGGCTGTTCAGCGGACACGGCCAGGTCGTCCGCGAAGGGCGGCAGCGCGGGACCCAGCGACTCCGACTGCACCAGCACGGGCGTCTCCACCCGCAGGTCGGGTGCGTCCGCGAGGACGGGCTGGCGGCGCGGGGGGCCCTGGGTGACGAGCTTGCGGAAGTCCTCGAACTCGCGGCCCTGGATGCGGGCGAAGGCGTCGAACGGGGCCACCACCCCCACGGCGGACAGGGCCTGGGACAGCGCGTCCCCCCCGCCCTTCAGGTCCACCAGCACGGCGCCCGGCACCCGGGCGCTCTTGAAGAGCACCCGCATGTCCCTGGGCACGTGCGCCACCGGCACGAGCGCGGCCTCCGCGCCCTTGGCCTCCAGCATCTTCACCGCCGACTCCACGTTGGGCACCGGCACCAGCTTGAAGTGCTTCTGGGCATCCAGGTCGCCGCCCAGCACGACGTGGGAGACGAACTTGGGGTCCGCGGGGCCCGCGCCCTTGACCAGCGCCATGCGCTTGCCGGCGAGGTCCTTCACGCTGCCCTTCTGGGTGGAGATGATGGCCCAGCGCTGCTGCGTCTCACCGGCGCGCGGCGCGTACGCCACGGCCTGCGCCTTGGCGCCCAGCTGCACCGCGGCCCAGCCGTCCACCACGGCGAAGTCGATCTGCCCCTCCCCCACCGCCTTGGAGAAGTCCTCGTAGCGGCCGAAGCTCTTGGCGGCGACGGGGCGGCCCAGGCTGGCCTCCAGCTTCTGGGCCAGGGCCTCCGCGTACTGGAAGCGCTCCTGGCCGTCCGACAGCGTGGTGGCGAGGAACACGCCCAGCGTGGCCTTCTTCGGCGCGGCGGACGCGGGGATGGCGACGAACAACACGGCGGCGAGCAGGAGGCTCCACCGCGCGACAAGGGATGGCGTCTTCACGGCGTCTCCTCCGCGACCCCGGTGGCCGGCGTGGCGCCCTGCGCGTCACCCAGTCCATAGAGGCCCTGCAAGCGGTCCTTCCATTCACGCACCTGGGCGGCGCGGGAGCCCGCGCCGGAGGCCAGGTAGCGGCGCCAGGCGTCCACGGCCTCGGCGGGTTCGTGCCGGCGCTCCTGCGCGTCGATGCCCAGGTTGAGCGAGGCGACGGGCACGGCGGTCTCCAGGCGCTTCCACGTCGCGAGCGCGGAGGCCGCGTCGCCCTGGCGCCAGTCCACGCACGCCAGGTTGTGCTGCACCAGCGCGTCGTCGGGCGTCGCGGCGAGCGCGGCCTTCAGCGCCTTCTCCGACGCCTTCATGTTGCCGGAGGCGTAGGCGAGCGCGGCCTCGCGGCGCAGCAGCGCGCCGGTGAGGTTGCCCATCCACTTCGGCTGTCCGGGCATGGGCTTCTTCTGCGCGGCGGTGAGCAGCTTGCGCGAGGGCGCGACCTTGCCCTGGCGGTAGAGCACCCACGCGTCCGCGAGCGCGCGCGTGTTGGGCCACGCCCACTCCGGCGCCGGGGTGAGCGAGCGCTTGAGGCCCGCGGAGGCCTCCGCGAACCGGCCCTCCTCCGCGCGCGTGAGCGCCCGGGCGAAGGTGGCCAGCTTCGCCAGGTCCGCGCGCTTGCCGGTGCCCAGGCGGTCCACCGCGTCCAGGTCCCGGTTCGCGGCGGCCGCGTCTCCGGACTCCAGCTTCGCCAGGGCCCGGCGCACCAGCACGCGCGGCAGGTTCGCCTCCGCCACCTTCGAGGCCGTCTTGGAGGGCCCCGCGTCCGTCAGCCGCTGCACGGCGGCGTCCACCTGACCCAGCTCCACCTCCGCGAGCGCGGCGCCCGCGGACGCCTCCGCGCGCTGATCCGGCTCCTGCGTGGACTCACCGGACTGGGTGAACGCGGCGAGCGCGGCCTGCGCGTCGCCGCTGCCCAGCCGCGAGTAGCCCAGGAGCAGGTGCTCGCGCCAGGTCGCGCCCGGCAGCGTCACCGCGCCCTCCATCACCTTGCGGGCCTCCGCGTACTGGTGGCTGTCCAGCAGCGCCGCGCCCAGGCGGCGGGCCATGGCCACGGAGCGGTCCAGGTCGTACGCCCGGCGCAGGTCGCGCACGGCGTCGTCCAGGCGCTGCGTGCCGGCGCGGTCACGTGCGCGGTGCGCCAGTGCCCGGGCCAGCCACTGCTTGGCGCCGGGGTGGCCGGGTTCGACCTGGAGCGCGCTGCCGTAGTCCTCGATGGCCTGGTCCCACTGGCCGGTGGCGAAGTGATCCGCGCCCAGCAGCATCCAGCCCAGCGCCTGGCGCGGGGCCATCTCCACCACGCGCCGGTGCACCTCCACCGCGCGCTGGTAGCGGCCGGCGCGGCGGTTGACGGAGCCCAGCGTCGCCCACAGCTCCAGGCTGCCGCCGCCCGACTTCACGGCGGACTCCAGGAACTGGATGGCCTCCTCGTGGCGCGCCTGCGCCTGGAGCGCCTTGCCCACGGCGATCTGCCCCATGAGCAGGCCCGGCTGCAGCTCCAGCACCTTGCGGAACTCCGCCTCCGCCTGCGCGGGCTGCTTCTGCGCGAGCCGCACGTCACCCAGCAACAGGTGCGCGGCGGGCGTGGAGCCCAGCTTCATCAGGGCGGTGGCCTGGATGTCCGCGCGCGGCACGTCGCCCGCGGCGAGGTACTGGCGCGCGAGGCGCTCCTTCGGCTCCGCCACCTGCGGGTACTTCGTCACCAGCCGCTCCAAGAGCGCGCGGGCCTCCGGCACGCGGCCCTCCAGCTCCAGCACGGCGGCGAGGCCAATCTGCGCGGTCGCGGACTCGGCGCGGCCGGCCTGCGCCTTCTCGAACGAGGCGCGCGCGGCGACGGCGTCGCGGCGGATGAGGTGCGCCTTGCCCAGCAGCTCGTGGATCTGGAAGTCGTTGCCCGCGAGCTTCTCCGGGCGCAGCGCCAGGTAGCGCTGCAGCCGCGTCACGGCGCGGTTCCCGTCCTGGACGTAGAGGTAGTAGCTGGCCAGGTAGTAGTGGACGATGAGGTGGTCGGGCTGATCCGCGGCGGCCACCTGCTCCAGCACCGGCACGGCCTCCGCGAAGCGGCGCAGCTTGAAGTACGCGGTGCCCAGCGGGTACGCGAGCGACAGCTCCGACGGGTTCTGCGCGAACACCGGCGCAACGCGCGCCACCGTGCGCTGGAAGTCCTGGAGCGCGTTTGCGGCGCTGCCCAGGCCCGCGGCGGCGTACACGGACTGCGGCTCCTGCGTGAGCGCCTGCTCGAAGAGCTGGAGCGCCTTCTTGAACTTCTCCTCCGCCTCCTTCTTGTCGCCCTTGGCGAGGGCGGCGTTGGCGGACACGAGCGACTGCTCTCCCTGCTCCGTCATGCGCTGCGCCTCGGTGGCGGGCGGCGGGCGGAACTGGGCGAGCGCCGTCGGCGGGCCGGCCAGGGTGGCCAGCAGGGCGAGCGCGGTGGAGACGCGGCGCGGGGAGCGGATAAATGGGCGCATGCGGTTCGTCACGGCGAGGGGGCGGGGCTGAATTCGGCGACGATGACGGTGATGTCGTCGCGCTGGGGCTGGCCGGCGCTGTACGCGCGCACGTCCGCGAGGAGCGCGTCGCGAAGGGCGTCGGCGGGGAGGTGGGCGTGGGTCTGGAGCGCGGCGGCCAGGCGCTGCGTGCCGTAGAGGCGGTTGGCGCCGTCGCGCGCCTCGGTGAGGCCGTCCGTGTACCAGACGATGATGTCGCCGGGGCTCAGCTGCGCCTGGCGCGACGTGAACTGCGAGGCGACGTTCGCGCCCAGCAGCGGGCCGCGCGCCGGCAGGGACGCCATCTGCCGCGTGTTGCGGTTGTAGATGGCCGCGGCCGGGTGGGCGCCCGCCGCGTAGTCGATGCTGCCGCTGTACACGTCGATGACCGCGAGCGCGCTGGACATCTGGTGCTCGCCGCGGCCCACGTTGGCCAGCGTCACGTTGAGCGCGGTGATGAGCATCTGCGCGTGCACCTGCGACGGCTCGCGCAGCGTCATCGCGGAGGCGAAGCCGCTGGTGGCGCTGGTGGCGACCAGCGACGTGGACAGGCCGTGGCCCGTCACGTCCCCGATGCCGATGACCACGCGCCGGTCGTCCAGCGCGGCGCGGAACCACCAGTCGCCGCCGCACGCGTCCGCGGGCACCACCAGTCCGGCCAGCCGCAGCGGGCCCACCGTCACGGCCTCGCGGCCCGGCAGGAGCGTCTCCTGCACGGTGCGCGCGAGCGACACCTCGCGCTCCAGCTGCGCCTTGGCGCGCACGTCCTCCAGCAGGACCTTGATGCGCTCCGCCATGTGGTTGAACACCACGCCCAACGTCGTCACCTCGCGGCCCGCGCCCGGCGCCGTGCCCGCGCGCGCGCCCAGGTCACCGGCGGCCAGTTGCATCACGCGGTGGGTGAGCACGCCCAGCGGCTTGGTGATGCGGCGGCTCTGGAAGGCGGCCAGCACGCCGGCCAGCACCACGAAGCCCACGCCCAATCCCACGATGCGCAGCGTGTTGGCGCGCACCGCGGCGCGGTTGGTCTCCTCCAGCTCGTGCAGCTGCTTCTGCAGGTCCTCCAGCGAGTAGCTGATGACGACCACGCCCTTGCCGCCCTGCGAGCCGTAGTCGAGCGGCTCCTGGAACTCGAAGACGGGCTGGCCCTGGAAGAAGGCGCTGGCCCAGCGGCGCTCCGCGGTGCGGCCCCCGGAGGACTCGCCCAGCTTCGCGGCCGGGTCGCTGTCCGCGACGAGCTGCCCGTCCGCGTCGAACATCTGCACGCGCAGGATGTTGCGGTTGTCCGCGATGATGGAGCGCGCGACCTCCGTGAGGAACGCATAGTTGTTGTCGCGCAGGCTGGTGGCGGAGGTGAGCGCCAGCGTGTGGCTCACCGTCTGGCCCAGCTCGCGCGCCTGGGACTGGAGCCGCTGCGTGAAGCGGTCCGACGTCGCGGTGAGCTGCGCCTCCGTCGTCTTCGCCGACAGCGCGGCCAGCAGGCCCACGATGACGATGACCAGCGCGCCCGTGGTGAGCAGCAGCAGCTGATCCAGGCGGAGGCCGCGGATGGCCGCCACGTTGGGCAGCTCGCCGGCCTCCATGGGCGCGATGACCGTGCTCGTGGGCTCCGTGGCCGGCAGCCCCAGCGTCCCGGTCATCCGGGTGGCCGTGTTCTCCCCGCGCAGGGCGGTGAGGTCCCGGGAGTGGGTGCCCGTGTACTCCGGCGGAGGGGGCGGAGTGCCGGGCCCTGCGTCGTCAGGCGCGTCAGGGGACTCAGGGGCAGGGTCGAGGCGCGTATTCGTACGGGACAAAGGCAGACCTGGGGGAGCGCGCGTGGGGACGCGGTCGGGGCGGGGCGGACTGTATCTCACTTCCTGATTGACGCGAGGAGTCCACCTATCGACGTATTCCCGGGGGGCGCCTCTCCTCCCGGCCCCCCAGCGGCCGTGCGATCAGCCTCTACCGGAGGTGTTCCCGGTCGCGGGAAGCAGCACGTCACAGGGGATGGATGAGTTCCGCTCATTGCCGCGTCGCGCCACCCGGGGGCCCAAACGGTGGCGGCGAACACCGGTGACATCAGGGTCCTTGAGTCGGGAGGCCGCGTTCGGAGTATAGGGGCGTCCCTTCCTTTCCCTTCGAGGTCCTCCGCCCGTGTCACGGCCCCGGTTGATCAAAGAAAACTCCGCGCCGCTTTCGCTCGCCCGAGAGCAGCTCATCCGCATCCATGACCTGATGGTGAAGGCGCGCGTCCTGGAGGAGCGCCTGATCCAGATGTACAAGCAGGGCCACGGCTACTTCTGGATTGGCGGCCCCGGTGAGGAGGCGTTCAACGTCCCCCTGGGCATGCTCATGAAGGTGGGCGAGGGCCCGGCCTACGACTACCTGCACGCGCACTACCGCCAGTCCGCGACGCTGCTGGCCATGGGCGAGGAGCCCATCGGGGCGCTGCGGCAGATGAAGAACACGGCCACGGACCCCTACTCCGGCGGCCGCAACTTCGCGGGCCACTTCAGCCGGCGCTCGAAGAACATCGCGCCGGTCACCTCCCCCATCGAGGTGCAGTACGCCATCGCGCCGGGCACGGCCATGGCCCAGAAGCGCCACGGCGGCGACGCCATCACCATCGTCACCGGCGGCGACGCGGGCACGGCCGAGGGCGACTTCGCCAGCTGCCTCATCTGGAGCAGCCGCCCGGCCAACCCGCTGCCCATCCTGATCATCGTCACCAACAACAAGTGGGGCATCTCCACCACTTCGGACGGCCAGCACGGCGAGACGAACATCAGCGACCGCGCGCGCGCCTTCAACATCCAGGCGAAGACCATCAACGGCAATGATCCGGTGGAGTCCTACCAGGAGCTCCAGGCCGCGATGGAGTACGTGCGCAAGGAGCGCAAGCCCTTCTTCATTGAAGCGCGCGTGTCGCGCCTGTACGGGCACTCGTCCGCGTCAGGCGCCAACTTCGTGAACGAGGAGCAGGACTGCCTGCGCCTGTTCGAGGCGCGGCTGGAGCAGGAGGGCGTGCTCGACCGCAAGCAGATGGACGACGTGCGCAACCGCTACACGGAGGAGCTGGCCGCCGCGGCGCGCACCGTGCGTGACGAGCCGCAGCCCTCGGGCGACTCCATCTGGGAACACATCTACGCGGAGAAGAAATAACCATGGCGAACATGGCACAGGCCATCCGCATGGCCCTGCACTACGCGGAAGAGAACCTGGGCGTCACCGACATCTTCGGCGAGGACGTGGGCGCCCCGCTGGGCGGCGTCTTCACCTGCACGCAGGGCCTGAAGACGGCGTGGAACAGCCCCCTGGACGAGCGCGGCATCATCGGCACGGCCATGGGCCTGGCGATGGCAGGCAACCGTCCCGTCGCGGAGATCCAGTTCTGCGACTACATCTACAACACCATCGACCTGCTCAAGCTCGCGGGCAACACGCACTGGGCGACGAACGGTGACTGGGCCATGCCCATGGTGGTGCGCACGCCCGTGGGCAGCGGCATCCGCGGGTCGCTGTACCACTCGCATTCGTTCGACGCGACGATGACGCACATCCCGGGCTGGAAGATCGTCATGCCCTCCACGCCGCTGGACGCGTACGGCCTGCTCATCTCCGCCTGCCAGGACCCCAACCCCGTCATGTTCCTGGAGCCCAAGGCGCTCTTGCGCGTGAAGGGCGAGGAGCGCATCCCGGGCGAGCCCGAGGACGACCGCGCGCTGTCGAAGATGATCGACGCGCCGCTGGGTGACCGCTCGCAGTGGAAGCCCCAGTGGCCCACGCTGGAGGCGTTCGCGGTCCCCATCGGCAAGGGCAAGGTGGTGCGCGAGGGCACCCAGGCCACCGTCATCAGCTACGGCCGCACGATGCCCCTGTGCATCAAGGCCGCGGCACAGCTGGCGGAGGAAGGCCTGAGCGTGGAGGTCATCGACCTGCGCTCGCTCTGGCCTTACGACTGGGAGCTCATCAAGGCCTCCGTCCAGAAGACGGGCCGCGTGCTCTACGTCAACGAGGACACCGAGGTGACGAACTTCGGCGAGCACCTGGTCCGGCGCACCGTGGAGGAGCTGTTCTACTCGCTGCTCGCGCCTCCCCGGCTGGTCGCCGGCAAGTTCATCCCGGGCATCGGCCTGGCGGACGCGCTGGAGATGGCGTCGGTGCCGCAGCAGAACGACATCACCACCGCCCTGCGCAACCTCTGCCGCGAGCAGCCGTAAGCCGCCCTCGTTCCACCGAGCGCGGAAAGTCACACGGGCCGCCGTTCCTCTTTGGAGGCCGGCGGCCCTGTCGTTAGAATCCCAACTTCCGTGTCCCAGCCCATCGTCCGCACCATGACCCCTGCCCCAGACGCCAACGCCTTCCGTATCCGCCGCGCGCGCCGTGGCGACGCAGAGGTCATGGCCCAGCTGCTGCGCGAGCTGGGCTACCCCCAGGGCACCGACCAGCAGACGGTGCACTGGGTCATCAGCCATCCGGAGATTGAGATCTTCGTCGCGGGAGATCCGCAGGACCGCGCGGTGGGCATGGTGTCCTTTTCCCACCGGCCCCAGCTGCGGCTGCGCGGGCGCGTGGCCACCGTGGACGAGCTCGTCGTGTCCGAGGGCTGGCGCCGCCGGGGCGTGGGCCGCGCGCTGCTCGCGCAGGTGGCCCAGCGCGGCAAGGTGCTGAGCGTGAAGCAGCTCCAGCTCATCGCCCCCATCAACGTCACCGACGAGACGCGCGCCTTCTACCGCGCGTGCGGCTACGTGGAGGGTGACTCCGGGGTGTTCCGCCACGCGGAGTACGAGCAGCCCCAGAAGTAGCGGTGGGGGTGCCGCGAGGGCCCGGTGCTCACGCCCGGGCCGCTTCGCGGTGGAAGCGGTTCAGCGCTTGAAGCTCGCGATGACGCGGCGCAGGCGCTCGTGGTCCTCTTCGCTCACGTCGATGAAGCGCACGCCGATGGCCTCCGCCTCGTCGCGCACCCAGGCGACGATGCCGGTGAGGTGGAACTCCTCGCCGTCCACCACCATGGCCAGCCGCACCTGCGAGCCCACGTCGTAGGACTTGCGCGTGCGCAGGCACAGCCCACCGGCGGACAGGTTCAGCGAGTAGGCCCGCAGCGCACGCGCCGCGTCCTCCGCCTGCTCGAAGCGCACCTCGAACCGCGCCGCCACGCGCTCCTCGGCGCGGCGGTTCATGTACGGGTCTGGCTCCACCGGCCCATCCAACTTCGTGTTCATGCGCACCCTGACCCCCTCGGTTCTCGGACCGGAAGTGTCGGCTGGTTTCCAGGCCCGGTTCAAGGGCCCCCGGACGACGGAACGCCTCGTGTAAGTCCCAGGCTACTTCGACGCCAGGAGTTTCCGGATGCGTGCACGTCTCGTGTTGTTGGGTGGAGCCCTGATGCTGGGGCTGTGGGTGGCGGGCTGCGACGACGAACCAACTGTCCGGCCGCCAACGGATGCGGGCACCACCCTGGATTCCGGGACGGACGCCGGTGATTCCGGGGTTGTCGATGCCGGTGACGGCGGGGGCGGCGGAAGCTCCGACTTCGCCTGCAACGTGGGGAAGCAGGAGGGCTGCGCCGCGGGCCAGGGCTGTCTGTACACGGACCTCGCGGATGGCGGCACTGGCAGCCAGTGCTTCGCGGGCGCGTGCGACGTGGTCCGCCAGGACTGTCCGTCCGGGCAGCGGTGCACCTACGTGGGGCAGGACGGCGGGGCCACGCAGCGCCAGTGCGTCGCGGCGGGCACCGCCCTTGAGGGCGCGCCGTGCACGCTGGCCGAGTCACCTCCGGGACAGACGTACGACACGTGCGCGGCGGGCCTCTACTGCAAGGACGAGGCGCAGGGCGACGGCGGCACCGGGTTCTTCTGCCGCAAGCTGTGCCACACGACGTCCGACTGCGGCTCCGGCGAGTGCAACACCGTGCTGCGCCTGGCCGGCACGCGGGAGCTGCCGCTGGTGTGCGGCCCGGCCTCCGCGTCGTGCGATGCGTTCGCGCAGGACTGCGAGAGCCCGCTGGGCTGCTACCCGGCCGCCAACGGACCGGTGTGCGCGGGACAGGGGTCGCGGAGCGAAGGCGCCGCGTGCGACTTCAGCAACCAGTGTTCACGGGGAAGCACCTGCGTGATGGCCGACGGCAGCGGCACGTGCCGGACGCTGTGCCGCACGCCCGCCGGTTCTCCGGGGTGCGCGAACGGCGTGGCCTGCCGGCCCATCAACAACAACGGCGACGTGGGAGCCTGCGTCCCGTAGGCAAGGGATTGCCCACGGAAGGAAGCCGCCGGCCCGGGGTGGCGAGCGCGCGGGTCCCCCAGGGCCCCGGCCCGCCACCTCATGGGGCGGGCCCTGCGCCGTCCGTTCCCGGCGCGGGGATGTTCACGGCCTCCGGGGATTGGCGCGCGCCATGAATCCCCGGGTCGCCGCGAAGGCACATCGTGCACATTGTCTTGCGCCGGGAGGTCGTGGGCATGGGTCTGACAAAGGCGCTGCGCTGGGGGTGTTTCGGGGTCCTGGGCCTGCTGGCGGGGTGCGGCGGCATGGACGACGGCGGCGCCCCGGAGGAGGCCTCTGGCCCGGGCCACACGGACGCCCAGGTCACCGCGCCGGCGGAGGCCGTGGAGGCCGCGCCCGCGCTGACGCTGCATGACGGGCACCGGGTGCAGGCCACGCCGCCCGTGGCGCCCCTCCCCTCCCAGTTCCAGCCCGGCTTCCACCAGGCGCTGCGCCTGTCCGGCGCCGTGGGCAGCATCACCACCTACCGGTTGAAGATACCGGTGGGGCGCGCGGGCAGCCGGGTGCGCGTCACCTTCCGCTCGGGGGATGGCGGCATGACGCTGCAGCGGGCCACGGTGGCGAAGGCGGGCGCCAACGGCGCGCTGGCGTCCGCGCCGGTGACGCTCACGTTCAACGGCAACGCAGGCTTCACCGCGAACGCCCGCACGCTGGTGACGTCGGATCCGGTCGCGTTCCCGGTGGGGTTCCGCGACGAGCTGGCCCTCTCCTTCGAGGTGAAGGGAGAGGTGGCCCAGAGCATGATCGACGCGTTCCCGGACAGCTGGATGAAGACCGGCGCCTTCGCGACCACGCAGGGGGCGCTGGGCGGCCAGCAGTGGCAGCGGTCCCTGGCCGTGGCCACGGTGGACGTGGAGGGCGCGCCGGGACGCGCGTTCGTGGCCATCGGCGACAGCATCACCGAGGGCTACATGGACACGTTCAACGACACGCGCAATGCGTGGCCGGCCCTGGTGGAGAAGCAGCTGGGCGTGCCGGTGGTGAACTCGGGCGTGTCCGGGCAGGGGTTCTGGGACGCGAACCTCCAGCTGCCGCAGGAGGTGCTCGCGCTCCAGGGCGTCACGGACTGCATCGTGCTCCTGGGCACCAATGACCTGGGCGCCGCCGACATGACGGTGGAGAAGCTGGAGCAGCGGATGAACCAGATCCTGGATCAGCTCCAGCCCAGGTGCCGGCTGTGGGTGAGCACGCTGCTGCCCAAGGAGAAGACGAACGAGGGCAGCTACGACGCGGTGAAGCTCCAGCGCCGCGCGTTCAATGACTGGGTCCGCAAGCTGACGCGCGCGGAGGTCATCGACCTGGAGGCGGTGATGCGCCAGCCGGGCAATGCGGACCTCTTCATCGATGGACTGGAGGTGGATGGCATCCATCCCTCCGCGGAGGGCCACCGCGTCATGGCGGCCGAGGTGGCGCGGGTCCTCAAGGAGAAGGGCGGCCTGTAGCCCCTGTCCGGCTGGAAAGCGTGCGAGGGGTTTGAATAGGTTGGGGAGCCCTGCGTCCCTGCGGTGTTCCCGTCTTCCATCTTCTCCGGAGCTCCCCCGTGCGTGCCCACCCCGCCGCCCTCGTCATCGCCTGCCTCGCCCTGCCCTCCCTCGCGTACGCGTCCGCGCTCCGCTGCGACAACAAGATCGTCTCCGAAGGCGCCTCCAAGACGGACGCGCTGGCCAAGTGCGGTGAACCGGTTTCGCGGGAGAGCCGCACGGAGTACGTGACCCGGAAGGTCAAGGCCAAGACGCCCACCGAGGAGGACTCCACGGAGGTGACGTCCTCCACCACCGTGGACGAGTGGACCTACAACTTCGGGCCCCACCGGCTCCTCCAGGTCGCCATCTTCCGCGACGGCCGCCTCGTGGACGTGCGCAGCGGCTCCTACGGCTACTGAGGCGGTTGCCCCAGGGCCGCGTGCTCCAGCGGCCCCAGGTGCTGCTCCAGCAGCTGGCGCATGAACGCCGGACGCTGAACCAGCGTCTCCCGCAGGTACTGGACGTGCCCGTTCCACGCCTCCACGGAGGCGGGCTGGCTCCAGCGCGCCACGTGGTCGGGCATCTCCGGCGCGAGCGCCTCCGCCACCGCGTCCAGGGCCGCCGTCACCCGCTCCGCGGCGAAGGTGTGCTCGAGGTGCCAGAGGAAGCGCTCGATGAAGCGGGCCTTGAACTCCGGCGACTGGAGCAGCCCCTTCAGCAGCAACGTCGACCAGGCCGCCACCGGCGACGGTTCGTCCAGCACGCGCCCCAGGCTGTCGAAGTCCGGGCCGAAGCGCAGGGCGAAGTCCAGGTCATACACGAGCCAGCGCCAGCGGCCGTCGTGTCCGTAGGGCGCGGCCGGTTCGAGCTTCTTCGTGCGCAGCCGCCAGAACTTCACGTTGTTCTCCGGCCAGTCCACGTTGGCCAGGTAGAGCTGCGCGACCTGGAAGTCGATGAAGTCCTCCACGTCGATCTGCGTGCGCACCCAGGCGAAGTGCTCCGGCACCGCAAGGTCGTGCGTCGCCACGAAGTCGATGAGGGCCTGATAGGGCTGCTCGTCCCCCGCCTCCCCCACGTCCAGCGCCCCGCCGCCCTCCAGGATGACGGCCTTCTTGCGGTCCACGCCGTAGTGCGACGCCAGGTAGTACTCGTCCAGGCGCTCGCGCATTTCGTGCAGGCCCCAGTACTCACCGTCGATGAACACGAGCGTGGGACGGCAGGCCTGGAGCGCGAGCCGCGTCTGGGCCAGCAGCCCCTGCAGCGCGCAGTCGCGCAGCTTCGTGATGCCCTGATCCTGTCCGGACGTGCGCACCACCAGCCGCGTGAACTCCGTCACCCCCGAGCCGGGGAACACCGCGCCCGCGAACGACTTCGGGCCGTAGTCCTCCTTCGCGTACAGCCGCAGGCTCTTCTGCGGCAGCACCGCGCTGCCCGAGCCGTGGATGCGCACGCCCGCGTCCTGGGCGAACACGCGGTCGCCGGAGGACTCGAACCACTCCACGTGGACGGGGCGCTCCCACTCCTTGCCGTCCTGCGTGTAGTTGGCCGCCTCCGGGTTGTCGGGCTGCGCCTGGGAGAGGAGGCCGGGGACGTAGATGCCCGTCGCCGGGTCGAAGAAGTTCGCCGCGTCGCTGACGAGCGACAGCACCGGCAGCGTGTACGGCGTCCGGCCGATGACTAACGTGCGGGTGCGCACCGGGCCCACCGGCTCCGTGCCCGCGTACTGCCGGTAGCGCACCACCGCGGCCTGGGGCGGCTCCTCCAGCGGCGTCACCCACCGCGAGCCTTCAACGGCGCTGGGCGCCGTCGTGGGGACGAAGGCCCACCGCACCGGCGGCGTGGAGCGCCTCAGCAGCGCGATGGGGCCGGTGTAGCGCGACGACGCGGGCGTGGGCGTCGAGCCGTCCCGCGTGAAGTACGTCCGCAGGCCCGGGGCCGTGGGCAACGCCAGCAGCGTCTCCGGCTGGTAGAGCCCGGGCCGCGCGTCGAACGTCAGGTGCTGGAAGTCGACGCGGGCCCGCGCCTCGGCGCCTTGCCTGTCGCGCGCCACCACCTCCAGCGCCAGCGCGCGGCGCCCCGGCCACCAGGGCAGGCTCCAGCGGCCGCCGCCCACGTCGGCATGCCCCAGGAAGCGCCCGTCCTCGAACACCTCCACCCGCACCCCGCCCGCGTCGCTCGCCACCGTGCCGAACAGCCGGTGCGTGTCCGGTTCATGCCCGTCGAGGGTGACGCGCGGCTGCAAGGGCGCCGGAAGCTCGGCCTCGCTCAGCCGCCGTTCGGGTTCAGGCCCGCAGGCGGAGGCGGAAAGGACGAGGAGGCCAATGAGGAGGGCGACACGCGGACGAAGAACCATGGCGGTCTTCGTCCTGTACCAGACAACCCTTTGACCTCACACCGCTTGCTGACACAGCGCGGCGGGAGGCCCTGGTCCATCACCCGGGGAGCGCGGCGGACTCCAGCAGGCCGTGCTTCTGGAGCAGCGCGGCCAGCGCGGGCGGCGCGAGCATCCAGTCCTCGCGCGTGGGCACCCAGCGCACGGGGGCCCCGGCGGCGGCGAGCCGCGCGTTCACCTCCGCGATCATCGGCGCGAAGGTGGGCTGGGGCACGTCCCAGCTCCCCACGCCCGCCTGGACCTCCACGGCGCCGGGCTCCACGCGCACCGCGGGCTGGCCCTGCACCGGTTGGATGGCGAAGCCCGGCAGGTACGGCTGCATGGCGGCGGAGAGCCGATCCAGCAGCGTCGGGTCCTCGAAGGGGTGGGCGCCCTCCAGGTCGAAGAAGGTGGGCAGCTGCGCCTGGAGCTCGTCGCGCAGCGGGTCCTCCTTGCTGTCGCGCCAGGCGTGCTCGGCCAGGACGCGGGCCTCGTGGGGGATGCGGATCTCCCAGCGCTCCAGGAGCGCGAGCAGCTCCGCCACGCGCTCCACCTCCTCCCACGGCGGCTCCACGCGCGTGAGCCAGGCCACCTCCGCCACCGTCTGCCCCCGGCGAAGGCCCGTCACCCGGTCCCCCTTGCGCAGCTGGAAGGGCGGCGCCTGGGTGAACTCCGGATCCGGATAGAGGGCGGTGTGCAGCAACCCCGTCCCCGCTTCCGGGCGCACGCGCGCGAAGCCGTGCTTGGGGTTGATCTCCTCCACGACGAACGTCTCCTGGGCCATGGTCTCTTCTCTAACCGGTGTTCCGCATGCCCGCAGCGATGCCGTTGAGCGCCAGCAGCAGCGGCCGGTCGCACTCCGCGTCCCCTTCGCGCTTGCGCTTGAGCAGCTCCACCTGGAGGAAGGACATGGGGTCCACGTAGGGGTTTCTCAGCGCGATGCTCCGCTGCAGCTGCGGGTTGTTGTCCAGGAGCTTCGCCTCCCCGGTGAGCGACTTCACCGCGCGGCGCGTGCGCGAGTGCTCCTGCTGGATGCGCAGCCACAGGGGCCGCGTGGACGCGGGGGCCAGCTTCGCGTACCGCGCCGCGATGGCCATGTCCGTCTTGGCCAGCACCATGGTCACGTTGTCGATGACCGTGTGGAAGAAGGGCCACTCCTTGTACATGCGCTGCAAGAGCGCCGCGCCCTCCGGCGTGGCCGCGTACGCCTCCAGCGCGCTGCCCACGCCGTACCAGGCCGGGAGGATTGCGCGCGTCTGCGTCCAGGCGAAGCTCCAGGGGATGGCGCGCAGCGTGTCCAGCCCACCCGCCTTGCGCTTGCTGGGGCGCGAGCCGATGGGCAGCGCGGCGATCTCCTCCACCGGCGTGCCCGTCATGAAGAACTCCACGAAGCGCGGGTCCTCCCAGACGAGCCCGCGGTACGCCTTGCGCCCCTCCTCCGCCAGCACGTCGAAGGCGGCGCGGAAGGCGGACTCGTCCTCCGGGGACGGACGCGGCTGCGCGTCCAGCGTGTGCAGGAGCACGCCGCCCACCACCAGCTCCAGCGTGCGCTGGGTGAGCTCCGGGCGCGCGTACTTGTGGTCCATCGCCTCGCCCTGTTCGGTGGCCTTGTAGGCCCCGGCCACCGTGCCCGGCGGCAGCGCGAGGATGGCCGTCTGGGCGGGGCCGCCGCCGCGCGCCACCGTCTCACCGCGGCCGTGGAACAGGCGCAGGGGCACGTCGTGCTCGTCAGCCACGTGGGTGAGCGCCGCCTGGGCGCGGTACAGCGCCGCGGCCGCGGCGAGCAGGCCCACCTCCTTGCCGGAGTCGCTGTAGCCCACCATCACCTCCTGCACGCCCCGGCCCTTCAGGTGCTGGCGGTACTCCGGGTGCGCGAAGAGCTGGCGCAGCACCTCCGGCCCGCCGTCCAGCGCGCCCAGCTGCTCGAAGAGGGGCGCCACGTCCACGGTGGCGCACTGCCGCGCGTTGTCCCAGAGGCCCGCGTGCTTCAGGCACTGGAAGGCCGCCAGCACGTCGTCCGCCGTGGAGGCCATGGAGAGGATGAGCGTGCGGCAGACGGACTCGCCGCCCTCGTCCTGGCCCTCGCGCAGCCGGGCCAGCACCTCCAGGAGCCGCTTGCCGCCCTCGGTGGGGGGCGGTCCGCCGTCGAAGGACGCCGCCGCGCTCACCGCGTCCTCCGCGGGCGCCCGCACCTCCAGCTCGCCCAGGCCCAGGCCCAGCGCGCGGACGCGCTCGGACATGCGGCGCACCTCGCGCAGCCCCGCGTTCTCCGCGCGCGCCGCGAAGAGCGACCGCTCCAGCACCGCGAGGTCCTCCAACAGCGCCTCCGGGGAGCGGTAGGCCCCGGGCGGCAGCGTGGAGTCCTGCCCCTGCCGCCGCGCCAGCACGTGCGCCAGCGCCAGCGACAGGCGCTCCTCCATGAAGCGCAGCTTGCGGCGCCACGGCTCGCCCAGCGTGCGCGGGCCCTGCTGCTTCGCCACGTCCGGCAGCGCCTTCGCGTCCTCCTCCAGCGAGCGCTCCAGCTCCTGGGTGGGGCGCGCGTGCCGCTCCGACTGCGACAGCATGCCGCCCAGCTGCTCCACGTCGCGCAGGAGCAGCCTCAGCCCCCGGGCGCGGTGCGCGCGCAGCGTGTCCGCGAACACCTCCGGCGTCACCAGCGGGTTGCCGTCCATGTCGCCACCCACCCACGAGTGCACGCGCACGGGCGTGTCCAGCACGCCCAGGGGCTCGCCGTAGGCGCGCTCGAAGGCCCAGTCCAGCGCCTCCGGCAGCCGGGCCACCGGCTCCGACAGCATCTCCTCCACGTACCAGTGGACGTTCTTCACCTCGTCGCCCACGGTGGGGCGCTCGCGGCGCAGCTCGTCCGTCTGCCAGAGCGCGGTGATCTCCTCGCGCATCGCCGTGAGGTTCGCGGCGGACTCGCGCGGGGTGAGCGCGCACCGGTCGCGCTCCTCCAACAGCCGCGCCAGCCGGTAGAGCTTCTCCAGCAGCGTCCGGCGCACCGCCTGGGTCGGGTGCGCGGTGAACGTCAGCGTCACCTTCAGCGTCCCCAGCGTCTCACGCACCTTGTCGGCGCTCACGCCCGCGGCCTTCAGCGTCAAGAGCGTCGCCTCCAGCGACCCCTTCTGGGGCCGGGTGGCGGTGGGGCTCGCGTGGGCCCGGGCGCGGCGGATGCGGTGGTGCTGCTCCGCCAGGTTCACCAGCTGGAAGTAGACGGAGAAGGCGCGCAGCACCGGCTCCACCTGCTCCGACGGCAGCCGCCGCAGCACCGCCGCCAGCTCCGCCGCCGCGGCGCGTCGTCCGGCCACAGGACCGCGCCGGCGCTGGATGGCCAGGAGGCGGACCTCCTCCTCCTTGTCGAACAGGGCCTGTCCCTCCTGTTCCACCAACACCTCACCCAACAGCCGGCCCAAGAGCCGGACATCCCGCCGCAGCGGGGGATCCACGGGACGTGAACGCGCCATAACGGACCGGAACCGTAGTCCTTCGCCCCCCGCCCTCCCCTACCCAATCTCGGATTTTCGACCAACGTCGAACGGAAGACTCTCTCCGTCCTTGCAGGAAAAATTTAGCCTCCCGGTCTTCCCTTGAGGACATGGCTTCCATTAGAAAGTGAGCGCTCCCGGACCCGCCGGGATGTCTGACCTGACCCTGAAGGAGTGGCAATGCGGAAGAATCCGTCTTGGCTGGCCCTGGGCCTGCTCGCGCTCGCGGCGCCGTCCGCGTACGCGGAGCGGGCTTGGTACGAGAAGCCGCAATCCGACGTCGCCGCGCCGGCCGCGTCGCTGCGCAAGTCCGTTGTGCAGGACGTCACGGACGACCTGCCGCACCGGCTGGGTGAGCAGCAGAAGGAGCTGAAGGCGCAGGCCCTGCGGGAGCGCCTGGAGGGCCGTGGTCAGCCCGGCAAGGTGCAGAAGCTGGCGAACGGGAAGTTCGTGGAGCTGGAGCTGGAGCGCACGGACCGCATCTTCGTGATCCTCGTGGAGTACGGCACGCAGATCCACCCGGTGTACGGCAACCCCGCCACCAACCCGGGCGGCAACATCCCGGGCCCGCTGCACAACGAAATTCCGGCCCCTGACCGGGCGGTGGACAACACCACCATCTGGCAGCCGAACTACGACCGCGCGCACTTCGAGAAGCTCTACTTCGACACGACGCCGGGCGCGGACTCGGTGGCGAACTACTACAAGGCCGCGTCCTCCGGCCGCTACACCGTGTCCGGCACGGTGTCCGAGTGGGTGAAGGTGCCGTACAACGCCGCCCGCTACGGCAACAACCTGTGCGGCAGCTCCAGCTGCTCCAACTCCGTGTGGCCGCTGATCAGCGACGCCATCAAGGCGTGGACCAACGCCCAGCTGGCCGCCGGCAAGACGCCCGCGGAGATCAAGGCGTACCTGGACACGTTCGACACGTGGGACCGGTACGACTACGACGGCGACGGCAACTTCGACGAGCCGGACGGCTACATCGACCACTTCCAGATCGTCCACGCCGGCATGGGCGAGGAAGTCGGCGGCGGCGCGCAGGGCACCAACGCCGTGTGGAGCCACCGCTGGTTCGCGTACAGCACGGGCGGGAGCGCGGACGGCACCGGCCCCGCGTACAACCCGAACGGCGGCACGCGCTTCAACGCGAACGTGGACAAGTGGGTGGGCGACTACACCATCCAGCCGGAGAACGGCGGACTGGGCGTGTTCGCGCACGAGTTCGGCCACGACCTGGGCCTGCCGGACCACTACGACACGACGAACGCGGCGGACAACGGGACGGGCTTCTGGACCATCATGTCGTCCGGCTCGTACCTGAACGACGGCACCACGGACATCGGCAGCCGTCCGGGTGACTTCTTCGCCTGGGACAAGCTGCAGCTGGGCTGGCTGGACTACGCCACCACGTCGGCGGGCCTGTACTCGTACCACCGGCTGGGCCCCGCGGAGTTCACGTCGCAGAACGCGAAGCAGGCGCTGCTGGTGAAGCTGCCCGGCAAGCCCATCGTGCAGCCCACGACCGCGCCGTTCGAGGGTCAGGGCATGTGGCAGGGCGGCCAGGGCAACAACCTGGACCGCGTGCTGGAGAAGACGGTCAAGCTGCCGAACAAGACGCCCATCACCTTCTCGTTCCAGACGTGGTTCGACATCGAGGAGGACTGGGACTACGCCTACGTCGCGCTGTCCGTGGAGGGTGGCCCGTTCGTCAACCTGCCCAGCCCGGTGAGCCGCGACACGAACCCCTGGGGCAACAACCTGGGCAACGGCATCACCGGCACGTCCAACGGCTGGGTGCCGCTGTCGTTCGACCTGTCGGCCTACGCGGGCAAGAAGGTCACGCTGAAGATCCGCTACAAGACGGACGGGGCGGAGTTCGGCAAGGGCTTCCTGGTGGACTTCGTGCAGCTGTTCGCGAAGAACACCTACGTCTTCGGTGACGACGGCGAGTGGGGCCACAAGTGGTGGGACAAGTCCACGTTCTTCGTGACGGACGGCACCAACACCCTCTACGACCACTACTACCTGGCCGAGTGGCGCCAGTTCCGCGGCTACGACGAGACGCTGGCCACGGGCCCGTACAACTACGGCTTCAGCGCGGACGGCCTGTACGACTGGGCGGAGCGCTACCCGTACAACCCCGGCCTGCTCGTCACGTACTGGGACACCTCCCAGTCGAACAACAACGTGTCCCAGCACCCCGGTGCGGGCCGCATCCTGCCCATCGACTCGCGCCCGCAGCCCCTGCAGCGCAGCGACGGCCGCTACTGGTCCGGCCGCGTGCAGACGCACGACGCGACGTTCGGCCTGGAGCCCAGCTTCCCGCTGTCCATCAAGCCCAACGGCTTCCCGCGCAACGAGTACCCCTCGCAGCCCGCGGTGCCGGTGTTCAACGACACGAACGAGTTCTGGTACTCCACGCAGCCGTACGGCGGCGTGAAGGTCCCGAAGACGGGCACCATCATCGAGGTGCTGTCGACGAACAAGAACGACACCGTGATGCAGGTCCAGGTGCGTCCGGTCGAGTGAGCGCCTGAGCCTCACCTGAGCTTCAACGCTGAGTCGTGAAGGAAGGCCGGTCCCGCTTCGACGCGGGGCCGGCCTTTTTCTGTCCGGGGGACAGGGGCCAGCGGGCCTGTAGGATGGGGCCGCTCGTGAATGCTCCGTCCGCGCCGTCCCTCGTGTCCCGCCCCTGGTTCGTTCCGGGGATGCTCGGGCTCCTGTGCCTGCTTCACGTCGCCCTGGGGCTGACCCTGCTGCCGGCGTGGATGTTCGGGAAGTATCCGGACAGCGCCCGCATGCTGACCCTGGGGACGCTGTCCCCGGAGCAGGGCGCGGACTTCAGCCCGCTCTACCTGCTGCTCAACGGGGTGCTCGCGCCCGGGCCCCTGCGCGTCCTCCAGAGCCTCGCGGGCGCGGTGGGGCTGTGGGCCGTGTACGTGCTGGGCTCCCGGATGCTGTCTCGCGCGGCGGGGCTGCTGGCGGCGGGGCTGCTGGCGGTGACGGTGCCGGTGCTGCTGTACGAAGCCACGCTGGAGCCCGACCTGCTGGTGATGGTGTTCAACCTGGCGGCGCTGGCGCTGCTGGCCGCCGCGAGCCCGGGCTTCCGGACGCCTTCCGTGGTGGGCGCGGGCGTGCTGCTGGGGCTGTCGGGGGCGACGCGGCCCACGGGGTTGTTCATCCTGGGGCTCGCGGCGCTGTGGATGGTGCGCGAGGCCTGGGGGCACCCCGGACGGCGCTGGCTGGCGCCGGGGCTCCTGCTGGCCGTGGGGTTCGGGGCCTCCGCGCTGCCGACGCTCGTGGTGCGCGCGCGGGTGGGCTCGCAGGTGGGAGCGACAATGAGCGCGGGCGCGGTGCTGCACATGGGCAACCGGCCGGAGGGCACGGGCCTGGGTGCGCAGCCGCCCACGCTCGTGAAGCAGTACGAGGCGCAACTGCGCTCCAAGGACCGTCCGGACTATGCCCACCACCTCTACCGGGAGTTCGCGCGCGCGGACACCGGCCATGCGCTGTCCCCGGCGGACGCGGAGCTGTTCTGGGTGAAGAAGACGCTGGCCTTCGCGGCATGGGAGCCCGGCACGTTCCTGGGACTCATCCGCCGCAAGCTCGCCTTCTTCCTGTTCGGGCCGGACGGGCACGACCTGGTGGAGGTCCGTCGCGCGGAGGCGCGGCTGGCGGAGTGGCCGCTGGTGAGCGCGCAGGCATTGGGGCTGATGGGACTGGCGGGCCTGCTCATCGCGCTGCTCCGCCGGGTGCGCGTGGGTTGGGGCGTGCTGTACCTGTTCGCCAGCTCCGTGCTCGCGCTGGGGTTCTACGTGGTGAGCCGCTATCGCGTCGCCGCGCTGCCGGCGTGGGCCCTGTTCGCGGGGGTGGGCGTGGCGGTGGTGTTCCAGGCGCGACGGCAGCCGCGGGCGCTGGCAGTGTATGGCGGGCTGACGGCGGCGGTCTTCGCGCTGCCGGTGTTGTTTCCCTTCGTGCGGGACGTGCAGCGGCAGTTCGAGCGCGGTGAGACGAACGCGGCGGATGCGTCCGCGATGGCCTCCGCGCTGGCTGCGGGGCGCTACGACGAGGCCACGCGCGCGTTCGAGCGGATCCAGGCGGCGCAGCCCTTCACGGCGCTGCTGCGCCCGCTGCGCGGCGTGCCGTTCGAGTCTCCCGAGGTGGCGGCGCGCTCGGCGGCGCTGTCGCTCCAGCGGTTTGGCGCGGACACGCCCATGGACCTCTTCTTCATGGCGGAGCTGGCGCGGCGCGCGGGGCACTGCGAGCAGGCGCTGCCCGCTGCGGAGGCCGCGGCGGAGGCGGGGTTCCGGAGCGTGCTCTACGACACCTCGCTGGATCCCCTGCTGGTGTCCGCGCGGTGCCGGCTGGCCGGCGGTGAGCGGGAGCAGGCCCTTGCGGATGCGGCGGAGTCGCTGAAGCGGCGCGGCGGCACGCTGGACGCGCTGGCGTTCGCGGTCGCGGGGGCGGAGGCGTTGGGGGATCCTCGCCGCGACGCGTGGAGCGAGGAGCTGTTCGCGCTGCACGACTCGCTGGATGCCCGGCATGCGCGGGCCTCCGAGCGGCTGGCCTGGGGCAACGCGGCGGGAGCGCTGGTGGACGCTTCGGAGGTGCTCGCCCTCTTCCCGGACCTGGCGCCCACGGAGTACCTCCGGGCCCGGGCCCTGGCCGCGCTGGGGCGGAACGCGGAGGCGCTTCGGGCCTATACCGCCGCGCTCCAGCGCACGCCGACCGCCGCGTTCCCCACCGCGCCCATGGAGGGGGCGGTGGCGGCAGGGCTCGCGGAGGCGCCGGAGGATTGGCGGGTGGTGGCCATCGCCGCGGAGCACCACCTGCGCGCGGGACGACTGGAGCTGGCGCGTGAGCTGTACGCACGGGCCTCCGCGCTCTCCCCGAAGGACGCGGGGCTCGCGCGAGCCGCCCGGGACCTGACGGCGGCGACCCCCTCGGGCATCGCGGTGCCACCGCCGCCCAGCGTCACGCCCCTGCCCTGACCCCCGGCAGCCCTGCTGGCCCACGCAGGCTTCCAAACCTGTCCGACAGTCGGACCGGTTCGTGAGGTGCGCCCCCACGGGGTCCACACCTGATGCCTGTGTGCACGAACCGCCCGTGCGGGTTGAAGGAATCCGGACACCCGGCCCGAGCCCGCGGCTGACGGACGCGCGGAGGGCGCTACGGTGCCGCCCATGGCCGAGTGCCCCGTGGGCGGTCCCGCCTCCCCTTCCCCTCCTCCCGAACCGCCCTCCGAGGTCGCGCGCACCGTGGCGCTGGAGCCCGCGGATCCGCTCTCCGTGCTCAACCAGGCCTTCCGCGACGCGTACGCCGCGCGCCGTGAGGCGGTGCTGTCCCGCATGGGCCCCGTCATCGCGCAGATCGACGACGTGCTCATCCTGCGCAAGGGCGGCCAGCGCTTCGAGGCCCCCGCGCGCACGCGCCGCTACCACGAATACAAGGCCGTCACGCACGTCCCCCTCGCGCTCCACGTCCTGCTCGCCAGCCAGCAGGACGCGCTCGACGACGACACCCGCACGCGCCTCACCACACTGCGCGGCCTCATCACCGCGTCGGCCACGAGCCTGGACACCCGCGGCCTCCCGGCCGAAGCGCTGGCGCGGCAGCACCGGATGCTCGGCGCGTCGCTCGCGCTCGTGGACTCCGTGCTGGCCGCGAACCGCGTGACGCGGGACCAGCTCTCCACGTTCATCCACGCCCAGGTGCCGGACCTCCTGAAGAACGCGGAGGACTCGGCGAGGGATCAAATCGACACGATGCACGCGTCGGTCGAAGCCTGGAAGCGCCAGATGACCGCCGAGGAGCGCGGCCAGCTTCGCGCGGTGGTGGCCGCCTCGCACATGTCGCGGCCCGGCAACGTGGCGGCGCAGTACTTCTCCATCACCCTGGGCGACACCTGGGAGGGGCGCTTCCACGAGGAGGATCCGCAGCCCGGCAAGCGCGTCCTCTCCTCGGAGGCGACGTTCGACGAGCCCGCGGCGTTCTCGCTGCTCGCCACGCACGTGCTGGACGCGCGCACGTCGCGCGGCATCTTCGGCGAGGAGACGCGCATGGCCCGGGACCTGCTCGCGGACGCGGCCGAGCGAATCCTCGCGGACATGTTCCACACGTCGCCCCAGCCGCCCGGCACGAGCACGCCGTAGTGGCTCAGGGCCGCGTGAGCGGCAGCTCCAC
Source organism: Corallococcus caeni (assembly GCF_036245865.1). NCBI lineage: Bacteria > Pseudomonadati > Myxococcota > Myxococcia > Myxococcales > Myxococcaceae > Corallococcus > Corallococcus caeni. The sequence continues at coordinate 264,460 of NZ_BTTW01000008.1, read as the reverse complement.
CTCGAACGTCGCGCCCTCGCCCAGGCGGCTGTCCACGGACACGCTGCCGCCCTCGGCCTCCACGATGGTGCGGGTGAGGTAGAGCCCCAGCCCCAGTCCGCCGTAGTGGCGCTCGGACACCGCGCGGCCGTAGCGCTCGAAGAGGCGGGGCCGCTGCTCCTTCGAGATGCCGATGCCGCCGTCGCGCACCGTGATCCGGACCCTGGACCCATCCACCACGAGCCCCACGGACACCGGCGTGCCGGCGCCGTACTTGAGGGCGTTGTCCAGCAGGTGATCCAACACCTGCGCCAGGCGTGACCGGTCGAAGCTGCCGTGCACCGGCTCCGGGGCCTCCACGCGGAAGTCGCAGTGCTCCACGGCGAACCTGGGCGCGAACCGCGCGGCCGCCTCGCGCACCACCTCCGCGACGTCCACGTCCTCGCGCTGCAGGCGGAAGGTGCCGGCGCTGATGCGCGACACGTCCAGCAGGTCGTTCATCAGCTCCGTGAGCCGGCGGACCTGGCGGTGCCCCGTCTCCACGTGCGCCTCGATGACGGGCGCGAGCGGCGAGTCCGGGTGCGCCTTCACCGCGCGCGAGAGCGCCTGGAGCTTCAGGCTCAGCGGCGTCAGCGGCGTCTTCAGCTCATGGCTCGCGACGGACAGGAACTCGTCGCGCAGGCGGATGGCGTCGCGCGCGCCCTGGAGCAGCCGCGCGTTGTCCACCGCGAGCCCGGCCAGGTTCGCCAACTCCTGGGCGAACTGGAGATCCTCGTCGCCATAGCGGCGCCCGGAGGTGGTGACCAGGAAGGTCAGCGCCCCCAGGATGTGGCCCCGGGCCAGCAGCGGCACCGTGAGCAACGACCGGATGCCCAACGTGCGCATGGCCGCCAGATGGTTCACGTCCTGCGCCACGGCCTGCATCAGCGCGTCGGTGACCTCCGGCACGACGGTGGACCGGCCGGTGGCCAGCGCCACCGCGGGAGGATAGACGGGCCGCTCCCGGGGCACCGGCGGCAGCTGTTGCACCGCCGCCGCGAGCGAAGTCAGCGCCGGATCCTCCGTCACCACCTGGACGCGCTCGAAGTGCCCGTCCGGATGCAGCACGTCCACGATGCACCAGTCCGCGAGCTTCCCCACCGACAGGTTCGCCAGCGACGCGAGCGTGGCGCCAGCGTCCAGCGACGACGAGAACAGCTCGCTGGCCCGCGCCAGGAACGCGGCGCGCTCCTCGCCCAGGGCCTGCGCCTGGATGTCGATGCAGGTGCCCACCCACTCGCGCACGGCGCCGTCCGGCCCCAGCACCGGCATGCCCCGGGCGAGCATCCACACGTAGGTGCCGTCCGCGCGGCGCAGCCGGTAGCGCGTGGAGAAGCGCTGGTTGCTGGCCGTGGCCTGCTCCCACGCCGCCAGCGCCCCTTCCCGGTCGTCCGGATGCACGGCATGGAGCCAGCCCCCGTTGCGCAGCTGCTCCGTGGGCTGCCCCGTGAAGGCCGTCCACGAGGGCGAGAGGGGCGACCGCGCGTCGTCCAGGCGGTCCGTCCAGGTCACGGTCGCCGCGGTCTCCAGCAGCCGGCGGAGCCGTTCGGTCTCCTGGCGCAGCAGCGCCACCTCCTCGCGCAACGCCGCCTCCGCGCTGGTGGCGGGAGCGGAGGGACCGTCTGGCTTGACGAGGGGGGACGTCATCGGCGGGCCTCAGTACACGTTGTACTTGGCCCGCAGTGCTTCGTGTTCCTGCGCGTTGCGAGACGGGTGCAGGACCTTCTGCGCGTCGTGCAGGTAGTACCAGAAGTCGCTCTTCACCGGCCGCAGCGCGGCGAGCAGCGAGTCCACCGTGGGCGCGCCAATCGGACCCGGCGGCAGGCCCGCGCGGGTGCGCGAGTTCCACGGATCCGAGTTGTCCCGCAGCCGCTTGAGGAACGCCTTGCGGTCGTTCCACTCCGCGAGTTCGTAGCGGCTGGTCGCGTCCACGCCCAGCGGGAAGCCCTTGTCCACGCGCTTCCAGAGGATGCCCGCCACGAGCGCGCGCTGGGACGGCACCGGCTCCTCGCGCTCCAGCATGGAGGCCATCACGACGATGTCGTGCAGCGACCGGCCGCTCTTGGCGATCTCCTCCTGGTGCGCGTCGTAGAAGCGGGCGCGGAAGGTGTCGATCTGCCGCTGGATGAACGCCTCCACCTTGAAGTTCTCCGCGACGATGCCGTACGTCTCCGGGTACAGGTAGCCCTCCAGGCTGCGCGTGGGCAGCGGGAACGGCGCGGCGAAGCGGTCCGGACGGCTGGCCGCGGCGATGTACTCGCCCGGCTTGATGAGGCCCTGCGCGGCGAGCACCTGGTCGGTGTCGCGCAGGCGCCAGCCTTCAATCATGGCGAAGGGCACGTCCTCCGGCAGCGGCGGGCCTTCCAGCGCGGTGGCCAGCTCCGCCACGGACGCGGTGGGGCTCAGCATGAAGCGGCCGGCCTTCACGTTGAGGCTGCCCCGGCGCCACAGGTGGAAGCGCCACACGGTGGGGTCGTCCAGGAAGCCCTGGGCCTGGAGCTGCTGGCCCAGCGAGCGCGCGGACGCGCCCTTCTTCACGATGAACTCCTTGGGCGCCGGGTCCGCCGCGGCGTGCGGCGCGGTGGTGGCGTTCTGGAAATGCATGAACGCTCCGCCCACACCCGCGACCGCCAGGACGATGAGCACGAGGAGCGCGACCAGGATCTTCTTCATGGGGCGGCAACCTATCAAAGGCCCTGACGCTTCCAATGAGAACCACCTGCCGCGCGGCCGGGCAGGCGGACGCAAGCGCCCCCTTCTCAACACCCACCGATGAGGGGGCCCCTGCCTCTGGACGTCGTCTAGGATGGCGGCCTTGTTCGTCGATCCCCGCCGGCTCGAAACCTTCCGTGTCGTCGCGACGACCGGGCAGGTCTCCGCCGCCTCGCGCTTGCTCCACCTGTCGCAGCCCGCCGTGACGGCGCAGATCCGCCAGTTGGAAGCGGACTGCGGCCAGCCGCTCCTCGTGCGCACCGCGCGAGGCGTGCGCTTGAACGCGGCGGGGCGCGTGCTCCTCGATTACGCCCAGCGCATCCACGGCCTGCTGGACGAGGCGGCGCTCGCCATCGCGGCGGAAGAGACGCTCACGGGCGAGCTGGCGCTGGCGGCCAGCACCACCATCGCCGGCGCCATCGTGCCCGGCCTCCTGGCGTCGTTCCTGCGGACCCACCGGGATCTCCAGGTCCGTCTGGAAGTGGGCAATACGCGTGAGGTGCTGGCGTGGCTCGCGGAGGGCCGGGTGCCGCTCGGGCTCGTGGAGGGGCACGCGCGGGCGCCGCGCATCCGGCTGGAGCGGTACCTGGACGACGAGCTGGTGCCGGTCGTCGCGTCACAGGGGCCGCCGGAGTGGTTGCGCATCCGCACGCTCGACGCCCTGAAGAGAGTGCCGCTGCTCTGGAGGGAGCAGGGCTCCGGCACCCGCGCGGTGCTGGACCGGGCCCTGCGCAAGGCGGGCGTGCGCAAGGGGCCCCAGCCGGGAGACCTCCAGTTGGGGAGCACCGAGGCCATCAAGAAGGCCCTGGCGCTGGGCCTGGGCGTGGCACTGCTGTCGCGCTGGAGCATCCACGGCGAGCTGTCCCTGGGGCGCTTCCAGGTGCTGCCCGTGCCGGGGCTGCGCATCGCGCGCGCGTTCTCCTGGGCCCTGCCCGTGGACGAACCGTCGGGCGTCGCGGGCCGCTTCCTGCGCCACGCGCGCGCCGCGCCGCCCGTGCTGTTGCCCTGAAGCCCTCGCGGTGCGACCGGCCGTGGCCCCGGCACCACCGGCTTGAGCGTATGGGCTCAGCCGACCCAGCCCAGGTGCAGCGCCCCCAGGCACAGGCCCGCCATGAGCAGCCACAGCGCCACCGCCTGCGCGAGCGGCCGGAGCCCCACGGCGCGCAGCGTGTCGCGCGTCAGCCCCGCGCCCAGCAGGAACAGCGTCACGACGAGCACCTGCCGCGCGACGGCGGCCACGCCCTGCCCCACCGGCTTGAGCACCGGGAACACTGTCACCACCGCGGCCGCGCCCAGGAACCCGGCGATGAACCACGGCCGGCGCACCTTGCCCGTCACCGCATCGCCTTCACGGCGCTTCCATGCCGCCAGGCCTACCGTCAGCGGGAGGATCCACAGGGCGCGCGCCAGCTTCACGGGGGTGGCCACCGCGAGGGCCTCGGGGCCGTAGCGCAGCGCCGCGCCCACCACGGAGCTGGTGTCGTGGATGGCCATCGCGCACCACAGCCCGAACTGGTGCGGCGTCAGCCCCACCGCGTGGCCCACGACGGGGAAGACGACCAGCGCCACCGCGTTGAGCAGGAACACCGTACCCAGCGCCACGGACGTCTCATGCTCCTGGGGCCGCAGCACCGGCACCACCGCCGCGATGGCGCTCCCGCCGCAGATGGCCGTGCCCACGCTGATGAGCAGCCCCGTCACCCGGGGGACGCCCAGCAGCCGGGCGAGCCCCACCCCCAGCGTCAGGCACAGCGCGATGCCCACCACCGTGTAGCCCAGCCCCTCGCGTCCCGCGGAGAGGACGGCGCCCAGGTCCATGCCCGCGCCCAACCCCACCACCGCCAGGGACAACAGCCGGGGCGTCAGCTTGCGCGTCGTCGCGACGAACGGATTGCCCACCGTCATGGCGACGCCCAGCCCCGCGAGCAGCGCCAGGCCCGTGGAGACAACGGGAAGCAGGCACACCGCCGCGCCCAGCGGCAGGAGGACGTGCCCGGGCGTCCACGACCGGGACCGGGCGACAGGGGCCAGCGGAGGCGTTTCCATGCGCCAGGACATGCCCCTGGCGGCCTCCGGACACCAGATGGCAGAAGCGATGGGCTATCAGCTTTCTGGATGGCTCCCGGAGATGTGCAGGGACAGCTCGCTCGGAGTGAGGACTTCACAGCCGTCGCGGGTGACGAGCACGGTGTGTTCGAACTGGGCGGACAGGCTGCCGTCCGCGGTCACGACGGTCCACCCGTCCGGCATCATCCGGATCTCCGGGCGCCCCAGGTTCACCATGGGCTCGATGGTGATGACCATCCCCGACTTCAGCGTGATGCCCGTGCCCGCCTTCGCCATGTGCGGCACGTGCGGCTCCCCGTGCATCTGCCGGCCGATGCCGTGGCCGCCGAACTCCTCCACGATGCTGCACCCTTCCGCCTTCGCCAGCGCCATGACCGCCGCGCCAATGTCCCCCAGCCGCGCGCCGTGCCGCACCACCGACACGCCCACGTCCCGGCACCGCCGCGCCACGTCCACCACGTGCCGGGCATCGGCGGACACCTCGCCAATCATGAACGTGGCGGACGTGTCGCCGTGGAAGCCGTCCAGGTGCGTCGTCACGTCCACGTTGAGGATGTCCCCGGGCTTCAGCACTTCATCCACGCGCGGGATGCCATGGCACACCACCTGGTTGCGGCTGGTGCACACCGTGGAGGGGAAGCCCTTGTATCCCAGCTGGCTGGGCGTGCCGCCGCGCCGCGCCGTGTCCTCGCGAACCCAAGAATCGATGTCCGCCGTCGTCACGCCCGGCCGCAGCCGGGAGGCCACGTGCTCCAACGTGCCCGCCGCCGCGCGGCCCGCGAGCCGCAACCGCTCCACTTCACTGCCCTTGAAGAGGGGAATGCCCATGCCGGGCAAGGTGGCACCCGCCCTTCCGGAACGTCCAATGCTGTTCTGGCATCACGCGGGCGCGTGCACGGCGCGCGCGTCTCGCGCTAGCCTCACGCGCGTGAGCATCACGCACCTCCAGTCCTTCGTCGCGGTGGCGGAAGAGGGCCACGTGGGCCGGGCCGCGCGCCGGCTGCACCTCACCCAGCCGCCGCTCAGCCGTCACATCCTCGCGCTGGAGGACGAGCTGGGCACGCCCCTCTTCGAGCGCGTCCCCAAGGGCATGCGCCTGCTGCCTACCGGCGAGGCCCTGCTCCAGCACGCGCGCCGCATCCTCGAAGAGGTGGAGGTCGCCGCCCGCACGGTGCGCGAGGCGGCCCAAGGCTCCGGAGCCTCCAAGCCACCTCCCGTCTGAGGCCTACGACCAGGCGGCCATGCCGCCAATGCGGCGCAGCATCAGGATGGGGCCGTCGTCCATGCGCCGGCCGCGCAGGTCGATCTCGCAGTCGATGACCCAGTCCCCATGGCCCTCGGGGTCCATGATGCGCTGCTGGGCCTCCCACTGACGCGTGCCCGCCTCCTTGAGCTGTGTGTTCGCCGGCTTGCGCGCCTGGGGCGTGAGCACCACCAGCTTGTGCTCCTCGAAGTACGGCGCCATGGCCTGCTCCAGCTTCGGCGCGGTCCACTCGCCCAGCGCGTTGTCCAGCATGCCCAGCGCGTCCAGATAGCGGCGCTGGCCCAGCGCGCGCAGCAGCCGGTGCAGCTCCTCGCGCACGCGCGCGGCGAAGGCCTTGGGGTCCTCCGTGAGCTCCTTGGGCTTGAGGTCCACCACCGGCTTCACTTCGACCGGGGCCTCCGGGTTGCGCATCCGCTCCCACTCGTCCAGGAGGCTGGAGTCCACCTGCCGCAGCGTCGCGCGCAGGTGGTCGATGATGTCGTCCAGGTCCTCGTTGCGGAACTTCTCCGGCACCGTCTGCACCAGCGACTTGTAGACGTCTCCCACGTAGCGAAGGAGCACGCCCTCGCTGCGCTGCAGGCCGTACTCGCGCACGTAGTCGTGGAAGGACATGAAGCGCTCGAACATGTCCCGGACGATGGACTTGGGCCGGATGTTCTCCTCGCCCACCCACGGGTGCTTCTTGGCGAAGGCGTTGAAGGTGCCATAGACGAACTCGCGGTTCGGCTTGGGCCACTCCAGCTTCTCCAGCTCCTCCATGCGGTCGTCGTACTCCACGCCCCGCGCCTTCATCTCCTGGATCTTCTCCCCCTTCAACTGGTGCAGCTGCGCGTACAGCACCACGTCCGGGTTCTCCAGGATGGACTCCACCAGCGTGACGACGTCCAGCGCGTACGTCTCCAGCGTGGGGTCCAGCAGCTCCAGCGTCTCGTGCAGGTACAGGGACAGCGTGTGGTTGAGGCTGAAGTCGCGCTGCAGGTCCTCGGACACCTCCACCGTGGCGGAGTGCTTCTCCCACTGGACGACCTTCACGATGCCCGCGTCGCGCAGCGTGCGGAAGTACATCGCCGCGTCCTTGAGCAGCTTCTTCTTCGTGTAGTCGGAGCTGTGCGAGCGCATCACCAACTGCACCAGCCGCTTGTAGCCGCCGCTGCCCTCGGTCTTGTCGCTCTGGAGCAGGTTGAGCAGGAGGCCGTGGCTCACGTCGAAGCGCGACTCCAGCGGCTCCGGCAGTCCGTTCTGGAGCCGCTCGAAGGTGCTCTTGTCGTACTGCACGAAGCCCTTCTGCGGCGGCTTCGCCTTGGGAGACTTCTTCTTGCCCGCGGCCTCCTTCGCCGCCTGGCGGATGTTCTCGATCATGTACTCCGGGGCCTGCGCCACCACGCTGCCCTCGGTGTCGAAGCCCTTGCGGCCCGCGCGGCCGGCGATCTGCTTGAAGTCGCGCACGCTCAAGGTCGCCAGCTTCTCGCCGTTGAACTTGAACAGCTGCGTGAAGAGCACCGTGCGGATGGGGATGTTCACGCCCACGCCCAGCGTGTCCGTGCCGCTGATGACCTTGAGCAGGCCCTGCTGCGCCAGCTTCTCCACCAGCAGCCGGTACTTGGGCAAGAGGCCCGCGTGGTGCATGCCGATGCCGTGGCGCAGGTAGCGCTGGAAGTCCTTGCCGTAGGGCGTGTCGAAGGGGGCGTCCAGGAGGGCCTGGCGGATCTCCTCCTTCTCCTCCTTGGTGTTGAAGTCCACGGACATCAGGTTTTGCGCCTGCTCGGCCGCGGCCCGCTGCGTGAAGTTCACCAGGTACACGGGGTACTTCCCGCGCGCGATGAGGTCCTGGATGGTCTCGTGCAGCGGCACCTCGCGGTAGTCGAAGTCCAGCGGCACGGGGCGCTCGGAGCTGCGCACCGTGGCCACCTCGCGGCCGGTGAGCTTCTCCAGGCTCTGCTCGATGACGTGCGTGTCGCCCAGCGTGGCGGACATCAGCAGGAACTGCGTCTTCGGCAGCGCCAGCAGCGGAATCTGCCAGGCCACTCCGCGGTCCTTGTCGGAGTAGTAGTGGAACTCGTCCATCACCACCGCGTCCACGCGCGCGGAGGCGTCGCGCAGCGCGAGGTTCGACAAAATCTCCGCCGTGCAGCAGAGGATGGGCGCCTCGCGGTTGATGGACGCGTCGCCCGTGAGCATGCCCACGTTCTCCGGGCCGAACGCCTTGGAGAGCGCGAAGAACTTCTCGTTCACCAGCGCCTTGATGGGGCACGTGTAGAACGACACCTTGCCCTCGGCCATGGCCTTGAAGTGGAGCGCCATGGCCACCAGCGACTTGCCGGAGCCCGTGGGCGTCTTGAGGAACAGGTGCTTGTCGCTCAAGAGCTCCAGGATGGCCTCCTCCTGGGCGGAGTACAGGCTCAGGCCATTCGTGGCGACGTAGCTCACGAAGCGGTTGAGGATCTCGTCGGCATCGAGAGGGGGCTCGCCGGGCTTCGGCAGCAGGGCGGCGAGCGGGGCGCGGGTGTCGGCGGAGGCACTCATCGGGCCCGACTCTAGGGGTTGGCGCTGGGGCCACCGTGAAAAATCGCGCGGCGGCGGCCTCAAGGTGTTCGGACGCGACCACCGTCCCGGCGTTCAGGGGCCGCGCTCACCGGGAGACGTAGAGTCCCACGGACATGCGGCCCTCCCGCAGGGGCCCGCCCGCCGCGGGGCGCTGCCAGCACACCCGTCCGGCCTGCTCCGGCGACAAGCAGGGCACGTCCGTCACCTCCAGCGAGGCGCCGGCCAGGCGCGCCCTGCGCACGGCGGCACTCCGCGTCAGTCCCAGCAACTCCGGCGCGGTGGGTGGCGCCGCCTCGGGGCCCGTCTGGACGAAGACGGCCCGCACCTCGCCGGAGCCCCCGGGCGTGAACCGCATGCCCGTCCCGCTCGCGGTAACCTGCCCGCGCAGCTCCAGCTCCACCGGCCCCAGCACGAAAGGGCCGGCCCCGAGCCGCGCGTGGACCCGCGCGAGCGACTCACGCAGGTCCACCAGCAGGGCATCCAAGTCGAGGGCGTCGCTCATCGCGCCAGAAGACCCCTCCGCGGAGTGGAGCGCCGGCTCACTTCAACGTCCCCGCCGTCGAGGGCTCCAGGACCGGCGAGCGGGTGGGCGTGCTGGTGGGAGGCAGCTTCCCTCCCCCGGTCGCTTGCACGGTGAGCACCAGCTCCGTGCCGCGCGGCAGCAGCGCCCCCGGCCCGACCGAGGCCGAGGTGACCACCGCGGCGTCCGCCGCGCCGTTGGGGAACCGGTGCGGCACGCCGATGGCGGACAGCAGCGCCCGCGCGTCGGCCACCGTCCTGCCCACCACCGCCGGCACCACCACCAGCGCCTCCGCCTGGGGCGAGGGCGGCACCGGCACCACGCGGAACTTCAGCCGCGACTGCGCCGTCAGGCTGTAGGCGAAGCGGTTGGTGTAGCTGGCGTCCAGGGGCGCGCCGTACATCTTCAGCCGCGTCCTCCCCTCCGAGCGCTCCTCCGAGGTGATGGACAGCGCCACGGCGATCTCCGCCTCGGCCTCGGGGATGTGGTACCAGGTCGGCCGGTAGCCGATGCGCTGCAGCTCCACCGCCAGGTCCTCGTCCGAGGCGTAGAGCTCGCGGATCCGCTCGATGGTCTCCGCATCCAGCTCCCGCTGGGCCTCCGCCACGCCGCGGCCCACCGCGGAGATCAACGCGCCCAGCGGTGCGCTCAGTGCCTCCAACTGGGGGACGTCATTCGAATCCGCCATGGTTCAGCCCTCCATTGCCTGGCCGATGAACAACTGCACGGAAGCCGAGGCCTGAATGGCGCCGGACTCCGGCACCTGCCGCAGCACGCGGCCGTACTGGCCGGCCTCCTTGACGAAGACGGGCGCCAGCCCCACCCGGACCCCCGCCTCCGCCGCGCGCCGGCGGGCCGCCGAGGCCGTCAGCCCCCGGAAGTCCGGCACCTCGCGAGCGGGCGCGTCGCCCGTCGCGGGCGCGGTGGGAGACTGCTCGACGAACTGCGCCTCCGCCTCAGTCACGCCATCGGGGGTCGTCTCGGTCCACCGCACGCGGACGGTGCTCAGCCGCACCGTCGTCAGCGACGCGCGCACCGACTCGATCTGCTGCCCCGCCGTCTTCAGGCGATCGGAGAGCACGAGCGGCGTGGCCGTCTCCTGGGTGGGCTCCGTAACGGCGGACCGAATCGCGCCGGAAGACACGGCGCGGATGCCCTCGCGCGCGGGCTCCAGGAGCACCAGCGTCCCGTAGTCGATGAGGGTGCTGCTCATCTTCACCGGGAAGGTGGCCACCCCGGCGGAGTCCAGCCGCAGGTGTGAGCCGAAGGTGGCGCTGCTGACCTCCAGCTCCAGCACGCCCTCCGCGTTCGTCACCCCGGTGTCGCGCAGCTCGAACGTCCCCGCCTTCGCCGGGACCCACCACGCCACCTTCATGCCGCCGGCGGGCACTCCGGTGGACTTGAGGAACACGGCCCGGACCTTCACGGGCTCACCTCGCAGGACAGCGCCAGCGTCCGCGACGCCGCGTCCACCGTGATCGCCAGGAAGCGGGCCCGCTCGCCGGCCGCCAGGCGCAGCGTCGTGCGCGCCTCACCCGCAGCATCCGTCCGCACCACCGCGAGCACCACGTCCGTGCCCGCCAGCGGCGCCACGCCGGACAGCGACTGCGTCGTCCGCCGGTCCAGGTTGAACTCCACCTCCACGCCCGGCAGGGCTTCCCCCGCCGCGTTGCGCACGCGCACCACCACGCCCGGCACGCCCCCGGCGCCGATGACGCAGCGGGCGTCGAGCACCACCGGAGGGAGGCCCTCGTTGGCCGGCACCGCGACGAAGCTGCCGCGAATCACGCTGACAATCTCCGTCTGCGTCTGCGACGAGGCCACGTCCGCCAGCCGCACGGGCCGCATCTTCAGGATCTTCGCGTTGACCGGCGCTCCGGAGGTGGTGCTGGACGTCTCCACCCGCAGGTCCATGCGCAGCTCGAACTCCAGCTTCGGCACGTAGTAGGTGAACTGGCGGCCGGGCGCGCCGGCCGCGGAGAGGCCCCCCAGCTCCTCCTGGGCCTTCGCCAGGCCGTCGGCCAGCTCCAGCAGGTACTCGTCCAGGGTGCCGAACAGCTCCTGCGCCTGTTGTGTCGTGTCACTCATCCCGCGCTCCCTGGCGCCCGCGAGCCCGCTGCGCGTCACGTGCCGTGTCGCGCGCGTCCATGTCGTCCATGCCCATGCCGGCGCGCTCCATCTCCATGTCCATCCGCTGCTCCATGGACTCCATGTCCATGCCGGCCATCGCCAGCCCGCGCATCATCAGGGCCTCGGTGTCCAGCGAGCGGGGGTTCATGCCCCACAGCTCGCGCGCCACCGCCACCCCCTTCTCCACCTTCCCAACCTGGAGCCCGCCGCGCCGTCCCAGGTTTCCCAGGGAGGGCAGCGCCTGGCCCTTCACCAGCGACATCGGCTTGCGCGCCGCGGAGCGCGCCTCCTCCGCCGCGTGCGACAGCCGCCGGGCCGCGTCCCTCGTCGCGGAGCCCACGTCTCCGAGCTTCATGCGGCCCCTGCCCGGAGTCTCCAGGACGCGCTCCGCCAGCCGCGTCGCGAGCTTCGCGCGCTCGCGTGCCTTGGTCGCCCACTGCTGGCGCAGCGTCTGCTGCCGCTGCGCCTTGCGCCGGCCCGCCTTGCCCGCCTCCAGGCGCTCGCGGCGCAGCTGCTCCACCCGCTCCGCCTCCTCCGCCTCCGTCCGGCGCCGGGCGTACAGCTTCTGCTCCAGCAGCCGCCGCGCGGTGTCCCGCTCGTGCTGCTTGCGCTCCGCGATGCGCGACTCCGGCGTGTGCTGGACGACGGGGAACTGCTTCGCCAGCCGCTCGTCGACGGGCGCCTCCTGCACGCCGCTCAGCGCCTTCATCGTGTCTTCGAGCTGCCGGCGCTCCTTCAGCAGCTCCGCCAACGCCGGGTCGCTGGCGGCCACCTGCTCAAGGGAGGGCACCACGGACGCCGCGGCGGATGCCCCCGCTCCCGGAACCGGAGCGGACGCGCCCGCGTTGCCGGCGGCCTCGGCGGCGTCCTCCTCCAGCAGGTCTTCCCAACGGACGTGTGACATGCGCGGCGACCCTCTTCCGTCAGGTGACGTTGCCCACGGCGGTGTCGATCTTCCCGCTGACGGCCTGGCCTTCCGCGGTGCCCTTGAGGCCCTTGGCGATCTCCGCGCAGATCTGCTGGAGCGCCGCCGGTGGAGGGATGGGCACCAGCTTGGTGCGGATGAGGCTGGAGCCCTCGGCGGAGTAACTGTACTTCTGCGAGTGCTTGGCCGTGACCGTGGTGACGTGGCTCTTGTGGCCCTTCACCAGCGTGGTGAGGATACCCTTGTCGCGGTCCACCTTGCGGTCCCGCGTCTGGGTCGAGTCGTCGGTGGACTCGTGCATGGAGATCTCCATCTTCACTTCGATGATGGTCTCCACGAACTGGTAGAACGTGGGCGTGAAGCCGAGCAGCAGCAGCGGGTACTCGGTGGTCCCCAGCTTCACGAAGCCGGCCCCGTCCCGCACGGCGTTGCCGCTGTCGTCGATGCGGTAGCCCGCCATGAGCTGGGCGATCTTCAGCGACGAGCTGTCCAGCGCGTACTGGGCATCCGCGATGGCGTTGCCCAGGTTGCGGACCATCTCCCCGAAGGGGACGTTGAGCAGATCCTGACCAATGGAGTTGGTGGACATGGTGCGCGCTTTCCGGAGCTACTTCGTGGGGGTGACGGTGCCGGCCCTGGCCGCGATGAGCGCGCGCACCCGCTCCTCGAAGAGGGCCGGAGGAGGCACGGGCACCAGCTTCGTGCGCAGCAGGCTGGAGCCCTCCACGCTGTAGTCGTACTTGCGCGTGTAGCTGGCATCCACCGTCGTCACCACGGCCTGGGGCGCGCCGCCGCGCTTGAAGAGGCGCAGCCCGCCGGCCGTCTGGCGCGTGGTCTGCGTCGCCACCTTGCTCTCCACGCTCTCCGTCATCTTGATGGCGATCTTCACCTCGATGATGGTGTCCACGAACTGGTAGAAGTTCGGCGCGAACCCCAGCTCCATCATGGACGAGGGCGTGCCCGCGAAGGACACCTTGGTGTCCACGCGGATGGGCTTGCCGGAGCCGTCCAGTTGGATGTTCCCGTCCGCGTCCCGCAGCAGCGCCTCGCCGCTCATCATCTCCGCGACGAGCATCCCGCTCTTGTCCAGCTCAAGCTGCGCCTCGGCGATGGCGGTCGCCATCTCACGAATCATGTCCCCCATGGGGACGTTCAGCAGTTCCTGACCGACGTTGGGCATGGTGTCTGGGTCCTTGCGCGCTTCAGGCGGAAGTGTTGGTGGAGGCCGCGGGGGCGGGCGGCTGGGCGGCGAGCTCGTTGAGCAGCTGGTGCAGGCGGGCAGGCGGGGGCAGCGACACCAGCCGCGCGGCGATGGAGCTGGCGCCCTGCACCTCGAAGCCGTACTTGCGGCTGTACTCGGCGTTCACCGTCACGGAGAAGATGCCGGCCATGCCGCCCGTCGCGCCGCCGCCCACGGAGAACTCCGTGGACTCGCGGATGGTGAAGGTGAGCTTCGCCTCCAACGTGGCCTCGGCGAAGGCGTAGAACGTGGGCGTGAAGCCGAGCGCGAGCAGGCTCCACAGCTGCCCGTCGCCCAGGTCCACGGTGCGCTCGGACATGCGCTTCGCGATGTCGAGCGAGTTGACGTCCAGCGCGTGCTGCGCGTCCGCCACCGCGCGCCCGAGCCTCTCGATGAGCTCCGGCAGCGGCGCGTCCAGCACCGTCATCATCGCGCGCTGGCCCTGCGTGGTGTTGTTTCCGGGCATGGAGGATCCTTACGGGTACCAGCGCTCGAGGTAGTCGCCGATGGCCTGGAGGAACTGGGGCGGCGCGGGCACGGCCACGAGGCGGGCCTTGATGGTGGAGCTGCCGGACACGCTCAGCTCGTACTTCACCGCCAGGTGCGCATCCACGTTGAGGGCGCGAAGCTCGCGCTCGGAGCTCTCCTCGCGGTCCGCGGACGGCCTGCCGCCGATGCGCGTCCCCGACAGCAGGAAGGCGGCGGGGTTGCTGGTGCCCAGCATGGTGCCGGAGGGGCCGGAGACGGTGACGATGTTGCCCGCGGACTGGGCCTGGAGGCCCGCGGCCAGCAGGCCGGAGCTGGAGCCCGCCGTGATGGCGGCGGCCAGGTTGCGGGCCGTGTCCGCGCCCGTCACCCCCAGCGTGAACTGCCCTGGCTGCGGGGCGACGCCGGCCTCCACGGCCACCAGCTGCACGTTGTCGATGACGAGGGTGTCGCGCGGCTGGGGCGTGGCCGGTGGGCGGCCGTCGCCGAAGCGGCGGGCCACGCGGATGGAGCCCGCGGCGGACAGGGCCGGCGCGGTGGGCGTGCGCGCGAACAGGGTGAACAGGGCGTGGTCGCCGGTGCCGTACAGGTAGACGCGGTCCCCGCGCGCGAAGGCGCCGAAGGCGGTGTTGGCGTTGGCGTCGCGGATGGCGCGGGCCAGGTTGGCGGCGGTGGACTCGGCGGTGGCGCCCACCGCGAAGGTGGTGCCCTGGGAGGCGGTGCCTTGCGTGAAGTCCGTGCCGCGGAAGGTGACGACGGCCGTGGTGGGCGCGTTCGCCGGGGCGCGCGTGCGCGGGACGATGCGGGCCTCCCGGTCCGTCCCCGTGGGGTCGAAGGCGGCCGTGGCCGCGACGGTGCGGGCCACCAGCGCCGCGGGCACGCCGGAGAACTGGAAGACGACGCGCCGGTTGGCCGCCAGGTCCGAGCTGCTGAAGCTGACCGTCGCGCCCATGCCCCGGGCCGTGAGCCTGCTGGCCGCCACGCCCCGCGACGTCAGCGCACGCAGGACGAAGTCAGCGCGCTTCTGGGACAGCCGCTGGTTGTAGCCGGGGGCCGGCGGGGAGCGCTGGTCCGCCCAGCCCTCCAGCGTCAGCGAGGCGGACGGGTGCTCCGCCAGGAGCGCCGCCACCGCGTCGAGGACGGCGGAGGGCTCGCGGTCCGTGCCGTAGGTGGTGGTGGGCACGTCGTGGATGTCGGTGTCGAAGTAGATGGCCCGGTTGCAGTCACCGCCCGACACGACGACGAAGGCCGCCGGGTCCACCTGCTGGCCGATGTCCGCCAGCGCCGCGCCCACCGTCGCCGCGGCGCTGGTGTAGCGCGTGCCGTTGGTGGCCGGCAGCAGCAGCGCGGGCGCGGGCGTCACGCTGCCCAGCCGCGCGATCACCAGGTTGTCGCCGGGCGCCGCCTGCGGCGAGGTGCGCACGGTGATGACGGAGCGGTTGATGGCGTAGAGGTCGGGGCGGTTGGTGCTGGCGGTGACGCCCGACTGCATCTCCCAGTCCATGAAGATGCCCTGCAGGTCCCCCGTGGCCTGGTTGGTCCAGACGGAGTTGTTGCGCAGGGCCACGAGCAGCTCCTGCGCCGTCTCCCACAGCGTGTCCTGACGGGCGACGGGCAGGCCGGTGCTGTTGGGGCCCACGCCGCCGTCCAGCGCGTAGCTGGTGGTGCCCACCGTGAGGTGGCCCGGCGCGTTGGCGACCAATGCCAGACAGGCGTAGGGCGGAATGCCTTCACCGTCCTGCACCGTGATGGTGGCGCTGCCGCTGGCGGAGGACGTCTCGAGGCTGTACTCGCTCGACTCGTTCTCGTTGTCGTAGTTGAAGTTGACGCCCACGTCGACGGTGGTCGAGTAGTAGACGTTGAGGTTCACCTCCAGGTCGGCGTACTGGAAGTGGTAGAAGGCCGGCCGCAGCCCCAGCGACAGCAGGTTCTG
Source organism: Corallococcus caeni (assembly GCF_036245865.1). Classification (NCBI taxonomy): domain Bacteria; kingdom Pseudomonadati; phylum Myxococcota; class Myxococcia; order Myxococcales; family Myxococcaceae; genus Corallococcus; species Corallococcus caeni. The sequence continues at coordinate 248,621 of NZ_BTTW01000008.1, read as the reverse complement.
CGTCATGCCCGGCAGGACGGTCTGCCCCATGCGCAGCGTCTGATCCACGCTGTTGGTGTCCAGCTTGGCCTGGGCCTCGGCGATGGCGAGCCCCATGTCCCGGATGAAGTCGGAGATGTTGAGATCCGCGAGGATCTTCCCTGCTTTCGGCATGGTCTACCCCAGTGGTGAGGCAACGGGAGGAAGTGCGACAGCGACGTCGGGACGAACGGTGTCGGGCCGGACGACCCAGTAGGCGTGACGGTCCTGCTCCAGCGTGATGCGGCGCGCGTCCACGTGCAGCCCGGCGCGCGTCCACCCCAGCACCCGCTCCGACAGCGGGAGGCGCCCCGCGCCAGCCAGCGCCACCGCGGACTCCAGCCGGGTGCGCGCCTCGGACAGGCGCCCCAGCTTCGCCAGCGCCAGCCCGTGCCGCTCGTGGTGCGCGGCCAGGTCCTGGAGGGCCAGCTCGCTCGTGGGAGGCTGTTGCTGGTAGTGGGCCTCCACGCGCAGGCAGAAGGAGATGACGGCCTCGTGGGCCCCCGAGCGCTCCAGCGACTCGAGCACGCACCACGCATAGTGACGCTGGCAGACGTCGGAGCCGCCCTGGAGCGCGGCCAGCCGCAGCGCTTCGCGGTAGTGGCGCAGCGCCTCGTCATGCCGGCCGGCCAGCGCGAACACCTTGCCCTGTTCGGCCACGCGGAAGTGCAGCGCCGGGACGCTCAATGCGACACCAGGGAGGTCCGCGTGCCACGCGCCCGCAGCTCCGCGACGAGCCAGCGCGCGCGCGTGTCCCCCACCGCGGGATGGAAGGTGTGCGGCAGCCGGGAGAGCGCGGTGCGCGTCTCGTTGGCGGGCAGGCCCAGCGCCGTGGACAGCAGCTCCGCGGCCCCGGCGGGGTCCTTCGAGTCCTCCACCGTCAGGCGGAAGCTGCGGAAGTTGATGAGCTGCACGGCCAGCTTCGCGCCCGCGGCCTCCAGCGGGGCGGTGCGCGCCACCACGTCCGCGCGCGACAGCCCCGTGTGCAGCACCACCGGCAGACGCTTGAGCACCTTGGGCACCAGCGCCAGCGGCATGCCCGTCTCACGCACCAGCAGCTCCGTGAAGCCAGCGTCCGCGGGGGCCTCGAGGAGGCTCACGTCGAACCGCTGGAAGGCATGGTCCAACAGCCGCACCCCACCCCGCGGGCCCAGCTCCCTCCACACGCGCTCCGCCTGTTCGTGCGACAGGTCCCGGGCCACCAGGGGGACCGCCGCCGGAGTCACGCCCTGCGACTCCAGCACCGGGCGGATCACCGAGAGGCTGGCCGTGTCCGTGGAGAAGACGTCATAGAGGGCCGTGGGCGGGTGGCTGGCGTCCACCTCAGCGCCCAGCGGAGAGAAGCGCTCCTGGAGCGCGTCCACGGTGGCCTGGGAGACGGAGCCGAGCACCGTGGGAGGCGTGGCGCAGAGCGCCGCGGCGGCGTCCGTCAGGGGACACCCCAGGACGGCGGCCAGCTCCGTGCAGACGTCGCGGAAGCGCCCGCCGTCCCGCAGGTACAGCGCCACGTCGTAGGTCCGCGCGGCGGGTGGAGGAAGGGGCGCGTCATCCGGCTCCACGACCACGCGCAGGCCCGCGTTGCCCAACACCTCCGACAGGCTGCTGGCGAGCTCCTCGGGCAGCCCTCCCGCCAGCACGGCGGGGGCGCGGAACAGCCGCGCGGCGAGCTCCGCCGGAGGCAGATCGAAGTGGGGCACGAGGGCGCGAACGATGCTCGCGGAACCCCGGTGCAGGGAGAGAACAGTGACGCGCCGTGAACCGTTCATCTTGAAACACGAAACACCATCGGGTGTTTCACTGTCAACGATGCGCGGGGGCGCAATGCCTTTGTCAATGTATGAGAAAGATCCAGTCTCCACCCCACACCCCACCTCCTGCGTCATGACGCGGAACGGTGAAACACGCCGTGAGTCATTCCGGAGCGTCAGGACTGGCGTTACCTAGCCTCCTGCCTGCCCGGCCTGTGCAGCCGGGCACAGTGGCAACGGCTGAGTCGCGCATGGCCGTGAACGGAGGTCCTCCCCATCCTGCCCCCGCGACATTCACGGGGGTTTGAACATGCGGACAGCGAAATTCTGGGTGGGGACGGGGCTGGCGGGCGCGCTGGCGCTTGGCTACGGGTGCGGGAGCAACTCGCAGAACCCCACCCCGCAGGAGGCAACGCAGCAGAACCCGGACGCGGGGACCGACGCGGGCGTGCTGCTCACGCTCACCGACGCGCAGATCGCCCGCGTCCTGCAGGTGGCGAACGCCGGTGAGGTGATGCTCGGCCAGTACGCCGCGCCGCTCTCCACGGACCCGGCCATCCAGGCCTTCAACCAGAAGATGGAGACGGAGCACACCGCCGTCAAACAACGGCTGGATGCGCTGCTCGCGACCGAGGGCATCGTGCCCGAGGACTCCGCGCTGAGCCTCCAGTTGCAGCAGGAGGTCCAGCAGATGATGGAGGTGCTCAGCGGCCCGAACGCGCCGCCCGCGGGCACCGCGCGCGACCTGGCGCTGATCAGCGCGCAGGCCGCCGCGCACGCGCGCGTCGCCTTCATCGGCGACAGCCTGCTGACGACGCAGGTCACCAACCCGGCCCTCCAGCAGGAGCTGCTCACCGAGCGGCAGGCGGTGCAGACGCACCTCGATGAGGCGACGAACCTCCAGTCCGGACTGGTGCTGCCCCCCGCGACGCCGTAGCGCGCTCCACCCCTGGTTGGAAATCGGCTCGGGCTCTCAAAACATGAGAGCCCGAGCCTCTGCGCATGACCCGTGGGGGAGGATTCGACCCAGGTGCTTTCCAATCGTGTCGGCCCGGTTTAGTAGGAAATCGGACCGCCGATGCAAAAGCCCACCGAACCGACCTCCGTGCAGTCCGAGCCGTTGACGACGGGACGGATCCTGCGTGCCACGTATGAGATTGGCACCGTGCTGGGCAAGGGCGGCATGGGGGCGGTGTTCCTGGCCCGCCACCTGCGTCTGCCGGGCAAGCAGGTCGCCATCAAGGTGCTGCACGGCGCGGAGGCGCTGTCGGAAGAGGTGGCGGTGCGCTTCCGGCGCGAGGCGGAGATCGCCTCCCGGCTGGGGCACCCGAACATCGTGGAGGTGCTGGACTTCGACACCCTGGAGGACGGCACGCCCTTCATGGTGATGGAGTACCTGCGCGGCGAGGGCCTGTCGCGCCGGCTGCGCAAGCAGAAGCAGTTGCCGCTGGAGGAGGTCCTCTCCATCGCGCGGCAGATGGGCGCGGCGTTGCAGGCGGCGCACCGCGCGGGCGTGGTGCACCGCGACCTGAAGCCGGGCAACGTGTTCCTCGTGCCCACGGAGGCCGGCGGCGTCGTGGGCGAGCGCGTGAAGCTGCTCGACTTCGGCATCTCCAAGCTCGTGGACTCTCGCACCGTGCAGACGCTGGACTCGGTGCTGATGGGGACGCCGCAGTACATGGCCCCTGAGCAGGCCATGGGCCAGAACAGCAACGTGGACGCGCGCACGGACCTGTTCGCGTTCGGCTGCATCGTCTACGAGATGCTCGCCGGACGGCCGCCCTACTCCGGCGACAACATCGCGGAACTCATCTATCAAATCGTCCACCTGGAGCCGCCGCCGCTCCTTTCGCTGGCACCGGGCACGCCGCCGCACGTGGTGGCGGCCATCACCCGCGCGATGGCGAAGAAGCCGGAGGACCGCTACCCGGACGTGGGCAGCTTCATCCTGGAGCTGACGGGCAGCCCGCTCCAGACGCTCGCGGAGGCGAAGCACGAGCGCACGCGCCCCTCCGCCCCCACGTCCCCGCCGCCCGCGTCGCGCCCGCCGGATCAGGAGGAGCACATCCCCACGGTGGGCATGCGCCCCCACGCCGGCCACGAGGCCTCCCCCACCGGGCCACAGACCGCCTCCCTGCCCGCGCAGCCCCTGTCCCGCCCCCGCCCGAAGTGGCCGGTGGCCGTGGCCGTGGGCCTGGCGGTCATCATCGCGTTCGCCGTCGCCTTCTTCTGGAAGGGCGCGGCCACGCCCCCGCCCACCCTCGTCGCGGCGAATCCGCCGGCGCCCACGGCCCCCGTCGCGGCGGCGCCCGTCGCGGCCGTGACGCCGCCCGTGGAGCAGAAGCCGCCCGTGGTGGAACCGGCTGCCCAGCCGCCGCAGCCGACGGCTCCCGAGGAGAAGCGGCCGGCCGTGGAGCCCACGGACCCGCCCGCCGTCACGACCCGGGCGAAGGCGCCGCGCGGTGGCGGCGTCCCGGAGTCGATGCCGGACAGCGTGCGCGAGGACCTGGCGTCCGCGCAGAAGGCGCTGGACGCGTCGAACTCGTCGGAAGCGTTGCGTCACATCCGGCGCAGCCAGCGCACGAAGATTACCGGCCTGTCGTTCTCGCTGCTCACCCGCGTGTACTGCCATCAGCACGACCTGGCGAATGCGCGGGCGCAATGGACCCGGGTCCCGGCAACGGAACGTCCAAGGGTCCGACAATACTGTTCGCAGTACGATATCGACCTCTAGGGTCGTCCGGGCGCGCGGAAGCTCCAGAGCGGGGGCGCGCCCTCAATTCAAGGAGTCGTCGTGAGAGTCCTACTTGCAGTGGGGGTCGTGGCGCTGTCCCTGGGGTGTTCCCGGGGCGTGCGGCCCGACAGCGCCGTGGCGGGCACGAAGCCCGTCACCGGCAAGGTGTATTCCAACGAGGCCGGCGAGAAGATCACCCTCATCGGGCTGGAGCCCGGTGACGCGCACAAGGCGCTGGTGATGTTCGAAGGCACGAAGAGCGAGCTGGACGGCCAGGTGCTAGTCGCGTCGGTGGGCGAGGAGCGGCGCCGGACGGAGTACTGGACGAAGTGGCGCGGCCACAGCCAGCGCTTCGTCTCCGTGGAGGACCGGGGCGGCTACGAGGACCTCGTCTTCAGCGACGTGAACCACACGGGCTACACGCACCTGAAGCCGGACACGGGGAAGACGGGCGCGCTCAAGGTGGAAAAGGTCTTCGAGCGCTACCAGGACCTGGAGGGCGACAAGAAGTACCAGGCGCTGCTCGCGTTCGACCGCAAGTTCTGGACGAACCAGGCGGAGGCGCAGCTGGGTGAGGCGCTCGCCGAGACGAACAAGGCGTGCGGCTCCAAGCTGACATCCACCGTGGCCTGGGACTCCGTCACGGACAAGCAGCTCAATGACATCTCCTACGGCAGCTACTGCGCGCGCCCGCTGGAGACGCTCCAGAAGCTGTGCGAGCGCTCCGACGAGGCCAAGCGCGCCGTCCAGGAGAAGGTCCAGACGGTGGAGTGCCGCATGGACGCGCAAGCCGCGCTGAAGCTGGAAGCGCGCAAGGTCATCTGGGCTGTGACGGACGGCGACCAGGTCCAGCCCGACGCGGCCACCACCTACTTCACCGACACCCTCTAGAACGAAAGCCCACCGACATGACGCTTCGACACATGGTCATCGCCCTGGGGCTCGTCCTGGCCCCGCAAGCCGCGCTCGCGCTGGATCCCCCCTGGGGGAAGGAACAGAAGCTGCGTGAGCGCATGGTGCTGGAGTCCGCGAAGGTCTGCGCGGACGGCAAGGGCCACTACACGGTCCTCGTCCCCCACTCGCCGGAGCACGACGGCGGAGACCTGTACTACGGGGACGGCAAGACGTTCACGCAGGTGCGGCCCGTGGGCTATCCCACCGCCACGGACGGTGCCTTCTTCGAGCCCCGCTTCTTCAACCCCAAGGCCAACGACAACTTCCGCGGCATGGACTACCGGGTCGTCTCCGACGTGAAGCTGAGCGACGACTTCAAGACGTGCGCGCTGCGCTGCGGTGAGAAGAGCCTGCCGCAGCAGCCGGTGCCGGCGGATCAGGCGAAGGAGCTCCTGCGCAAGGCCGCCTACCAGCCCAGCCCGACGAAGTTCCAGCCGTACGCGCTGCTGCGCGACGACAAGGGCACGTACTACCTGGTGGAGCGCGGCATCGGCGCGGACAACAAGAGCTTCCGCATCTTCACGGGCCAGCGCGGCCAGGTGAAGCAGCAGAAGATGCTCAACGTCGTCACCGACTCGCAGGGGGAGATCTTCTCCACGCAGGGCGGCGACCTGCGCCTCGTGGTGGACCGCGAGGAGCCGTCGTTCTGGGTGGTCAAGAGCAAGCGCCAGAAGCTGCGCGCGGTGCCGGTAGGGGAGAACCTGCCGTTCATCTACAACGAGCTGGGCGTCTACACGGGCGCGCGGCTGGGCACGCCCTGCGACGACGTGTAGTGCCGTGAGGCAGTAGGGCCCCGGGCACGGTCAGCCGTTGAGCACCTTCACGGCCTTCACCATGTCCGGGGCCAGCTCCTCGTGTTCCACGAGGGTGAACCCCAGCTTCTTGCTGACGGCCTGCATGCCGCGGTTGCGCGTGAGGATGTCCGCGACGATGCGGCGCAGGCCCCAGTCCCGGCCGACGTCCACCAGCCGCCGGAGCAGCTCCGTGCCCAGGCCCAGCCGCTGCGCCTTGTCGCTGACGGTGATGGCGAACTCCGCGTCCTTCGTGCCGCGCAGGCGCGTGAGCCGGCCCACCGCCAATATCTCTCCCCCACCCTTCCCGTCCGGTGACGGCCGCTCCGCGACGAGCGCCATCTCCCGCGCGTAGTCGTTGAAGCAGATGCGCGCCAGGCGCTCGTGGGCCACGCGCTGGCTGAGCTTCATCAGGCCCGCGTAGCGCATGAACACCGTCTGTTCGGACAGGGCCTGGTGGAAGCGGCCCATGGCGGGCTCGTCTTCCGGGCGGATGGGGCGCACGAGCAGCTGCTCGCCGTTCTTCAGCGTGAGCAGCTGCGCGTACTGGTGCGGGTACGGTTCGATGGCGAGCTTCGGCAGCGACGCGGCGGTGACGTCCGGCGGGTGCAGCACCACGCGCGCGTCCAGCGCGATGATGCGCTCCGCGGAGACGAGCAGCGGGTTGATGTCCAGCTCGCGGATGAAGGGCTGCTCCACCACCAACTGGCTGAAGCGCACCATCAGCCGCTCCAGCGCGCCCAGGTCCACGGGCGCCCGGCCGCGCACGCCCTTGAGCGCGTGGTGGATGCGCGTGCGCTCCATCATCCGGCGCGCCAGCGTGGTGTTGAGGGGCGGCAGGCCCAGGGCCCGGTCCTGCATCACCTCCACCAGCGTGCCGCCCGCGCCAAAGAGCAGCACCGGGCCGAACTGCGCGTCCAGGCTGCTGCCCAGAATCAGCTCGTAGCCGTCCAGCTTCGCCATGGGCTGCACGGTGACGCCGTCGAACGCGTCCGCCAGCCCCCGCTCCGTGAGCGCGTCGCGGATGGCGCGGAAGGCCTCCCGCACCTGGGGTTCGTCGCGCAGGTCCAGCCGCACGCCGCCCACGTCCGTCTTGTGCGTCACCGTGAGCGAGTGCAGCTTGAGCACCACGGGGAAGCCCAGCGCGCGGGCCTTCTCCACCGCCTCGTCCTCGCTCGTCGCCAGCCACGTCTCCACGGTGGGGATGCCGTAGGCGGCCAGCAGGCGCTTGGACTCGTACTCGGACAGGAGGGTGCGGCCGGCGGCGCGGGCCTCGTCCACCAGCGCGCGCGCCACGTCACGGCCACCGCCGGTGGGCTCCTCCGCCAGCGTGGGCGTCTCATAGAGCCCGGCGATGTTGTCCGAGTAGCGCCACATGTAGTTGAAGACCCGGGCCGCGGTGTCCGGGTAGCCGAAGGTCGGGATGCCCGCGTCGTTGAGGATGCGCTCGCCGGCGGCCACTTCGGAGCCGCCCATCCAGCTCGCGAGCACGGGCTTGCCGGGCAGCTTCGCGTAGCCCTTGAGGCGGTCCGCCGTCTGGGTGGGCTCCGTCATGTCCTGCGGGGTGAGGATGACGAGCAGGCCGTCGCTGTTGGGGTCCGCGCCGGTGGTCTCCAGCGCCTTCGCGTAGCGCTCCGCGTCCGCGTCTCCCAGGATGTCCACCGGGTTGGCGTGGCTCCACGGCGGCGGCAGGAAGGCGTCCAGCCGCGCGCGCGTGTCGTCGGACAGCACGGCCAGCTCTCCGCCGCCGGACACCAGCGCGTCCGTGGCGAGCACCGCGGGGCCGCCCGCGTTGGTGAGCAGCGTGAGCCTGCGGCCGGAGGGCCGGGGCTGGCGGGCCAGCACCTCCGCCATGTGGAAGAGGTCCTCGATGGAGTCCACGCGCAGCACGCCCGCGCGGCGGAAGGCGGCGGAGAGCACCTCGTCGCTGCCGGCCAGCGTGCCGGTGTGCGACGCGGCGGCCTGCGCGGCCTGCGCGGTGCGGCCGGCCTTGATGACGATGATGGGCTTGGTGAGCGCCACCTCGCGCGCGGCGGACAGGAAGGCGCGCGCGTCGCCGATGGACTCCATGTAGAGCAGGATGGAGCGCGTCATCGGATCATCCGCGAGGAAGTCGATGAGGTCTCCCCAGCCCACGTCCAGCATGGAGCCCACGGAGACGAAGGCGCTGAAGCCCACGGCCTCGCGCAGGCTCCAGTCCAGGATGGAGGTGAGCAGCGCGCCGGACTGGCTGATGAAGGCCACGTTGCCGGGGCGGGCCATGCCCTTGGCGAAGGTGGCGTTGAAGCCGCCCGTGGGGCGCATCACGCCCAGGCAGTTGGGCCCGATGATGCGCAGGTTCGCGGCCTGCGCGATGCGCAGCACCTCCTGCTCCAGCTTCACGCCCTCCGGGCCCGTCTCCTTGAAGCCCGCGGAGATGATGATGGCGCCCTTGACGCCGACCTCCGCGCACTCGCGGATGACGGCCGGCACGGACTTCGCCGGGGTGACGATGACGGCCAGGTCCACCGCCTCCGGCAGCGCGCGCAGGGAGGGCCACGCCTTGATGCCCAGCACGTTGGGGCGCTGCGGGTTGACGGGATAGACGGTGCCGCCGAACGGGCTGCTGATGAGGTTCCAGAGGACGGTGCGGCCCACGCTGCCGGGGCGCTCGCTCGCCCCCACCACCGCGACGCTGCGGGGAGAGAAGAGGACCTCCAGCGGCTGGCGCGTGCGCTGGTGAAGCAGGTCGATGGAGGGGTCCGTCCGGGCCGGGGGCGTGGCGGGGCGTTGCTCGTCCATGGTGCGCTCGTGTTCGGTGGGGTGGCCGTACCGGGTGAATCTCCGGTCGGCCCCCATCGTGCACCAGTCGGGAGGAAGAGGACGGGGTGGCGGACGTTCCCCCGTCCGTTTCCGCGGGCGGACGGCCAGGCGGACGCGGGGTTCCCCTTACGACGCGCGCGCCTGCTCCAACACCGGCTTGAGCACGGTGCTGGCGAACTCCGCCAGCGTGGTGGGCGTGGTCGTCTCCTTCGAGCGCGGCTCCGCGGGGTCCATGCGCCCGTCCTGGATGGCGCCGTACATCTCCACGAAGCTGTCCGCCATCCACGAGGGCATGCCCGCGCCCGTCATGCTGTTGCGCGCGTCCTCCAGCCCCACCCGCACGTACTTCACGGGCAGGCCCAGCACCTGGGTGAGGATGCTCGCGACCTCCGGATAGGTGAGGTCCTGCGGGCCGTGCACGCCCACGTAGCGGTGGCCCGTCCACGACGCGTCCGTCAGGAACCCGGCGGCCTTGGCCGCGATGTCCGCCGTCGCGACCATCGGGAAGCGCTTCGTCTCCGGGTTCGGGCTGAAGATGGCGCCCGTCTTCGCCAGGCCCTGCACGTCGCGCAGCAGGTTCTCCATGAAGAAGCCCGCGCGCAGGCTGACGACGTTGGGCGCCGCCGCCTGGAAGGCCTCTTCAATGGCCTTCAGCGAGGACACCGGCCCCGACCCCGGCCCGTTCTGCGCGCCGACGCTGGAGATGAGCACCACGCGCTTCACGCCGTGCGCCTTCACGCGCTCCGCGGCCATCCGCCCGGTGGCCGTGGCCCACTCCACGAAGTCCGGACGGGGCGCGGACGGCGTGAGCCAGAACAGCGCCTCCGCGCCCGGGAGTGCCGCGTCCAGCGTGGCCTGCGCGTCGATGGAGCCCTGCACCCACTTCGCGCCCTGCTTCACCAGGTCCGCCACCTTCTCCGGCGTGCGGGAGATGACCGTGACCTTGTGGCCGGCCTTCAGCAGCTTCTGGACGAGGGAACGGCCGATGTTGCCATTCGGGGTGTTGATGACGATGGACATGGGGTGCCTCCGGCGACAGCGAGATGGCGCAACAGTGCCCCCGCGCCCTGCATGAGGCCACTGCATGCTATTCATGTCCCCATGCGCCGCGCTCATGAAACCCCGGCCCCGCTTCCCGCCGAGGTCGACCTCTCCGGCATCAACCTGAACCTGATGGTGGCGCTGGACGCGCTGCTCCAGGAGGCGCACGTCACCCGCGCCGCCGCCCGCGTGGGCCTCACCCAGTCCGCCATGAGCCATGCGCTCGCCCAGCTGCGGGAGCTCTTGGGTGACGCGCTCCTCATCCGGGGGCGGGGCGGCATGGTGCTGACGCCGCGCGCGCAGCAGCTGGCCGCGCCGCTGCAACGGGGGCTGGCGGAGCTGCGGCGGGCCCTGCGCCACGAGCCCCCCTTCGAACCCGCCACCGCGTCGCGCCGCTTCACCGTGGCCACTCGCGACTACTTCGGGACCGTGCTGCTGCCGGGCGCGCTGGAGCTGCTGGGCCGCGAGGCCCCCGGCGTGGACCTGTCCGTGCTGCACGTGGACGGCCACACCTACCCCGCGCTCCTGGAGACGGGCGCCGTGGACCTGACCGTCGTCTCGCCGCCGGTGGAGGCCGGGCCGGGGCTTCGCCAGAAGAAGCTGCTCACCGAGGACTTCGTCTGCGTGGTGCGCAAGGACCACCCCACCGTGCGCCGCACGCTGGACCTGGACACCTACCTGAAGCTGTCCCACATCCTCATCAGCCCCCGCGGCGACGGAGTGGGCGCGGTGGACATGGTCCTGGCCAGGCGCGGCCTGCCCCCGCGCCGCATCGCCCTGCGGGTGCCCTACTTCCTCATCGCCCCGCTGGCGGTGTCGCGCTCGGATTACGTCCTCACCGCGCCCCGCCGCCTCATCGCCGCGTTCCGCGAGGCGTACGCGCTCCAGGTGTTCCCCCCGCCCATCCCGGTGCCGACCTTCGACATCCTCCAGGTCTGGCACGAGCGCTTCGACGGCGACCCCGCCCACCAGTGGCTGCGCGGGCTCGTGGCGCGCGCCGTCAGCGCGGGGTCTGAAAACACCCGGAGTTCACGAAGGGTGCGGCGCGCGCCAGCTTCCTGACACTCGGGGGGCGCGGCACTGAACGTCAGTACACAGGTGGGGGAGCATCGCATGGGGGGCTTCGTGTAGGGTGCTTCGCATGAATCCTGAGAAGCTTGTCTTCGCCCAGACCGTCGACGCGCTCTTCGTCCGAGCGCTGGAGAACCGCCTGACGCCCGCGTGCCGCGAGCACCTGAAGCGGGCGGGGCTGGACCTCGACCGCAAGCTGGAACGCACGTATTCGCTGGAACAGTGGCGGGAGTTCCTGCGCATCGCGGCCGGCCACGTCTATGGCGGCGTGCCCGCGGAGGCCGCGTACTACTCCCTGGGCGAGCGCTTCATGGACGCCTACTTCGGCACCTTCTTTGGCCGCGCCCTCCTGGGCGTGGGCCGGCTGGCCGGTCCCCGGCGGATGCTGCTGCGGGCGGACGTGGGCTTTCGCGCCGGCAACAACTTCAGTGAAGTCAAAATCGTGGAGCGCGGCGCGACGTCGCTGGAGCTGTGGATGAACGACGTGCTGGCGGATCAGCCGACGTTCGCGGCGGGGTTGCTGGCGCGCGCGGTGCAGCTGTGCGGGGGCTGGCGGGTGGTGGCGCTGCCGGAGGAGTTCGACGGCACGGCGGCGACGTTCCACCTGCGCTGGAGCGAGGCCCCCGTCGAGACGGCGCTCAGCGCCACTGAGGATGGGTCCGCAGGCGACGCTCGACCTCAGGCGTGAGGGTGGCCCCATGCGGGGCCCGGGAGGACGAGCGCTCCCAGCGCTCCAGCCACCGGGTCCCCAGCGGGGCGGCCAGGGTTTCGTAGCGGGTCGAGGCCACGGTGGTCTCCCCCTTGGCGCCGGTGGACACGCCGGCGCCCACGTAGAACCCCGCGAGCAGCAGCGTGACGCGGGTGGGCGTGGCCGCGCTGTAGGTCATCAGCAGGGCGCCCTCCCCGTCCTCCCGGCAGTGTCGGCGCACCCGGGCGAGCACCGCTTCGGTCCACATGTCCGGGTTGGACGCGGGTGAGAACGGGTCGAAGAAGACGAGGTCGGCCGGGGGCAGCGCCGCATCCAGGAAGGGCACCGCGTCCCCCAGCTTGAGCTCCCACCGGATGCCGGGCTCGGACCAGGTGCCGTGCTTCATGAGGCCCTCACAGGCCTCGCGGAACGGCTGGAGGAACGGGAAGCCCTCCGCGTCCGCGAGCGCCAGGCGCAGCGGGGCCAGGTCCACCTCGAAGCTGACGACGTGCAGGTCGCGGGCGCGCTGGGGGCCCAGCTCGCGGGCGCGGGTGAGCGCGGCGACGGCGTTGGTGGCGGCGCCCAGGCCCACGTCGTGGATGACGAGCGGCGGTCCGGGCTTGCGCAGGCGGTCCGCGAGGCCGGGCTGGTCCACGTAGAGGCGCAGGGCCTCCTGCCACGGGCCGACAGCGGGGTGCATGACCTCGCCATGGCCCAGGTGGCGCACGGCGCGGTGGCCGTTGCGCAGGGTGACGAGTTCGAAGTCGCCGTCGCGCGGATGGGAGGGCTCGGACATGGGGCTCCTGGCCTGGAGGGGACGTGTGGGAAAGGATGGGTGCCTAGCATGAGGACCCCAGGGCAGGAACATCGCGGCGCGCTTCACGGAGAGGACGTGCGGCACGGGGAGGCGCCCTCTCCGGGAGGCCGGGTGCGGCTGTCGCTCCGGGTGGAGACCGGGACGCGGCTCATCCAGGAGGCCGCGTGGGAGGCCCCTGGCTCGGTGGCCGCGGGGCATCCGCTGGCGGCGTGCCTGGAGTCGCTGTGCCAGAACGCGGTGGGCATCGGGGTGGACGTGTTCCTGCGCTTCGACGACTTCCACCTGCGGGCGGGCTGTCCGGAGGGGCTGGAGGCGACGGAGGAGGCGGGGCTGGCGGTGCGGGTGTTCCGCCTCGCGTTCAGCCAGTTCCATCCCCGGGCCACCGGGCCGGCGTACCTGTCGAGCGGGCTGGTGCTGGCGAAGCTGCCCCGGGGCGCGCGGCCGGAGTGGGAGGAGCCGGGGTTCTACTTCGCGCACTACTACCGCGAGGAGCTGTGGCCCGCGGCGGTGGAGGAGGCGCGCCGGGGCGGAGTGCTGGGACCGCGCGCGGCGTGCGCGTACGTCGACGCGCTGCTGGCGAAGGCGGACGACACGGTGGAGCTGGACTGGCCCGTGGAGCAGGGCACGGCGACCTGGGAGTGGCTGACGCGCGTCTGTCTGCCGTCGGTGACGGGGGGCGAGGAGCGGACGCGGCAGCTCCTGGAGGGCGGGTACGGGGGCGCGAGCGGCACGGGGAGCTTCCCCTTCGGCCACCTGGACGGAGGGCCGTGGCATCCACCGGAAGGCCTGGCGGAGCCCAAGGACGTGGGGCACGCGGAGTTCATCCTCGGGGACCTGGAGCACCTCTTGCCGGAGCTGCCGAAGGACGGCGTGCTGCTGGCCGCGCCCCGCTGGATGGCGGTGGGACAGACACGGGATTCCCCCGCGCTGCGCCGGGCGGACATTTCGAGCGAGGAGGCGGGAGGCTTCGGCCTGTTCAACGCGGCGGCGCATGACGTGGGCGAGGACGATGATTGAGGGGCGACTGCCGGGCGGGGTGATGGCCCTGCTGAGCCTGTCGTGCGCTTCGGCACCCACGCGCTATGCGCAGACGACGGACTCCGCGACCCATGGATGCTTTCGCCATTGAAACATCCGGAGACCACCGTCCAGGAACTCACCGGGGGCCGTGCCCTGATCCGCCTGGGCCCCGCGCCACTGGCGGGAGACACGAAACTGGGCGAAACGCTGCCGGCGTATCGCGAACTGGCAGGGTTCCTGGAACCCTGGCTCCTGCCCTTCACCCGCTCCGACACCTGGGACGGCTACTCCGAAGAGGAGACCCGCCACTGGTGGCGCCGCTTCCTGGAGCCTCCCCCGACGCCCATCTCCGATCCACGGGATGGATGACCGCACCGGATTTTTTCACGCATTGCCCCACCACCCGGCCCGCTGATAATCCGCCATCCGGAGTGTTCACGTCGAGCGGCGGGCCAACGGTCACGTTCGCGCCAGCCCTCGCGGATCGGGGTTTCATCGATGCGATCACAACGCGCTGTCTGGAGCGGGCTCCTGGTGTTCTGCGCGAGCCTGGGCCTTCTGTCGTGCGGCGGCAACGAGCGCCCGGCACCGGAGGGCGCCGGCGCCGCGACCTCCCGTCTCGCGACGGCGCCGGCCTGGTACGCCACCGCGTCCATGGCGGGGCCCCGCGCGCAACACGCGGCCGTCCTGCTCCCGGACGGGAAGCTGTTGATCATCAACGGCGTCAACCGGACCGGGTTCGTGACCACGGCGGACCTGTATGACCCGGCCACCGGCGCCTGGACCTCCGCGGGCGCCACCGGCATCCAGGGCAACATCACGCAGGCCGTGCTGCTGCCCACCGGCAAGGTGCTGGTGTTGACCGACGGCTCCGCCGCGGGACGTCTCTACGACCCCGCGACGGGCGCCTGGACCGCCACGGGCAACATGTCCACCACTCGCAGCACGCCCACGCTCACGCTGCTGGGCACGGGGCAGGCGCTGGTCGCGGGCGGCACCGGCGCTGGCGGCGTCCGGCTCACGTCGGCGGAGCTGTATGACCCGGTCGCCAACGCCTTCGTCCCCACCGGCGCCATGACCCTGGGCCGCAACGCGCACACCGCCACGCGGCTGCGCGACGGGCAGGTGCTCGCGGTGAGCGGCTTCAGCGGGGCCGGCGAGGTGCCCGGCGCGGACCGCTACAACCCCGCGACCGGCACCTGGACCGCCGCCGCGGCCCCGCTGGTCGCCCGTCACTACTTCACCAGCACCCTGCTCCCCGACGGCCGCGTGCTCGTCGCGGGCGGCTTCGCGGCGGGCGGCGCGACGACCCAGTCGGAGCTCTACGACCCGGTGGCCAACACCTGGACCGCCACGGGCAGCCTCGCGTTCCCGCGCGCCGGCCACATGGCCACGCTGCTTCCCGACGGCCGCGTCCTCGTCACCGGGGGTAGCGTCTCCAACTCGGTGCCGCAGATCGAATCGGAAATCTATGATCCCGCCACCGGCACCTGGGCCGCCGCGGGCACGATGAACGTCGCCCGCGAGAACCACACCGCGACGCTGCTGCCGAACGGCAAGGTGTTCATCGCGGGCGGCTTCGCCTCGGCCCCCGCCCTGACCTTCTACGCGGAGACGGAGGTCTACGATCCCGCCCTGAGCCGGTGGTCGCCCGCGGGCGCCATGGGCACGCCCCGGACCGACGCGGCGGTGGCGCTGCTGCCGTCGGGTCAGGTGCTCGTCGCGGGCGGCCGCGGCCAGTTCACCTCGTCGTCCGCGGCGGAGCTGTATGACCGCGCGAGCAACTCGTGGACCGCCCTGCCCGCGCTCGCCACGCCGCGCGAGCGCGCCACCGCCACCGTGCTGCCTTCGGGGCAGGTCCTGATCGTGGGCGGCCGCAACACCAACACCTCCACGGCCTCCGTGGAGCGCTTCGATCCCACCACCAACACCTGGCTGCCCACCGCGACGCTGTTGGGCACGCGCCACCTGCACACCGCCACGCTCCTGCCGGATGGCCGGGTGCTCGTCGTCGGTGGCCAGAGCAACACCACGGTGCTCGGAAGCGCGGAGGTGTACGCGCCCGACACGAATACGTGGACCCCGGCCGGCTCGCTCGCCACGGCGCGCGCCGGACATCGCGCCGTGCTGCTCCAGAACGGCCGGGTGCTCGTCGTCGGCGGACACGGCGGCGGCGGCTCGGAGCTGGCCTCGGCGGAGATCTATGACCCCGCCACCAACACCTGGGCCGCGGCGGCGAGCCTCGCGGGCGCCCGCGACGAGCTGACGCTGACGCTGCTGCCGTCGGGCCAGGTGCTCGCGGCGGGCGGCATCGCGGCCTTCACGGAGCTGACGACCTCGGAGCTGTACACGCCCGGCACGAACTCCTGGGCCTCGGTGGGCGCGCTCACGCAGCCCCGCTGGCTGCACTCCGCCACGCTGATGCCCAACGGCAAGGTGCTGGCCGCGGGCGGCATCACCACGAATGGTGACTACGCCAACACGGCGGAGGTCTACGACCCCATGCTCCGCCGCTGGCTCAACGTCGCGGACCCCACCACCGCGGGGGGGCTGGTCACCGTCGCCCTGCCCTCGGGTGAGGTCCTGCTGACGGGCGGCCTCGCCACCCCCAACGCGGAGCTGTTCGATGACACCGGCGCCCTCCCCGCGTGGCGGCCCACCGTGACGAACCCGCCGACCTTCGTCGCCGGCTGCCCCACCGTCCTGGAGGGCCTGCTGTTCCGGGGCATCTCCGGTGCGAGTTCTGGCAACAGCGCCGACTCCTCTACCGACTTCCCCCTGGTGCGGCTGCGGGCCGCCGAGGGCGGGCGCCTCTGGACGCTCCCCAGCAGCGACACCTCGGCCACGCGCGCGACGGTGACGGTCCCCACCGGCACGCCGGTGGGCACCTACGGCCTCTCCGTCTTCGCCAACGCCATCCCCGGCGGACGCACGGTGACCGTCGTCGCCAACCGCCCCCCGACGGCGGCGGACCAGACGGTCACCGTCCCGAAGGACACGGCGGTGGAGCTCGGCCTGAACGGCACGGATCCGGACCCCGGCCAGGTGTTGACCTGGACCATCGTCACCCAGCCGCAGCACGGCACGCTCGGCACCAGCGCGCAGGGGCACCTCGCGTATACGCCCGCGCCCGGCTACGTGGGCCCTGACAGCTTCACCTACCGGGTTCGGGACTGCGTCGACGACAGCAACCTCGCGACCGTGACCCTCAACGTGGTGGATGCCGTCCCGACCCTCACCTGTCCCGCGAACGTCACCGCGGAGGCGACCGGTGCGGACGGCGCCGACGTGACCTACGACCCCGCGGTCCTGGAGCCGGCGGGGCTCCCGGTGATCTACTCGCAGGCGTCGGGTTCGCGCTTCCCGCTGGGCACCACGACGGTCACCGCGACCTCCAGCGGCCTCACCTGTTCGTTCCAGGTGACGGTGCAGGACACCACGGCTCCCGCGCTCACCTGCCCCGCCGACGTCCTGGTGGGCCCTGGCGAGCCGGTGACGTTCAACCCCACGGCCACGGACGCGGTGACGGCCTCGCCGACGGTGACGTCGTCGCCCGCGTCGGGCAGCACCTTCGCGCCGGGCGCCACGCAGGTCACCGTCACCGCCACGGATGCCGCGGGCAACACCGCGCAGTGCACGTTCCAGGTCCGGGTCCAGGCGGAGGTCGTGGAGATCGCCGGCGGTGGCTGTGACAGCACCGGCGGCACCACGTCCGCGCTGGCGCTCCTCGCCGCGCTGGCGGCCTGGAGTCAGTCGCGCCGCCGTCAGAACCCGGCTGGGGAGAACTGAGACATGCGCTCCTTCTTTTCTCGAATGGACCTTCCCTTGCGTACAAAGGCACAGAGCTGGGCGCTGGCCGCGCTGCTGGCCACCGCCGTCTCCCCCGCCGCGTTCGGACAGACCACCACGAGCCCGCTCAGGCCGCTGGACCTGGAGCGCCTGCGCTTCCAGCCGGCGGCGACGGACTCGATGCTGGTGGACACCGGCCGCGTGCTCCCCGAGGGCGGCTACCGCCTGCTCCTCATGGTCAACTACGAGCGCGGCATCCTCCTGCTCCAGGGCAGTGACGGGCTGGAGCGCTCCATCCTCCACTACCGCACCGCGGGCTGGCTGGCTGGCGCGTGGTCGCCGGTGGACCGGTTGGAGTTCTCCGCGAAGCTGCCCGTCATCATCGCGCAGGGCGGCCACGGCGCGGAGCAGCTGGTCGGCGTGAGCGAGCCGGACTCGTTCGGCCTGGGCACGCCGGAGCTGGGCGTGCGCTACGAACTGCTGCGGCGGGAGGAAGGCGCGCCGGTGTTCCTGGGCCTGGGCCTGGACATCGGGCTGCCGGGCGGCACGGCGGACGCGTTCGGCCGTCAGGCGGGCTGGGCGGGGTTCCAGGTGGCGCCCCGCGTGTCGGTGAGCCGCGAGCTGGGGCCCGTGGTGCTGGGCGCCAACGCGGGCGTGCGGATCCGCTCCAAGGAAGTGGAGCCGGGCCGCGACGTCGGCACGGAGCTGGAGCAGGGCGTGGTGGTGGCCACGCGCGGCAAGGGGCTGCGCGGCGAAATCGCGCTGCAGGCCGCCGAGTCGCTCGTGGAGTCGGACTTCGCGCTGGAGCTGCTGGGCGGCGTGCGGCTGCCGGTGGGCGCGGGCTTCGAGGCGTTCGCGATTGGCGGGCACGGCTTCACGGACATCCCGGGCACGCCGTCGTTCCGCCTGGGCGCGGGCATCGCGTACGCGAACGAGCCCGAGCCCGTGGACCGCTGCCGCACCGGCCGCAGCCACACGCCGGAGCAGTGCCCCAACGAGGATGACGACGGCGACGGCGTGGCGAACAAGGACGACCGCTGCCCGCTGGAGTCCGGCTCCGTGGAGAACAACGGCTGCCCGGACAAGGACTCGGACGGCGACGGCGTGGTGGACCGTGAAGATCAGTGCCCGAACGAGGCCGGTCCGTCGTCCGAGCGTGGCTGCCCCGTGAAGGACACCGACAAGGACGGCGTGCCAGACAAGGACGATGCCTGCCCGAACGAGGCCGGCCCCGCGTCCGAGCGCGGCTGCCCCGTGAAGGACACGGACAAGGACGGCGTGCCGGACAAGGACGACGCCTGCCCGAACGAGGCCGGTCCCGCGTCCGAACGTGGCTGCCCCGCCAAGCAGCAGAAGCCGCCCGAGGAGCCCAAGCCCCAGCCGCAGGAGGAGAAGCCCGCGGAGGAGACGACGTCGCCGCTGGAGCACATCGTCCAGTTCCCGGTGAACCAGTCGGAGTTCCAGGAGAACGAGCAGCAGCAGCTGGATGCCATCGCGGCGTACCTGAAGGCGAATCCGAAGCTGAGCATCCGGATTGAAGGCCACACGGACAACAGCGGTCCGGAGGAAGCCAACCGCACGCTGAGCCAGCAGCGCGCGAACCGCGTGCGCGCGTACCTCATCCAGAAGGGCATCGCGGGCTCGCGCATGGAGGCGAAGGGCTTCGGCCCCGACCGTCCGCGCGTGTCCAACGAGACGCCGGAAGGCCGCAGCGCGAACCGCCGCGTGGAGTTCGTGCCCGTGTCGGAGCGCTGACCTCCGCCCGCATCGACGTGACGCCGCTTCGTGGTCACCCGCGAAGCGGCGCGCGGGAGTTCGTCCCCGTCTCCGGGCGCTGACACTCCCGCACGCAGCAACGTGCGCCGCTTCGTGTTCACCCACGAAGCGGCGCACAGCCGTTTCAGGCCTCTTCGGGATGCAGCTGCACCAGCGCCGGCAGCTCCGCCGCGCGGTCCCGCAGCCGGACCTTGGGGCGGATGGCCACCGGAACGCGGGCCGCCGCGAGCAGGTCCAGGTCGAACACGTTGTCGCCGAAGGCGGCGTAGAGCGGCCGGTCCGTGCGCTGCCTCAGGCAGGACACCTTGCCGGGGCCGTAGGGCACGGGCTCGAAGACGGACGTCTGCAACCGTCCGCCCTCCTCCTTCGGCGTGCACGCCAGCACGAACTCGGACGTGAGCCCCACCTCGCGCACGGCCGCCTCCACCACCGCGCGCGGCGACGCGCTGACCACGTAGCAGTCCACGCCCTGCCCGCGGGCCCACTCCACCACGCGGCGAGCCTCCGGGTGGATGCGGCGGGCCACGTCCTTGCGGGCCACCACCTCCTGGGCGAAGCCGCGCATCTCCTCCGCGTGCCAGCCCGCGAAGATCCACGCCATCATCTCGTAGGTGGCCTTCTCCGGCAGCCGCCCGGCCTCGAACGCCTTGAACAGCGCGTGCGCCAGCGTCACCGCGTCCGGATGCGCCTCCACGCCATGGTGGGCGCCCAGCCGCTCCAGCGCCACGCGGGCCTCGGGCCGCACGCCGCCGTGCTCCAGCAGGGCCATGAACAGGTCATCCCCCACGTCCCCGCTCCACAACGTGCCGTCCCCGTCGAAGGCCAGCACGCCGTCCGGCGTCCGCTCCACCTCGCGACGGATGCGCTCCAGCGTCTCCTCGACCCGCTCGATCCTCATGGGCGCCATCCTCGCTGGCCTGACTGTCCAGTGTCATCCGGGTCCGCGAAGCCGGGCCACGGGCTGTTCACCAGCGACGTGGAGGTGTGACTACCCTCCAGGGCATGGCACGGACCGAGAAGGAGAAGATGCTCGCGGGGGAGCTGTACCTCGCCACCGATCCACAGCTGATGGCCGAGCGGGCCCGCGCCCGCAAGCTCCTGCGCCGCTACAACCAGTCCACCGAGGATGAGCTGCCGGAGCGGGAGAGCCTGCTCACCGAGCTGCTGGGCAAGGTGGGCGCGGGGACGTGGATCGAACCGCCCTTCTATTGCGACTACGGCGAGCACATCCGGCTGGGCGAGCGCGTCTTCATGAACTTCCAGTGCGTCATCCTGGACTGCAACACGGTGACGATTGGCGACGACGTGTCCTTCGGACCGGGCGTGCAGGTGTACGCGGCCACGCATCCCCTGGACCCGGATGAGCGCATCAAGGGCCCGGAACTGGGCCGCGCCATCACCATCGGCTCGAAGGTGTGGATTGGCGGCGGCTCCATCATCTGCCCGGGCGTGACCATCGGAGAGGGCTCCACCATCGGCGCGGGCAGCGTGGTGACCCGGGACATCCCGCCGTATGTCTTCGCCGCCGGCAACCCCTGCCGCGTCATCCGGAACCTCCGGTAACGGCGCTCAGCCCATGCGCGTCGAGGAAGCGCACTTCGCCAGGGACTCGCGGAGCGCATCGAGCGGCGAGTCCGGAAGGTCGACCGAGCGCCAGGCCACGTAGCCATCCGGGCGGATCAACGACGCGCCTCCCGCCTTCAGCCCGAACGCGCTCCGGAACGCCCCGCGTCCAGCGGCCGCACGTCCCCGCCCATGCGCACGCACTCCAGCGCGAGGCCTGACGCCCTTGCGACGCGCGCCACGGCCGACTCCCACCGCGCGTCCTCGGTGAGGAGCACCCACGTCCGCTGGAGCAGGTCGAGCGTCGACACCCGCTCACCGCCCTTCTCCACCCAGAGATGGGGCGCGCGCGTGCCGGGCTGACCGGCCCACTGGTCGGGCCGGGCCGCGGGCGGCAGCGTCGCGTCCGTGCCCAGCACCGCGTCCGAACGGTAGAGCTGACCGAACTCCATGGCCGCGTCGTCGAGAATTGGCGCGTCGCTACCCGGCGCCGCCATGGGCTTGAAGTCGTCGCGCGCGAAGATCTGCTGGTGCCTCAACCATGCGATGGGCCGCCGTTCGGCGTCATACGTGTCGAGCAGCCGGGGCGACGCCGCGCCGGAGTGCACCGCCGCCAGCTTCCACGCCAGGTTGTGCGCATCGTCGATGCCCGTGTTCGCCCCGTAGCCGCCGCGGTTGGGCGGCAGCGTGTGCGCGGCGTCTCCCGCGAGGAACACCCGGCCGGAGGCGAAGCGGTCCGCGATCAGCGCGCTGATCTCCCAGCGGCCCGTGGTGAGCACCTCGACCGGCAGGTCGTCCCGGCCAATCGCCCGGGCGATGATGGCCCGGAGCTCGGCGTCATCCAGCTCGCGGTCCTCCCGGTGGATCAGCAGCCAGCGGCCGTCACCGTAGGTGGTGAGGAACGCCTCGAAGTCCGGCTGCACGATGTTGAACTGCGAGACGCCCGCCTTCAGGTACTCCTGCAACGGCGCCCGGAAGATGGCGCTGCGCGCGGTGCGCATGAGCCCCCGCCCGCTCCGGCCAATGCCGAGCGCCTCGCGGACCGGGCTTCGATGTCCGTCCGCCGCGACCAGGTAGTCGGCCCGCAGCAGCTCCTCCTGGCCGTCGCGGCCGCGCAACCACGCGACGACGCCGTCAGCGCTCTGCTCGAACCGGACCAACTCCGTCCCCAGCCGCAGGTCCGCGCCCAGCGCGAGCGCCTGCTCCCGGAGGATGGGCTCCAGGCGATCCTGCGCCATCGCCGCACCCCGGCACGGCGAGAACTCCAGGTCGGGCACGTTCCGGTCCTCCGGCGTCCAGGCGGACTCCTCGAACCACTGTCCGCTCAGGCTCTCCGCCCGGACCCGCCGCAGCCGCATTCCTGGAGGCGCCTGGGGGATGCGCGCGCCCAGGCCCACGGCGCGGAACAGTTCCAGGGTCCGGGGCGTGAAGCCGATGGCGCGGGGATGCGGATGGCTCCCCGGATGTCGCTCGACCACCACGGTCGGAACACCTCGCCACGCGAGGAACACCGCGGCTGACAACCCCACCAGACTGCCACCCACCACGAGCACCGCCGTCGACTTCGTCTCCATCGCCATCTCCGATTCGCCGTATCCTTCAATACAGTGTATCTCCGGATACGGGTTGTCAATGTGGCCGGAAATGGGCAAGACGGAGGGCGATGAGCCCTGGACGCAAACCGAGTGCGAAGAAGCCCCCCGTGGTCTGGGAGCGCCCCGAGCCCGCCCAGAGGCCCCCGCCGGTCCCGCTGAGCCGGGAGGCCATCGTGCAGGCGGCCATGGGGCTCGCCGACAAGGAGGGGCTCGACGCCGTGTCGCTGCGCAACGTGGCGGCCGCGCTGGAGGCCGGCCCCATGCGGCTCTACGGCTACGTGGCCACGAAGGAGGAGCTGCTCGAGCTGATGGTGGACGAGGTCTACGGGGAGATGGCCGCGGACGGCCGGCTGCGCGGGGACTGGCGCAAGGCCCTGCGCGCCGTCGCCCACCGCATGCGGCGGGCTTCACGCAAGCACCCGTGGTTCACCGGCCTGCTGGGCGGCCGTCCCCACCTGGGCCCCCACGCACTCGCGCACCTCGAGGCGGCACTGGCCGCGCTGGGGGACACGCCGGGGTTCGAGGACATCGACACCGTCATGCACGCCCTGCGAACGGTCAACGCCTACGTCATCGGCGCCATCCAGTCCGAGGCCAGCGAGCTGCGCTCCGAAGTCCAGAGCGGCAAGACCAAGACGGAGTGGCAGAACGCCACGGGGCCCTACCTCCAGCGGATGCTCGCCACCGGCCAGTTCCCGATGCTCGCGAGGGTCATGCAGGACGCGACGCACCCGCCCCTGGACGCGCTGTTCGACCAGGGCCTGGAGTGCGTGCTCGACGGGATCGCGGCGCGGCGCTCACGCTGACCCGGCGGGAGACGTCAGCCCACGGCCTGGTGGGTCTCGGTGACGCCCTGGTACTTGTAGGCGCCGCCGTCGTACGGGGTGATGGCGTCGTCGGCCTTCTTGGTGCAGGCCGCGGCGGTGGGGTCGAAGGCCTGGAACTGGCCCTTGTCGTCCTTGAACTCCACCCACGCGTGAAGGCCCTGGTCCGTGTTGCCGAAGGCGACGCGCGCCTCCACGCCAGCCTGCTCGAAGCGCTGCTCGGCCTCGATGGCCATGTCCACGCAGACGCCAGACTTGGACGCGTCGAAGTTACCGGCGTTCTTCATGGCGGCATCCCACGTCTTGCCGCCCGAGTAGTCGTACTTCCAGGACGTGGCCTCCTTCGCGATGTCCTGGGCCACCTGATCCGCGCTCTTGCCGGAGGACGGGCCCTTCGCGCCCTGCGGCTTGGACGGCTCGAAGCTGTCGCGGTTCCGGTCCTGCTGGAAGCTCTGTGAGGGGGTGGGCTTCGGGGCCGGGCCCTTCGCGCCCTCGCCCTTCAGCAGGGCCTCCTTGGTCAGGCCCAGCTCCTTCAGCAGCTTCGCGAACTCCTGGGGCTGCTTCGCGGAGTCCACCGTCTTCACTGGCTTGCCCTCGGGGGTGACGACCTTCACCACGACATTCCGAGGGGCCTGCGCGGCTTCGGAAGGACGCATCGCGCACGGGTTTGAGGACGGACGCGGCAGGGAGGAGATCGCCATGGGACAGGGCCTCGATGGAAACAGCGGGGATGTCGGTCCCATGAGCACGGCGTGTGCCAGCGCTCGTGCGCCTTGGAGTGAGCGCCAACCCCCTGTGATTCCAGGCCCCGTGGGCCTGTCCACGTCAGCGAAGGCCCTCACCGCTGATGACTGTCGTTGGAGGGGTGATGGCTGGCGTCATCACCCTGCCGGCTCAGCGGCGCCGTCAGGCTCCGGGGGCTCCTGCTCCTCCGGGCCCTCCACGGTGCGCTCCAGCGTGCGAGCGAGCGCGGCACGGGCCTCCGCCGCCTCCTCGAAGGGCTCATCGCTTCCAGCCCGCGCCGGGGCAGGCACCGTCGCATCCAGTTCCTCCGGGTGCAGGCGGAACCACTTCGCGACGAGCATCAGCTCCTGGGCCTCCTGCGCGCGGAGGCCCATCGCCTCCGGCTCCGGCATGGCGAAGATGTCCCGCACCCGCGCGTCCAGCGCCGCGTGCTCCTCCATCGTCCGGGGCGCGGGGACCTCCGCGCGGATCCGTCCCCGCCTGAGCACGTACGTGCGGTCCTCGCCGCCGTGCCCGCGCACCGTGTAGACCAGCGACAGCCGCCGCAGCGTGCGCCCCAGCTCGACGATCCACGCCTGGACGTTCTCCAGCCGCTCCGCGCGGTCGCGGAGCTCCGCCGCGTACTCGAACTGGAGCCGCCGCGCCGCCATCGCCATGCGCTCGCGCAGGATGACCAGCGGCCGGTCCGACTCGCCGTTGAGGAACGCCCGCGCCAGCGCGACCTGCGCCTGGTACTCCGCCGTCGTGCACCCGGCCGCGCACGGCGAGAGGCACCGCGCCGTCTGCCCGCGCATGCACCGCGGGTCGTCCTTCATGGGGAAGAGTTGAATCTGATCCGCCAGCCGCATGGGCGTCTCGGACGGACAGTCGCGCAGCTCCAGCAGGTCGTTCACCGCGCGCACCACGTCCGCCATGGTGTGCCGGCCGTGGAAGGGCCCGAAGTACTCCGCGGTCCCGCCGCCGCCGGGCTGCCCCACCACGCGCAGCCGGGGCACGGCCTCGCGCGTGAGCTGGAGGAAGCAGTGCGCGCGGTCGCGCTTGTGCTCCACGTTGTAGAGCGGCCGGTGGCTCTTGATGAGCCGGAACTCGTGCAGGAGCGCCGCGAACTCGCTGGCCGTGTACTCCCACTCCACCTGGTGCGCCTGGGAGACGATCTCCCACGCCTTCTCGCCCTCGTCCGCGCGGAAGTACGACAGGAGTCGCGTGCGCACCCGCACGGACTTGCCCACGTAGAGCAGCTCACCGGCGGGACCGAAGAACCGGTACACGCCGGGCCGGTTCTCCGCGCTCGCGCGGACGTGACTCAGGAGGGTGGCGGTGCGCGGGTCCATGCGGCGAGAGCGCCGGGCCTACGCGCCCGGGCACCGCAGGCTAACCCGCCACGTCCCGCCATACCGCCGTCCGCGTCAGGCCTTCTTCAACCCGGCCGGGGGGCGGCCAGCGGAACGCGCGCCCGAGGCTCAGCCCACGTCCTTCAACGTCATCGCGGTGGCGGCGGCCTCGTCCTTCAGGTCCTTGGGCGTGGCGATGGCCGACTTCAGCTCGCGGTACGTCTGCGCGTAGCCGTTGCGCAGGATGCCCTCGCGGATGCGCTCCATGAGCTTCTGGTAGTGCCGCACGTTGTGCACCGACAGGAAGCGCGAGCCCAGGTGGTGCTTGCCGCGCATCAGGTGCTGCAGGTAGCCGCGCGAGTAGCGCTTGCACACGTAGCAGTCGCACTCGGGGTCGAGCGGCCCGTCCTCCAGGCGGTACGCGGTGCGGGTGATGCGCACCAGCCCCTGGAACGTGTACGCGTAGCCCTGCTGCGCCATCTTCGTGGGGATGATGCAGTCGAACATGTCCACGCCGCGCAGCACCGCCTCCAGAAGGTCCGTGGGCGTGCCCACGCCCATCAGGTAGCGCGGCTTGTCCTGCGGCAGGGACGCGGTGGCGCGCTCGGTCATCGTGTCGCGCTCCACCTTCGTCTCCCCCACCGCCAGCCCGCCGATGGCGAACCCGTCGAAGGGCAGCTTCGTGAGGAACGCGGCGCTCTCGTCGCGCAGGGCCGGGTGCACGCCGCCCTGGACGATGCCGAACAGCGCCTGGCCCGTGGCGCGCTTCTCCTTCGCGGCCAGGCTGCGCACGGCCCAGCGGTGGGTGCGCTCCATGGCCTCGCGGGTGCCGGCCTCGTCCGTGCGCGAGTCGATGCACACGTCCAGCACCATCATGATCTCCGAGTTGATCGCCTGCTGCATGGCGATGCTCGACTCGGGGCTCAGGAGCTGGCGGCTGTTGTCGTAGAAGCTGCGGAAGTGCGCGCCCTTCTCCGTGATGAGCCGGTCCTCCGGCAGGGAGAAGATTTGAAACCCGCCCGAGTCCGTCAGCACCGCGCCGTCCCACTGCATGAACGGGTGGATGCCGCCGAAGCGCTCGAACACCTCCGGGCCGGGCCGGAGCATCAGGTGGTAGGTGTTGGCGAGGAGGATCTTCGCCCCCGTCTCCTTCACCTCCTCCATGCCGAGGTGGCGGAAGCCGGCGTGGGTGGCCACCGGCATGAACATCGGCGTGGGAAAGGACCCCTTGCGGGTGTGCAGGATGCCCGTGCGGGCGCCGGTGGGGTCGGTATTCAGGAGTTCGAAGCGGACGGCCATTGCCGGGCCTTATACCCAGCCTGCCCGTCCGAGGGCACCCGCTTCCTGGGGACGCCTGCCTGGTCCCCGGGAGGCCGTTCCTCCCAGGGAAGGCTCCGTTTTCCCTACCCGGCCCCCAGGGGCGGGGTCGGAAGCCGGCATTTCCGGGGCGTGGCGGCGGTTACATTGGGTCCTCCGGTACACGATTCACCGCGCGTCTTGGGTCGCCGCGCCATTTCCGTTACAAGCCGCCGCCATGTTCAACGTCATCAACGTCTCCAAGGCCTACGGGCCCAAGAAACTTTTCGAGGAGGTCAACGTCGCCTTCTCGCCGGGCCGTCGCTACGGCCTGACCGGTCCGAACGGGGCCGGCAAGTCCACGTTCATGAAGATCCTCGCGGGTGACGAGGAGCAGGACATGGGCGAGATCATCCGCCCGCGGAAGCTGGGCATCCTGCGCCAGGACCACTTCCGCTACGAGAACGACCGCGTCATCGACGTGGTGCTGATGGGCAACCGCCACCTGTGGGCGGCCATGGACGAGAAGAACAAGCTCCTGGCCAAGGCCGACATCACGGAAGAGGACGGCAACCGGCTGGGTGAGCTGGAAGGCGTCATCGCGGAGGAGGACGGCTATTCCGCGGAGAGCGACGCGGCCACGCTGCTGGCGGGCCTTGGCATCGAGGAGTCCTTCCACGAAGAGCCCATGCGCCAGCTCACCGGCGGCCTGAAGCTGCGCGTGTTGCTCGCGCAGGCGCTGTTCGGCAAGCCGGAAGGGCTGCTGTTGGACGAGCCCACGAACAACCTGGACATCGACTCCATCCGCTGGCTGGAGAACTTCCTCCATGCCTACGAGGGCGTGCTGATCACCATCAGCCACGACCGGCACTTCCTGAACTCCATCTGCACGCACATCGCGGACATCGATTACGAGACCATCATCCAGTACACGGGTGGTTACGACGACATGGTCCGGCAGAAGTCGCAGCTGCGGACCCGGGTGGAGTCCGAGACGGCGGAGAAGAAGAAGAAGATCGCCCAGCTGCAGGACTTCGTGGCGCGCTTCCACGCGGGTACGCGCGCGTCGCAGGTGCAGAGCCGCATCAAGCAGATCGACAAGCTGAAGACGGAGGACCTGAAGCGCTCGAACATCGCGCGGCCGTTCATCCGGTTCGACCAGAAGGTGGTCAGCGGCCGGCAGACGCTGATGTTCGAGGGCCTGAAGAAGTCCTTCGACGGGGTGCCGGTCATCAAGCCGTTCAAGGGGCTGGTCTGCAAGGGCGAGCGCATCTGCGTCATCGGCCGCAACGCGGTGGGCAAGTCCACGCTGGTGAAGATGCTGGCGGGGCAGCTGGAGCCGGACGCGGGCACCATCACCTGGGGTCACCAGGCGACGGTGGGCTACCTGCCGCAGGACCACCACGGCGTCATCCACAAGGGCACGACGTGCTTCGGCTACCTCCGGGAGATCAGCGAGAAGCTGACCAACGAGGAGATCTCCGGCGTGCTGGGCCGGATGCTCTTCTCGGGTGAGGAGCGGATGAAGCCCACGGACACGCTCTCCGGTGGTGAGACGGTGCGCGTGCTGTTGTCCAAGCTGATGATCATGCAGGACAACGTGCTGATTCTCGACGAGCCGACGAACCACCTGGACCTGGAGTCCATCGCGGCGCTGGCGGAAGGCCTGTCGAAGTTCGAAGGCACGGTCATCTGCGTGACGCACGACCAGGAGCTCATCTCCGAGGTCGCGACCCGCATCTGGAGCCTGGAGCAGGGCAAGGAAGTGCTCGACTTCAACGGCCCGTATTCGGAGTTCATGGAGAAGCACGCGGACGCGGCGCAGAAGCGCCGGTAGTCCTTCGTCACATCCGTAGGCAGTGCCAAACGCCGCCCGTTTCCGGTCCTCCGGAAGCGAGGCGGCGTTTTCGTGGGCTGTCCATCCCTCTTCCGGGTGATGTCCCTTTCGTGGGGAATGGGCCAGAACCTGGGGTGCCAGGTCGTCCCACCCATGACGGCCCGGGGGGGCGAAGACATTCATGACTCCGCACGACTCGGTCATGCTGAAAGAGCTTCAGCGGCAACGCAACCGGTTGCTGGATTTGAGCGCAACCAACCGGCTCCTCCACTTCAAGCACACGGCCAGGACGTCGCTGCGAATCGTGGATGAACTTCCAGGTGTCGTCTTCGAGCGGCTGAGCAACCACCGCGCGCTCACGTTCCTCCCGGTGACGCCACCGGAGCAGGACTCCGAGGAACAGGAGGACTTCGACCCCGCCGCCGCGACCGTGGTGTTCTCGATGACCGAGGAGGTCCCCAGCAAGGACGCCCGGCAGAAGCTGCTGCTTCAACAGGCGAAGCGCCTGGGCATCGACACCCGGTATGAGCTGCCCAAGGCGGCCCCCACGGAGAGCGGCACCCCTCCTCGCAAGCATCAGGACCGCCACCTGCAGACGTTGTACTTCCCGGAGGATCTGGAGGGCCACCTGCACCGCCTCCAGGGGCTCGCGCAGACAGCCATCCAGGAGACCGGAGCCAACCTGCTCCACTTCGTCTTCGGGTTCCTGCGCTGGTACGAGTCTGGTGATACCCGGCAGGAGAAGCCGCGCAGCGCACCGCTCGTGCTCATGCCGGTGAGCCTCAAGCGCGGCCAGGCCCACCCGGACACCCAGGTCCACGCTTACGAGGTCGACTACAACGAAGGCGAGTCCATCGAGCTGAACCTCACGCTCCAGGAGAAGCTGAGGCAGGAGTTCGGCATCGCGCTGCCGGCCTTCTCCGCCGAGGAAGGCCTGGAGGCGTACTTCGACAAGGTGACGGCGCTGCTCAAGGGCCTGCGCCCCGGATGGGGGCTGGAGCGGCAGGTCACGCTGACGCTGCTGTCCTTCGGGCGGCTCCTGATGTGGCGGGACCTGGAGCCAACCCGATGGCCGCAGAACGGTTCCCCGCTGGCCAACCCGCTCGTTCGCACGCTGATGGGAGGACAGGCGCAGGCGAATGAACCGGGAGGAGGCGCAGGAGGCGGAGGCGGCCTCCGGGAACGCCGAAGCGAGGTCTATGACCTGGACTCGCCGGAGCTGAATCCTCCACCCCTCATCACGGACGCGGACAGCAGTCAGCACAGCGTGCTGGTGGACGTGCTCCGGGGTGAGAACCTGGTGGTGCAGGGACCGCCCGGCACCGGGAAGTCACAGACCATCACCAACCTCATCGGAGCTGCGCTGGCGGCGGGCAAGACCGTGCTGTTCGTCACGCAGAAGCTGGCGGCGCTGGAGGTCGTCTCACGCCGCCTCCAGCAGGCGGGGCTGGGTGAGTTCTGCCTGGAGCTGCACAGCCACAAGACCCAGAAGCAGCAGTTCATGGAGGACCTGCGGCGAAGGCTCAACCTGGACGCAGGCGCGAGCGCTCCCCGGCCGCTCACCGAACAGGTCTCGAGCGCCGCGGGCATCCTGCGCGCGCATACCGAGCGGATGCACAAGCCATTCGGGGCGCTCGGCATGTCACCGCACGACGTGTTCTGGAAGGTCAGTCGCACTGAAGCGGAGCTGGGAGAAGCAGTCGTCGAGTTGGAGGGCCTGCGCTTCGAGGGCGCGGAGAGCATGTCCTCCACTGCGCTGGCGGAGGTCCGCGACACGGTTCGGGGCCTCGCTGCGCAGTTGGGGGACGTTCGCCGCGTCGCTCCCGTCCTCTGCGCCCACCCCTTTGCGGGGGTGACGAACGACGCGCTGACGGACAAGGACCGCCAGACACTCGTTCAACGGATCGCGGCCTGGGAAGAGTCCACGCTGCTCCTGGAGAAGGCGCTGGCTGCGTTCACAGTCCGAACTGGCATCACCCCCAGGTCGAGCGCGCTCGCGGCGGATGCCCTGGTCTCAAACGTCCGGGTCCTTCCACGCCTTCCGGAGGGGGCTCCTCCGGAGCTGATCCCTACCCTGCTTGATGCCACGCAGCGCGAGGGATTGCGCGCCCTGCTCGATGCCATCGAGTCGGTCCAGGCGCGGTGGGCGGGGCTGGAGGCGGGCTGGCGTGCCCAGGAGGACCTGACCGTACCCACCGTGCGTGACGCGCAAGCCATCCTCGACACGGCCCTGCGCCTGCTTTCGCCAGACACCACGCTCATCACGCTGACACGCGCGCATGAAGCGGTGGA
The DNA here is from genome assembly GCF_036245865.1 of Corallococcus caeni. Taxonomy (NCBI): domain Bacteria; kingdom Pseudomonadati; phylum Myxococcota; class Myxococcia; order Myxococcales; family Myxococcaceae; genus Corallococcus; species Corallococcus caeni. The sequence continues at coordinate 217,890 of NZ_BTTW01000008.1, read as the reverse complement.
TGCAGCAGCCCGGGCCCTGGCACAGGGACGCCGGTTCATGGCTGCAGTGGCCTCATGCCTGGAGGTGGACGTCACGCTCTGGACGCCGCAGCAGCTCCAGACGTTTGTCCGCGTCGTCGAAGCGATGGCGGTCCTGGATGACGCCGCCCTGGAGTGGCGGGACGCGCGTTGGGTCGAGCGCGAGGCCGAGGAGTTGCTTCGGAAGGCCGGCAGCACCTGCTCGGAGCTGAAGGACCAGGCGCGAGCGCTCGCGGTGCGCTTCATGCCCGAACTCGTTCCTCCGCTCACGACGCTCAAGGCACATGCCGTCGCGGTTTCGACCGCGCCCTTCATCCCCTGGCTCTCGGGTGCATGGCGTGCGGCGAGGCGGGACTTCCAGGCCATGTCCCACGGCGTCCGTCCGACGCGGCCCGTGTTGCTCCAGGGTTACACCGACCTGCTGGCGCACCACGCGGCGCGGGAGCGATTCCACGAGGACGCGACCTTGAAAGCGACCCTGGGCGCCCGCTTCCAGGGAGTCGATACGCGTTTCGACCGGATTCTTTCGTGGGTGGACGCCTACCGGAACGTCGATGCATTGCTCCTTTCGCTGGGAGAGCGAGGGGCGGAACTCCGCCGCGCGGTGTTGGAGCGGCCGGCGAGCCATTGGCAGGAGGCCCTGGCGAAGACCCGCGTGTGGGGTGACGAGTTGCTCCAGGCCCGCGACGTGAGCACTACCGTGCAGGAAGCCGCGACGCGCATGGGTCTGCCGCACGCCCCCTGGAACACCGAACCCTGCGGCAAGGCCCAGGACAGCCTCGATGCCTTGTTGAAACACCTGGGTGAGGTCCTGAACTGGGCACGAAAGGGAGATGCCCTGCCGTCCTTGACCCTTTCCCAGCTCCAGGGACAGCTGCGCCGGGTGCGCGAGGCCTGCGAAGCCGAGAACCGGCTGGAAGCGCATGCCCCGGCGGCGGGCTTGCCAGGGATCGCATACCGGGGTCGGAAGACGTCCCTCGCGGGCCCTCGAAGCGCCCTGCGCCATGTCGACGTCCTCTTCGCGGCGCCACTGCCCGAGGGGCTGGCGGAGTGGCTGCTGAGGAAGGACACGCCACGGAGGCACGCGGACCTGCTCACCGCCACGCATGACGTGGAGGTAGCGCTCACCGCCTATAGCCAGTCCGCCAATCAGGCCTGGGAGCTGGGAAGGATGGCGCCCGGCACCTGGGAGGAACCCGCCGCCGAGAAGCCGCTCCAGGCGACGGTCATGCGCCTGCGCCAGGCTCGAAGCCAGTCCGCGACGCTCCCGGCCTGGTGCGCGTACCAACGGCAGCGGCGCGCCGTCGCGCGAGCGCGGAGCACCCTGGGGTTCCTGGAGCGCGTCGACACCCGTCCCGGCCTGGAGCCGGAGCAGTTGGTCGCGGCCTTTGACGCCGTCTTCTTCCGCTCCCTGGCGGAAGCCATCCTGCGAGACCAGCCGGAGCTCGATCAATTCACGGGCGCGGTTCACGCCTCCCAGCGTGAGGAGTTCGCCCGCCTGGACACGCATTGCATCGAAAAGCAGGGCCGATACCTGGCGCGTCAACTCAGTCAGCGTCCGGTCCCTCCCGGCGTGTCGTCGGCAAAGGTTGCGGGCATGACGGAGACGCATCTCCTGCGGCACGAGCTGGGCAAGAAGCAGCGGCACCTCCCCATTCGCGAGCTGGTGGCACGCGCCGGCAGTGCACTCCAGACGTTGATGCCCTGCTTCATGATGGGGCCGCAGTCCGTCGCCCAATACCTGCCCGCCGGGCAGCTGACCTTCGACCTGGTCGTGATGGACGAGGCCAGCCAGATGCGTCCCGAGGACGCGCTGGGAGCCATTGCCCGAGGTCGGCAACTGGTGGTGGTGGGCGACCCGGAGCAGCTTCCTCCCACCAGCTTCTTCGCGCAGGTGGAGCAGGAGGACGCCGACACCGAGGGCGCGGAGGGAGACGAGGTCCAGGGGCCGTCCTTCCTGGAGGATTCGGAGAGCATCCTCACGGCGGCGGCGGAGCGGTTTCCCATGCGCATGTTGCGTTGGCATTACCGGTCCCGCCACCCCTCGCTCATCGCCTTCAGCAACCGCGAGTTCTACAACGGCGACCTCATCACCTTCCCCGCGCCCGGCGAGCAGTTGGACGGGCTGGGCCTCCACTTCCACCGCGTGGAGCAGGGATTGTACGAGTCCAACCGGAACGTTCCCGAGGCCCGCGAGGTGCTGGCGGCGGTGAAGGCGCATGCGCGTACGCGCCCGGAGCAGAGCCTGCTGGTCGTCACGTTGAACTCGAAGCAGCGAGAGCTCATCGACGACCTGGTGACTGCCGAGGAGAAGAACGACGCGGCCCTCCGGGCCTTCCTGGCGAAGTGGGAGAAGTCCCCCATGCCCTTCGACGTGAAGAACCTGGAGAACGTCCAGGGCGACGAGCGCGACGCCATCTTCGTGTCGGTCACGTTCGGTCCCGACAAGAACGAGCGCTTCCGGATGAACTTCGGGCCCATCAATCAAGCGGACGGGTACCGCCGGCTGAACGTCCTCTTCACGCGGGCGCGGTGCGCGCTGACGGTGTTCGCGTCCTTCGACCCGTCGGAGCTCAAGGTCCAGGAAAGCAGTCCCCGCGGGATGCGCGTCCTGCAGCGATACCTGTCCGAAGCCAAGGGAGAGAAGGTGGCGCACGGCGTGGGCAGCGGTCGGCCACCCGACTCCGACTTCGAGATTGCCGTCGCGAAGGCGCTCGTCGCGCGGGGATTCGAAGTGGTCCCGCAGGTGGGCGTCGCGGGTTATTTCATCGACATGGCCCTGCGGCATCCTCGGCAAGCGGGCCGTTACGTCCTTGGCGTCGAGTGTGACGGAGAGAGGTATCACTCGTCACGTTCCGCCCGGGACCGGGACCGCCTCCGGGATCAGGTGCTGAAGGGCCTGGGATGGAGGCTGCACCGCATCTGGTCCACGGACTGGTTCCGCTCGCCATCGGAAGAGGTCGCCCGGATCGTCGCGCACGTTGAAGAGGTGCTTCGGGAAGAGGCGGCGGAGCTGCCGGCCGTGGTGCGCGAGGAGCCCGCGGCGGAGAACCAGATGCGCGCCGCCAGCGCCTGAACAGGAGACAACCATGACCACGATGATTGCCGTTGGACTGGGCGTATTGAGTCTGTTGCTCCTCGGGTTGTGGTTCCAGACACGAAGTCGGCTCAAGGCCGTCCAGGAGCGCTTCAAGCCCATCCTGGACCTGGAGGCCGAACGGCGGCGGGTGGCCGAGGAGTTGACGCGGGCGCGCACGGACGCGGACGCTGCGCTTGCCGCGGAGCAGAAGCGGGTCCGTGAAGAGTTGGCGAAAGCCAGGAGCGAGGCGGACAACGCGCTGGCGGCGGAGCAGAAGCGGGTGGAAACCCAGCTGGCCCGGGCCAAGGCGGACGTGGAGCAAGCCATCGCGGCCGAACAGAGCCGGGCGAAGGCGGAGCTGAGCCGGATCCGTGAAGAGACGGCGAAGACGACCCAGAGCGCGACACGCGCCATGGAGGAGGCGGAAGCGCGGCGAAAGCAGGCGAACACCGAGCGAACCAGCCTGGAGTCAAGCCTCGCCCGGTTGAAGGCCGAGCTGAAGGCCCTTGAGGAAGAGGAGGTCCTGCTCTCCTTTGGCTTCTACAAGCCGGTGTACGCCCTCTCGTCCGTGAAGGAATACGAGGACCGCCTGGAGAGGCTCCGCGATTCTCAGAAACAGATGCTGAAGAACAAGGAAGCCGCCACGTGCTCTCTCCAGTGGGAGGTCAATGGCAGCAAGGCGGAGGGCAAGAAGCAGACGGACCGTACCTTGAAGCTGATGCTCCGGGCCTTCAATGGCGAAGCGGATGCGTGTGTCGCGAAGGTTTCGTACAAGAACGTGAAGGCAATGGAGACGCGCATCGAGAAGGCAGCTGCCGCCATAAATGGCCTTGTGGAGATACAGCGGTGTGTCATCGACAGGCGCTACGTCAAGCTCAAGGTCGAGGAGCTGATGCTCGCGTATGAGTACTCGGAGAAGGTGCAACAGGAGCGGGACGAACAGCGCCGCATCCGGGAGCAGATGCGAGAGGAGGAGGCCGCCCAGCGCGAGCTGGAGAAGGCGAAGCTGGAGGCGGAGCGCGAGTCGAAGCGTGACGCCGAGGCCCTGGCGAAGGCGAAGGCGGACTACGATCGGGCAAAGGGCTCCGAGCAGCAGAAGTTGCTGGAACGCATCGCCGAGCTGGAGCGCCGCGTGGCCGAAGACCTGGAGAAGCAGCGAGCCATCTCCCAGGCCCAGCTCACGCGGACGGGGCACGTCTACGTCATCTCCAACATCGGCTCGTTTGGGGAAGGTGTGTTCAAGCTGGGAATGACGAGGAGGCTCGTGCCCCAGGACCGCATCGACGAGCTGGGGGATGCATCCGTGCCCTTCGAGTTCGATGTCCACGCCATCATCCGGACCTCGGACGCCCCGGCCCTGGAGAACGCACTCCACAGGACGTTCGCGAACAGGCGCGTCAACCGCATCAATGAGCGCAAGGAGTTCTTCCGCGTCAGCTTGGATGAGATCGCCCAGGCCGTGCGCAAGCACCACGGGGAGTTCGAGCTGACCCAGCTCGCGGAGGCGGCGGAGTACCGTAAGACCTTGGCGCTCCAAGAGGAGGAACAGGGCGGTCAACGCGAGCGGGCCGCCTGAACTCGAACCCGCCTGCGCTTCTGATAGCGTTCGTCTCCCGATGAGTTCCTACCCGTTCCTGCATCCGAAGGATGCGCTCCCAAACGCTGTCATCGCTGCCTCTAAAAACCGGAAAATCGCGTTTCTAGTGGGCTCTCCCTTGTCGACGCAGGAACGAGCTGACGCCCCTCAGGTTCCTGGGGTGAATGCAATGCTGGATCTCATCCGCGAGCACGTTCCGGCCGGATTCCAAGCGAAATTCGACACGGAGCGCGAGTACACCAAAGAAAACAAATACCAATGGGCCATGCGCTTCGTACAAGGCCATTGCGATAAGGATGTCTCCGAGAGGGTTGTTCGAGAGGCGGTGCTTCGCGCACGGGTGGACCGCAAACGCGATGGAGCGGCGACTGACGACCAGTTGGATCTGGACCATGGCGGATGGGCCTTGCCGCCCGCGACGGAGCACCTCGGTAGATTGCTGGTGGAAAGAGCTGAGACGTTTGGTCCTGTCTTGACCACGAACTTTGATCCCCTCATCTCGGCATCGGTGAAGGTGGCCGGTGGCGATTTCCATCGCACCATCGTGGCCAGTGACATCCCGTTTGGGCAGACAGTCCCTGCCTCATCCAAATCCACACACATCATCCATCTTCACGGCTACTGGCACCGTTCGCCTACGTTACACACGGGTATCCAGCTTGGTCGCGAGCGCAGACACGTCTCCGCGGAGTTGATCCAGATTCTTCAAGACCACACGCTGGTCGTGATCGGGTACGGCGGGTGGGATGACGTCTTCACCCAGACCCTCGCAACCATTGACGTCGATCGACACAAGGACGTCGACATCCTCTGGGGGTTCTACGGAGAAGAAGACGCCGTGATTGAGGCCCGCAATCCAAATCTCTTCAGCAGGGTCGCCAATCTGAGAGGTAGCAAGGGGCTTCGCTGCTATGGCGGAATCGACTGCCACAAGTTCTTCCCCGACCTGCGGAAACAATTTGGCGCGGCCAGCGCCCAGCTCTCGTACCCTCGAACCGCGGGCCAACCGACACCGCCACCCTCCACACGATCCGACGCAAGCGCCAACGCCACGGTGCAGACTGCGCCGACGTCGCACAGCCCCCCGAAACCTCCTGAGCCCGCGCCATCCGTGCCGGCTGGCTCAACGCCAGCGCCGAGCACCGCGACTGTCACGGTCTCTCCAGTCATCACGGTCTCTCCTGTCATCCAAGTCCCAGCACCGCCTGCTACACCGAGTCGCTCGGGCTCCAGTCGGCTCGCGGTCGTCATCGCGGGAGGGGTGATCGCAGGGGGGATTGCCGTGGTCTCGCAGCGACCTGAAAGCGGCAAGGGATCACCACCAATGACGGATGTGCGTCCCATCGAGCAGCCACCTTCCGCTTTCGTGCCCATGGCTCCAGGTACACAGATCAGGGCTGTGCGCCAGCAGCACCAGGTCGTGCCTGCGTCAGAATCCGAGCGAGGATCGCGGATCGCTCAGCTTCCGAGAGGTCGCTACGCCTTCCTTCGGATGGATTCGATTCCAACCTACAACGCCAACACTCCGACCTACGGGAACCTGCCAGACGGAATCGAGGTTCACCGTGTACGAGCCACTGGCGAACTCTTCCTCGTTGGCTATGCCGAACCTCAAACCGTCACTGCGCTCGCATCTACAACCCCCGCGCCCATCGTTCTCGCGGCCACGCCAGGAGGACGGCGCACCCAGGTTGCGAGCGTTCCTGTGATCAGGATGTCAACGGCCGAAGTGCGGATGGACAAAAGTACCCGCGTTCTCGTGCTTCAACTCAACTAAAAGACAATGAAAATCACCCATCGAATCCTTACTTGCCTTGGCTTGGCGTCCTTCTTGTTGCTTGCCGCATGTGGGCCCGAGGACCTCAGCCCAGGCGGCCCCGACCCCATCACGGATGACCCGCCTCCGCTCACCGAGCTTTGTACTGCGGAGAGCTGTGAAGGCTGCTGCGACCCAACCACCAACAAGTGCGTCATGACTCGCACCGCCGACGCATGCGGTCCTAACGGCAGCACCTGCTCCAAGTGCACAACCGGGATGATGTGCCACCCTTCCAAGCAGCAGTGCTACACCCCCACCATCCGCACGAAGATCCAGCCCCTTCGTGCGCAGATCGCGCCGCTGGATCCCGCTGACAACAGCGACTGGGACGTTGATGGCTCGCCGCCGGATGTCGTGATTCAGCTGTCGTGCCCCAACACGCCAGCCGCCGTCCCCCCTTCGGAGGAAGTTGAGAGCTTCACCCCCACCTGGACGAAGGGCTCATGCGACGTCCTCAGTACCGATCTGCTTTCGGCCCCCATCCAGTTCACCGTCATTGATGTTGACGCCATCTTCGACGACCCGATTGCGTCGGCGCAGTACCAGATGACCCGCTCCGACATCGACCGTGGCGTCGTGGAGCTCACGGGTTCCAGTGCGTTGATGTCCGTGGCCTTCCAGGTCACCACCTACTACGCCGAATAGCCGGTCACCGCGCCGAGGTCCCAAGCAGTGTCATCGCCGCCCACTTCCGGTCCATCGGAAGTGGGGCGGCGTTTTCGTATCCGGTTCCTACTCCTCATGGGGGATGCACAGGCGAAGTGAAATCGGTCAGAACCATCTCCTCCACTTGGATAAGAGGGCTCACCAGCCCTTCTCCTTGCGGTTGAATCTTCCGCGGCCCTTTTCGTCCGGAGAGAGCGGAGTCATCGGCACCGCAGAACAGTCCACGCGAGCCGTTTCTGGGGGAGCAAATGTCCAGTCGGAGCTCCGAGGTCATTTCTGTCCCACCTCAGCCACGGCGGGTCATTCTGGTCTCGATTGATTGGACGCGCGACAAAGACCCTCGCCTCCCCCTGGGACATGCCTCCATCGTCGCGGCACTGCGAAAGGCGAACGTCGACGTGCGAGCGTTCTCGTTTGCCATCAATCGCTCTGACTTCAGTGAGGAGCACATCCTGTGGAGCGTGCTTGAAGGTGCACGGGGACTTGAGGCTCGGGACGTAGACTTGGGCCTTGGCGTCTACGTGTGGAACGACCGGGTGGTGAAGAAGCTTCTGGGGGCGCTGCGTCGGAGCGGATTCGCGGGGCGTATCATCCTCGGAGGGCCCCAGGTCTCCTACGCGGGACCGGGCCTTGAGCAGCTCTACCCTGAAGCGGATGGATTCGTCCGGGGTTATGGCGAAGAGGCCATGGTGGCGATTGCCGCCACGTCCGATCGAATCCGGTTTCCAGGAGTCCATTGGGCTGGCCAGTTGGATGCTGGCGTCCAAGCACAGGCGAAGCTGGAGACGCTTGCGTCCCCCTTCCTCGAAGACGTGATTGAACTTTCAGGGGAGCAACGGTTCATCCGGTGGGAAACCCAGCGCGGGTGTCCCTTCCGCTGCTCGTTCTGCCAGCACCGGGAGGCCGGCAGCCGGTTGCGTCGCCGTGACCTCCCCATGGCTCGGCTTGAGGAAGAGATTGGGCTGTTCGTGCGCTCGGGAGTGAACGACATCGCCGTGCTGGATCCGCTCTTCAATCTCGGGGATCACGCGCTGGCGGTGCTGCGAACCTTCCAGCGGCTTGACTATCGCGGACGGCTGTCTTTGCAGTGCCACTTCTCGACGTTGGATGATGAGTTCCTCGACGCCTGCGAAGGGCTCGCGGTCCGGCTTGAGTTTGGCCTGCAGACCATCCACGAGAAGGAGGCACGCGCCGTGGAGCGCGTGAATCATCTCGAGAAGGTGGTGGAAGGAGTCCGCAAGCTCCACGCGCGCGGCATCCCTTTCGAGGTTTCCATCATCTTCGGGCTGCCCGAGCAGACGTTGGAGTCCTTTCGACAAACGGTCGACTTCTGCCTCCGTCGGCAAGTGCCCGTGCTCAAGGCGTTTCCCCTCATGTTGCTACGGGGAACCCAACTGGAACGTGAGCGGGCACGATGGGGGCTGGAGGAGAATGACGCCCCCATCCCAAGCGTCATCCGCAGCCACACGTTCAAAGAACAGGAGTGGAGTCGGATGGAGGCGCTCGCGGAAGCACTCCGCCAGACTGAAGGCAGGCATCCGGATTGTGTCGAAGCCTTGGAGGAGCGGGTGGTCTCCCTTCCGGACACTTCCGGCTGGTGGTCACCCTCGGCATAGGCAAGAGCATCACCGGTTAATTGATCCAGCCTCGCGCGCTCATGAACGAGATGAAGTTCGCCTCCTCCAGTTCCATTCGGAGCAAGGTGGCCGCCGAGTACAACCGGCAGGTGGAACACTTGATGCCGCAGGGGGACGGGTGTCCGTGGGTATGATGCAGGCCCATGTACCCGAGACGTCGCCTCCTGGCCCGTGGACCGTGGTTGTTTGATCTCAGACCGCAGCGGCTCATCGTCTTCCATGGAGCCGAAGGCGTGCGCCGGGAGGCCAGTGGAGACGTGGTGGATCATCCGTCCGCGCCCGTGGTGCTCGCCGCGCTCAATGAGGGACAGGACGTCTGGGTGGGAAACGGGGATCGCCGTGTCTTCTCCGCAGGAGCCGGCGCGAGCGCTCCCGTCCTGGCCTTTCCGAGGGAGTGCTTCGATCTCACCTCCGATGGGGACCGGCTCGTCGGAGCGGTGGTGGACGGCGCCCTTAAGCTGACCACCCTCTTCGCGACCGATGCGTCCGGGCAGCGATGGGAGCCCATGACCTTGCCCAAGCCCGTGCACGCCACGCACGGGTACGGATACTCGGAGGGGCTCCCCCTCCGGCAGGTTTCCGATGGGGCGTTCCTCGACTCGAGCCCCTTTGGCATCACCGTCCTCGAGAAAGGCCGAGGCCGCGTCTACGTGCTCCGCCCGGGGGCGACTCAGCCGGAGGGCGCGCTTCAGGTGGAGCCGGGCGGTGAGCAGGACATCTGGCGGGCCCTAGCCACTCCCCAGGGCGTGCTTCTCCTGCTCGTCATCAACTACCGGCAGACGGCGCTCCTCCACTTCGCGCTCGACGGCACCCTGCTCGGGTCCATCCCGGACCAAGAGGGTGATGACGATGAAGAGGATGAACTGATCTGGGGTGGTGCCGGGGTGTGCGTTCTCGACGCGTCCCGGGCGCTCCTCTTCGTGCAGGACAAGACCCTCCTGGTGTCCCTGCCCGGGCTCCAGGTGATGGAGACACTCGTGGGAGAGTGGCCCCGCATCGTGTCCGTGACGCCCGCGGGGACTGACCGGTGGTGGGTGGGCGCCGAGGACAGTGACGCGCTCTTCCTGCTCACCGCCGAGCCCGGCCCCCCCTTGCGCCTCCACGCCTCGAACCGGCCGGTGAGCCCGGGCGCGCCGCTCATGCACGTGGGCTACAAGACGCCCGCGCTCCACTGGACCGAGCACTCCTCGGGACCGCTGACCGTGTCCGTGCCCGTGACCGAGACGTGGCGTTCGGTGGTGCGCAATGACGGGACCTCGTGTGAGGCCGTGCGGATCCGGGTGTCCGGGGCGCTCGTCGGCGCTCGCGTGGTGGACGTGAGCGTGCGGTATCGCGGCCAGCCACTCCCGATGGTGGATGAGAACCGCGTGAATCTCGTGGGGGTTGCCGCCGGCCTGGAGGGAGAGGCCACCGCGGAGCTGGAGGTGACCTTCAAGCCCCGGGGAGAGGGCTCAGGACCGCTGACCATCACCGTCGAGCCGTGCTCGTGGCAGTCGCAGGCCAAATACTGGCAGTGGCAGGACAAGGAGGAGCCTCGCGTCCTCACGGTGACGGGCCATCCGGCATCCGCCTTGTTCCCGCTCACGGTGGAGTAGCGCGGACCTTCTCGGGCTCGGGCGCAGCGCTCATCTTCCAGAGCAGCGCGCCGCCTCCGAGCAGGACCCCCAGGCCCACGGCCGCCGCGAGGATCCAGCGTCGTCCCAAGCGGAGCCGTGCCTGGGTCTCCAGGTCGTCCGGAGCCGGAGCACTGACGGCTGGGTCGTCGCTCGCGGTGATCTGCTGGACGAGCTGGGCCACCTGCCGCGGTGTCACCGGCTCACCCTCCGAGCGGATGAACTGCTCCAGGTCCTCCCGGAACGCCTGGCAGTCCGGGTAGCGCTGGTCCCGATCCTTCGCGAGCGCCCGGGCGAGGATGGCTCGCAGGACTCCGGGCAGGTCCGGGCGGTGCTGCTCGGCGGGCACCATGGGCTCGGACATGACGGCCCGAGGCAAATCCCATTCGGACGTGGACGAAAAGGGCCTGCGCGTGGTGAGCAACTCGTAGAGCACCACTCCGAGCGCGTAGACGTCGACCCGCCGGTCTGCCCGCTCGCCCCTTATCTCCTCGGGCGCCATGTACACGTACTTGCTCATGACGGGGAGCGGGTGTTCGGGGGTCCACCGGGACCGGAGATGGTCGATGCCGAAGTCCACCACCTTGGTCGTCCCCTGACGCGACAGGAGGATGTTGTACGGCCGGATGCAGCGGTGGATGAGCCTCAGCGGCTCGTGCGTCTCGGGGTGGGTCAGGTCGTGGGCATAGGCGAGCCCCTCGCAGGCTTGCGAGATGATGCGCGCGCACAGCGTCGCCGGCAGGGTCATCCGCTGGACCGCCAGGTGCTTGATCAACCTGCTCAGGCTGATCCCATCGACGTGCTCCCTGGCTAGGAAGTACGTGCCGTCCGCCGCACCGAAGTCGAAGACCTTCACGAGGTGCGGGTGCGTGAGCCGGGCGGCGGTCCTCGCCGTGTCGAGGAACAGCTCCGGGAACTCCATCTGCTCGGCCATGTCCGGCCGGAGGCACTGGAGCACCAGCGTCTTCTCGATGCCCTGCGGGCCAGCGGCCTTGGCCAGATGGTCCTCGATGATGCCTTCGGCGAGCAGGCGGATGCGCTGGTATTGGCCGACGTGGGATGTCACGAGACGAATGAATAGCAGATCGCCGATCTCATGAAGTTCGACCTCGTCGTGCTGTTCACCGCGGGTCTGGCGGAAGTTCCGTGAGGATCTGCTGCCCCGATACATCCTGGCCGCAGTCACCGCGAAGTGAACCGCCTCTGGTAGCCTTCACGACCGTCATGAAAACGCCCTGCCTGCTCCTGATGGCCCTGACGTGCGCCCTCTTCCTCCCGGCCTGCGGTGAGCCCGAGTGCACTCCGGAGAGCTGCGCGAACGGCTGCTGCTCCGTGAGCAACGTGTGCGTCCTCGACCTCGGCGACGCCCTCTGCGGCTCCAGCGGCGCCCTCTGTGAGAGCTGTCCCGACGGCAATGTCTGTCGGCTCGATACCCGGGCCTGTTACGCGGGCGTGATGCGGACGCGGGTGCAGCCCCGCCGGGCCTTCATCGTGGACGTCGATCCGGACAACGGCGAGGACTGGGATTCCGACGGCTCCCCTCCCGACGTCGTCGTGGAGATGCGCTGCCCCTCCGCTCCGGAGCGCACCCGCACCGCCGAGGACGAGAGCTGGGAGCCCGAATGGCGCTCGGGCAGCTGTGAGGTCATCACGTCCAACCTCCTCCTGCACCCCATCGAGATCTCCATCTTCGACAACGATGACTTCACCTTCGATGACGAGTTCGGCGGAACCTCCTACCAGGTCACCCGCGCGGATCTGAACCGGGGCCACATCGAGCTCGCGTTTCCGCCCATCGTGGAGTCCCTGGTCATCGACCTGACCCACACCTATTCGCCCCAATGAGCAGTCCGCCGCTGTAACCGTCCCGGCGCCCGGGGCGTAGCCCAGTGCATGCGCCCCCATGCCCTGCTCCTGCCGCTCCTGTTCGCCAGCGCCTGCGGTCCCTCCTCCTCCGTGGACGAGGGGCTCGGCGTCATCCAGCAGCTCGACACGTCCGAACAGGGCATCACCGCCTTCGTGCGCTCCGGCCAGTACAGCTCCTGGCTCGCGGAGCCCTCCGTCCACGACACGCGCGCCCCTCACGGCAGCAAGGTCCGCGTCTTCTTCAACGACGTCGTCGCGAGCTCGCTCCGGGAAGGCAATGCCACCCATCCCGTGGGCAGCATCCTCGTGAAGGAGCTCTTCGAGGACGACGGGAAGACGCTCCGGGGCCACGCGCTGGACGTGAAGGTCGCCGAGGGCCCCGGCAAGGACACCTGGGTCTTCTACGAGGGCTTCGGCCCGACCTACTCCGACAACTATTACGGCCGCGCCCACTCCAGCTGCCACGGCTGTCATTCCGACGGGAAGGACTACGTCACCTCTCCGCTCCCCTGAAAAGACAACGGGCGGCCCCCTCGCGAGGACCGCCCGCCGTGCAAGGCGTTGTCGTGCCTACCGCGCCGCGGACTTGCGGCGCATCAGGAACACGCCCAGGCCCACACCCGCGGCCCACTTCGCCGCCGCGGCCAGGGGCGTCTTGCTCAGGGGCACCGGCTGGCTCTGGTAGCTCGGCTGCGGCGGGATGGGCCGGAAGTCGGTGGCGCCGGGCAGGTTCGCGCCCTGCTCCTCCGCCTCCGTCTTCGTCACGTTCGGTCCCGGCGCGTCCGGATCCCGCTGGCCCGGCGACTTCCCATCCGGTGACTTGTGCTCGAGGACGCCGTTGATCTCCGCACCCAGCAGCACGACCATGCAGGAGATCTGCATCCACAGCAGCATCACGATGACACCGCCGATGGCGCCGTAGTTCACGTCATACGAGCCGAAGTTCGACACGTACTTCGAGAAGCCCCACGACGCGATCACCCAGATGATCACGCTCACCACCGAACCCGGGGTGATGAACTTGAACTTCTGCTTCACGTCCGGCAGCACGTAATAGAGCACCGCCAGCAGCAGCATCATCAGGATGCCGGCCACCGGCATGCGCAGCCACAGCATGAGGCCCGCCAGCGGTTCACCCAGCTTGTCCGCCACCGCCGGGGTGACGATCGCGACGATGGCCGCCAGCACCACCGTCACCGCCGTGCCCAGCGTCGTCAGCAGCGCGATGCCCCGCTTCTTCCAGAAGGGGCGCTTCTCCTCCACGCCGTACACGGTGTTGAGCGCCTCCATCAGCGCCACCACGCCGCCTGACGCCGCCCAGATGGCGCCCACGCCACCGATGGTCAGGAGTCCCACCGGGTTGCTGGTCGCCAGCGCCTCCAGCCGCTCGCCCAGGATCTTCGTCACCTCCTGGGGCGCCACCTTGGACAGCTCCTGGATGAGCTGCTGCGCCTGATGCGGATCAATCAGCACGCCGGCCAGCGACACGAGGAACAGCAGGAACGGGAACAGCGCGAGGATGCTCTGGAACGTCAGCGCCCCCGCGACGTTGCCCACGTTGTCGCGCCCCCACTCGTCCTTGAGGGACTTGAAGAACTCCTTCCAACTCATTCCCCTGCCGGGCAGGACCATGCCTTCTCCTCCTCGGAGGAGATTGGGCATTCCATCCCCCGGTCGGCTTCCTCCCCTGGGACGTTGCCTGCCCCCCTGCCTGCTCACCGCGCAGGGCGCATGGAATGACAAGCCCCCGTCCCAAGCCTGCCCGGCCGCCCGAAGCTCAGTAGACGGGCAGCACCTGGGCGTCCTTCAGCCGGGGCGCGCGCTGATCCTTCACCGACAGCAGCGGCTCCTTCACGGGCCAGGGGATGGCCAGGTCCGGATCGTCCCAGGCCACGCTCCGCTCGGACTCCGGGGCGTATTGCGCGGTGCACTTGTAGAAGAAGTCCGCCGAGTCGCTCAGCACGCAGAACCCGTGCGCGAAGCCCGGGGGGATCCACAGCTGCCACTTGTTGCCGGAGGACAGCTCCGCCCCCATCCACCGGCCGAACGTGGGCGAGCCCTTGCGCACGTCCACCACCACGTCCCAGACCGCGCCCGCCAGCACCTGCACCAGCTTCCCCTGCCCGTTCGGTTCCTGGAAGTGCAGGCCCCGGAGCGTGCCCCGCACCGACCGCGACAGGTTGTCCTGCACGAAGGCGCTCGGGATGCCCGCGTCCTGGTAGCGCTGGGCGTGGAACGTCTCCACGAAGAAGCCCCGCGAGTCTCCGAACACGCGGGGCTCCAGCAGCAGGACCCCGGGAAGCTCCGTCGTCTGCACCTTCATGGCGTCGTCCCCCGGGTCCCCAGGAGCGCCTTCAGGTACTGGCCGTAGTCGTTCTTCAACATGGGCTCCGCGAGCGCCTCCAGCCGCGCCTCGTCGATGTAGCCCATGCGGTAGGCGATCTCCTCCGGGCAGGCGATCTTCAGGCCCTGCCGGCGCTCGATGATCTCGATGAACGACGAGGCCTGCATCAGCGACTCGTGCGTCCCGGTGTCCAGCCACGCGTAGCCGCGGCCCATCAACTCCACCGTGAGCTGGTCGCGGCGCATGTACTCCGCGTTGACGTCGGTGATCTCCAGCTCGCCCCGCTTGCTGGGCTTCAGCGCGGCGGCGATGTCCAGCACCTGGTTGTCGTAGAAGTACAGCCCCGTGACGGCGTAGTGGGACTTCGGCTTCGCGGGCTTCTCCTCGATGCTGATGGCCCGGTTGCCCGGCGCCAGCTCCACCACGCCGTAGCGCTGCGGATCCTTCACCTGGTAGCCGAACACCGTCGCCCCGGACGCGCGCCGCACCGCCCGGCGCACCAGCTCGCTCAGGCCGTCCCCGTAGAAGATGTTGTCCCCCAGGATGAGCGACACGGCGTCGCTCCCCACGAAGTCCCGGCCAATGACGAACGCCTGCGCCAGGCCCTCCGGCCGGGGCTGCTCCGCGTACTGGAAGGACATGCCCCACTGCTCGCCGTCGCCCAGCAGGTCGCGGAAGCGCGGCAGGTCGTGCGGCGTGGAGATGATCAACACCTCCCGGATGCCCGCCAGCATCAGCGTGGTCAGCGGGTAGTAGATCATCGGCTTGTCGTAGACGGGCAGCAGTTGCTTGCTCACCACGAGCGTCAGCGGATACAGGCGCGTCCCCGAGCCTCCCGCGAGGATGATTCCCTTCATCCCGCCTCCCCGGCCTGGGCCTCGAGCCAGCTCGCATGGAAGCGCCGCAGGGACTCCGCCAGCGCCAGCGGCTTCTCCGACAGCTGTTCCCGCGCCTTGTCCGTCAAGAGCCCGCTCTTCAGCGGCCGGGGCGCTGACAACTTCAGGTCCGCCATCCGCGTGGGGACCACCAGGCCCCCGTCGAAGCCGAACACGTCGCACAGCGCCCGCCCGAAGGCCACGCGGTCCAGCACCGTGCCGCCGCAGGTGTTCCACGTCCCGCCCAGCCGCCGCTCGCCCATCTCCACCAGCATCGCGGCCACGTTGTCCGCGAAGCTCGGGGACACGACCTGATCCTCGAAGAGCTTCACCGGCTGCCCCGCCGACAGCGTCTTCACCAGCCACGCGCCGAAGTTGAGCCGGCCCTCCACTGGAGGCCAGCCATACACCACCGCGGTCCGCGCAATCGCGCACCCGGGCGAGAGCACGCGCGCGGCCTGTTCGCCCATGTGCTTCGTCACCGCGTAGACGCCGCGCGGGTTCGGCACCGCGTCCTCACCGTAGGGCCCCGCGTCGCCGTCGAAGACGTAGTCGGTGGACACGTGCACCAGGTGCGCGCCGGCCTCGCGCGTCCAGCGGGCCACCGCCGCCGTGGCGGTGACGTTCGCGGCGTACGCGGCCTCGGGCGCCTTCTCGCAGGCGTCCACCTCCGTCATGGACGCGCAGTGCAGGACGACCGCCGGGGACAGCCGCCCCAACGCGGGCGCCACGTCCGCCTCGCGCGTGAGGTCCAGCGCCTCGTAGTCGAACGGCCCCAAGGCGCGGCGCGGGCCCTTCCCCACTCCGACCACCGAGTGCCCCCGCGCGGCCAGCAGCGCGCACGCCCGGCGCCCCACCAGCCCGTTCGCTCCCGTCACGACGAAGCGGCTCATGCTCCGTTCCTCCGGCGCGTCAGCGTCACGGTGCTCCGGTACGCACCGCTCAGCACGCGCTCCCACCACTCCGGGTGCTCCACGTACCAGCGCACCGTGTCCGCCAGCCCCGCTTCGAAGGAATGCGTGGGCGTCCAGCCCAGCTCGCACCGGCTCTTCGCGGGGTCGATGGCGTAGCGGCGGTCGTGCCCCAGGCGGTCCGTGACGAACTCGATGAGCGACTCCGGCTTGCCCAGCGCCGCGAGGATGCCCTTCACCAGGTCCAGGTTCTTGCGCTCCGCGCCGCCGCCCAGGTTGTAGACCTGCCCCGCCCGGCCCCGCTCCAGCGCCTGGAGCAGCCCCTGGCAGTGGTCCTCCACGTGCAACCAGTCGCGCACGTGCTGGCCGTCGCCGTAGACGGGCAGCGGCTGGTTCCTCAGCGCGTTCACCACCATGCGGGGGATGAGCTTCTCCGGGAACTGGTAGCGGCCGTAGTTGTTCGAGCAGCGGGTCACCACCACGTCCAGGCCGTAGGTGTGGTGGTACGCCAGGGCCAGCAGGTCCGCGCCCGTCTTGGACGCCGAATAGGGGCTGGAGGGCTGGAGGGGCGACGCTTCCGTGAACGCCCCGGAGGGCCCCAGCGAGCCGTACACCTCGTCCGTGGAGACCTGCACGAACCGCCGGACGCCGTGCACGCGGCAGGCCTCCAGCAGGTGCTGCGTGCCCAGGACGTTGGTGGTGACGAAGACGGCCGGGCCTTCGATGGAGCGGTCCACGTGGCTCTCCGCGGCCAGATGGAGGACGCTGTCGATGGCGTGCTCCTGGAGCACCCGGTCCACGCACGCCCGGTCGCCCACGTCGCCGTGCACGAAGACGTGGCGGGTGTCGTCCTCCAGGCCGGCGAGGTTCTCCAGGTTGCCGGCGTAGGTGAGCCGGTCCAGGTTGACGACCTTCCAGTCCGGCCGCTCGCGGAGCAGGTAACGGACCAGGTTGGACCCGATGAAGCCGCACCCTCCCGTGACCAGGACGTTCGTTGACATGGACCCAACCTTGGGGGACGCGTGGGCCGCCCTGGCTACTGTGCGGAAGTCCCCCCGTCAAGGCACGTGCGGCGCCCTTGTAAGGGCGGGCTGGACGGTTGTAAGGGAACGCGCGCGTGTCACCGCGACCTCCTCACGGCCCGGGCGGACCCTTGCACATCCATCAGCTGGTCACCCGCCTGGCGTGGGGTGACGCGATTGGCAACCAGGTGCGCTACCTCCAGAGCCTGCTGCGCTCCTGGGGCCACACCTCCGAAATCTACGCGGACTCCTGGGACGACGCGTGCCGCGACCAGGTGCGCGCCGCCAGGAGCTACCCGCGCGAGGCCACCCGCGACTCCGTGCTGCTCGTGCACCACAGCTTCGAATCGAGGCAGGTGCCGCTCATCGCCCGGTCGCGCGGACGCAAGCTGCTCGTCTACCACAACATCACCCCCGCCCGGCTCTTCGAGGGCTATGACCGGGGCGCGGTGCTCGCGTGCGACGCCGCCCGCCTGGAGTTGCTCGCGCTGCGCCCGCACGTGGACGGCGCCTTCGCCTACTCGCGCTTCAGCGCGGAGGAGCTGGTCGCCGCGGGCTACCCGCGCGTGGACGTGCTGCCCTTCGCCATCGACTGGAACGCGTTCGACACGCCGCCAGACCCTGCGCTGATGGCGGAGCTGGACGACGGCTGCTCCAACATCCTCTTCGTGGGCCGCGCGGTGCCCAGCAAGTACGTGGACGACGTGCTGCGCGTCTTCACCGCGTACCAGCGCCTGTACCAGCCCAAGAGCCGCCTGCTCATCGCGGGCAACATCCACCGCGACGCGCCTTATGGCGGTTTCCTGCACGGCCTCAAGGACCTGCTCGGCCCGGACCGCATCCAGTTCCTGGGCCGCGTCAACGCCGCGCAGCTGTCCGCCTGCTTCGCGTCCGCCACGGCCTACCTCTCCATGAGCCGGCACGAGGGCTTCGGCGTGCCGCTGCTGGAGGCCATGTACCGCGACGTCCCCGTCGTCGCGTACGGCGCCGCGGCCGTCCCGGAGACGATGGGCGGCGCGGGCCTCACCACGTTCTCGCGCGAGCCCATGGACGTGGCGCAGCTGCTCGCGGTGCTGGAGCGCGAACCCGCGCTGCGCCAGCAGGTGCTCACCGCGCAGCGCGCCCGCGTGGCCGGGCTGTCCCAGAAGGCCGTGGCCGCGCAGGTGCGCACCGCGCTGCAGGGCTGGCTGGGAGGAAGCGGGCCCGGTCCGGCGGTGGCCGCCTCGCAGGCGCCCGCCATCGAACTCGTCTGCCCCGGCTTCTCCGCGCGGCCGGAGGCGCCCATGTCGCGGCTCGCCCGCGAGCTGCACCGCCGCCTGCCTGACTCCCGCATCCTCGCCCTCCGGGGGCGCGGCGAGGAGCCCACTCTCTCGCTCGGGCCCCAGACGACCGGAGGAGCGCCTGTCTGGCACTTCACCCCCGACCAGCCCGTCGGCCCCGCGCCCGAGCTGCTGCCGAGCTCGTCGTCGCTGGAGACGGCGGTGCGGGCGTCGTCCGGGAAGGTGGTGCTGTTGGGCGTGGACACCGCCGCGGCGCAGGCGCTGATGGCCAGCGTGGGGCGGCGGAGCTGGGGGGTGCGCGACGCGGCCGGCGCGTCCGACGAGGCGTCGACGGAGGCGGCCCGGCACCACCTGGGGCCGCGCCTGGTGGAGCTGGACCGCACGGACCTGGACGCGGTGGCCAACGTCCTGGTCCAGGCCCTGTCATCGAAGAAGAAGCGAGGAGCCCGCGATGCACGCCGCTGACCTGCTCACGGCCGAGCCCACGGCCCAGGCCGTGGCCGCCGCCACCGAGCGGCTCCCCGAGCCGTCCGCCGCCGCGCGCGACCACCTGCGCCGCACGCTGGCCGCGTCGCTGCGCGCCCCCGTCGCGGGCCAGTGGCCGGCGCTGCTGCTGGAGGCCCGGGCCAAGGCGGACGTGCGCTACGTGGAGCCTGCGACGTCGCACCGCCCCGTCCTGGGGCCCGTGCTCGTGTTCGCCAAGCGGACGTTCCGCGGCGCGTTCCAGCCGTTCATCAACGAGGTGCTGCGCCGCCAGGTGCACTTCAACGAGGCCATCCTGGACGCGCTCACCGTCGTCATCGAGAACCAGCGCGAACACGCGCGGACGCAGGCGCTGTGGCGGCGCGAACTGGAAGCGCGGTTGAAGCAGCTGGAGAAGGATCCGCCAGGCCCATCCTCACCCTGAGCGAATGGCTGCCTGCTCGACGGACAGCGGCCCTGGCGGGCGTTGACGCAGCAACCATCTCCGCGCTACATCGGCCCCTCGCTTCGCCTGCCTCGTCAATCCTGAGGGGGATGCCACGGGGAGAATCAACGGCGGCGGCGAATCGTTTCCTCCGGGCCGCATCCAGCCCACGACGCGAGTTGCCAAGGCATGAAGATCGGGTTCCTCGTTGGGGACATCGCCAATATCTCCGGTGGGTCCAACGTCATCCTGGAGTACGCCTCACGGCTCCAGGACCTCGGCCATGAGGCCGTCCTCATCACCCCGGGCCCCGTCAAGCTGACGTATCCCCTGTGGCACCCGCGGCTGGCGGACCTGCCGCGCCGGTCGCTCGCGGAGGCCGAGGGCGAGTCCTTCGACTTCGCGCTGGCCACGTGGTGGATCACCTTCTACGACCTGTGGCGCGTCAACGCCCGGGTGTACGGCTACCTGAACCAGAGCCTGGAGTCGCGCTTCCACGCGGAGCGCCACTACAAGCTGCTCAACCGGCAGACGTATTCGCTGCCGCTGCTGTTCGTCACCGAGGCGAAGTGGCTGGTGGAGTTCATCCAGACGCTGCAGCCCGAGGGGCGCACGCTCTACGTGCAGAACGGCCTGTCCCGCGACCACTTCCCCTGCGTGCAGGCCCCGCCCCAGCGTGGCGGCAAGCTGCGCGTGCTGGTGGAGGGCCCGTGGGGCGTGGGCTTCAAGGGCGTGCCGGAGACGTTCGAGGTCCTGGAACTGGCGGCGCAGGCGGGCGTCCAGTTCGAGACGGGGTGGCTGGCGTCGTCCTCCGGCGGGCAGAAGCCCACCGTGGGCGGGCAGCCGGTGCAGGTGCACGAGCGCATCCCCATCAACCAGGTGCACCAGGTCTACGGCCAGTACGACGTGCTGCTGAAGCTCTCTCGCGTGGAGGGCATGTTCGGCCCGCCGCTGGAGATGTTCTCCCAGGGCGGCACCGCCATCACGTACACCGTCACCGGCACCGACGAGTACATGGTGCACGGGCAGAACTCGCTGATGGTGGAGCCGTACAACCACCGGCAGATCGTCCAGTTCCTGCGGCTGTTGAGCACGCAGCCGGCGTACCTCGCGCACCTGCGCACGAACGCGCTCGCCACCGCGAAGGCGTTCACGGACTGGGAGTCCAGCACGCGCCAGGTGGCCTCCGGTCTGGAAGCGCTGCACGCGGAGGGCTGGACGAACACGCACCTGCGCCCCGCGCTGGCCGCGATGTCCACCATGCACGGCCACTGGCTGGACGACGTCTGGCGCGCGGAGCGCGGAGGCCACTCGCCGCTGCACCCGTACGTGGGGCCCGGCGAGCAGGTGCTGCTGGAGCGCTACCGCCAGTTCAAGAAGTCCCGCCCCGTCCGCGCGCTGCAGAAGCTGGTGGGCGACGACTTGAAGAAGTCCCTCCGCGCGCGTCTGACGCGAGTCCTGTCATGAGAGTCCATCCGCCCTCCCCCTCCCTCCAGCGCGTCGCCTTCGTGGGCGAGCCGACCTTCGAGCCGCACGTGCCCGTCCAGGCGGCGTGGGCCGAGGTCCGCTTCTTCCCCGTGACGGCCGGCCAGTGGGAGCCCGCGCTCGACGCGGCCCAGGCCTGGGGCGCGAACGCGACGCTCGTGTTCCGGCCGCAGGACCTCACGCCGGAGCAGGTGGCGCGGGTGCCCGGGAGCATGCGCATCGGCGTCATCCCCGCGCCGCTGTTCAGCGCGGAGGAGATTGAGCGGCTCTCGCGCACCAGCGGTCCGGACGCGCAGGGCTTCCGCTGGCTCACCTACCTGGAGACGCCCACGTCGCCGGAGCTGGCGCGGCTGCCGCTGCTGCAGACGCTGCCCCTGCCGGTGGACACCGCGCGGTGCCCGACGGGCCCGCGGCTGGAGGTCCGGAGGATGCTGGTGGCGGACTGGGCCAGCCCCTCGCCGGAGGCCCTGGACGACCTGCGCAAGCTGGGGCCGGTGGACGTCCTGTCCTCGCACGCCACGCCGCAAGAGGTGTCCCAGGCGCTGGAGAAGGCCGGGACGCTCGTCTACGCGTCGCGCGACCTGATGGGCCGCTTTGATCCGCTGCCGCTGCTGGCCATGGCGCACGGGCTGCTCGTCATCGCCGACACGGTCTTCGCCGGGGAGTGGAACATCGAGCCGGAGGACGAGTTCCTCTACCGGCCGGACGGCCAGTGGGCGCGCTCGCTGGACGAAGTCTTCCGCATGCCGGTGTCCTTCCGCGCGGTGCGCATCCGCGCGTGGCAGAAGATGCGCGAGGCCTTCGACGCGTCCGCGTGCTTCCAGCGCGTGCTGCACGACGCCCACCTGTTCGCGGACCCCGTGGCGCACCTGGCGTCGCTGACGCCCACGCGGCCCCCGGTGGCGGTGCCCGTCGCCGTCGAGTCCACCGGCGCGCGCGCCCCGGAGGCCTCCGCCCCGGAGGCCCTGGGCGCGGAGAAGCTCACGCGTCCCAGCCGCACCCTCGCGGCCGTCCCCAACTAGAGCCAAGGACACCGGAAGCAGATGACAGCCCGCCGTGAACCCGCAGCGGCCGCGCTGCTTCCCGCCCTCCAGCGCTGGGCGGTGGAGACCGCGCGCGACCTGTACCTGACGCAGAAGGGCGCTCCCGTCGCCACGAAGCACCCGCGCGCGACGCCCGGCGAGCGCATGTCGGTGATTGCCTCGGAGGCCCTGCCGCCCAACGTGGTGGACGGCCTGGCCCAGGCCTCGCGCCTCTTCCGCGCGGGCGACGCGCCCCCCATTGAATCCTCCCCCTTCGCCACGCTGCGCGAGCGGCTGCTCACCGCGACGGCGGGCTACGACGTGGTGGGCTTCGACGTCTTCAACACGCTGGTGGTGCGCAGCGTGGAGGGCGAGTGGCTCAAGACGGCCGTGGCGCGCGGCTTCCACGCGCGGCTGAAGGAGCTGGTGCACCCCAAGGCCCTGCCCACGGTGGCCCAGGTGCGTCAGCGCCGCTTCGCCCTGGAGATGGAGATCGCCGGGGAGCAGGTGGCCCAGGGCCGCGACAACGAGGTGGACTTCGAGGCGCTCCTGCAGCGCTGGGCGGGCAGCTGGCTGCCTCGGGAGCCGATGCGCTCGCGCATGGCCGCGGAGCTGCGCGCGCTGGAGCTGGAGCTGGAGAAGCTGGCGCTGCGTCCCGCGCCGGGCATCCCGGAGGTGCTGTCCGCGCTGAAGGCCCAGGGCAAGCGGCTCATCTTCGTGAGCGACATGTACCTGTCGCAGCCGCTCTTGCGTGAGCTGCTGCGGCACTGCGGGCTGGAGCAGTACTTCGACGCGGGCTACGTCTCCATCGACGAGGGGCTGCGCAAGGCGTCCGGCCGGCTCTTCCCGCGCGTGCTGGAGCGCGAGGGGCTCAAGCCCGAGCAGCTCTTCTTCGTCGGCGACGACGAGAACGCCGACAACGTGCAGCCGCGCCGGCTGGGCATCTCCACCCTGCGCGTGGAGGACCCGGACGAGAAGGTGCGCCGCCGCCGGCTGGAGATTGCCCAGAAGGCCGTGGAGCAGAACCCGTACTGGGCCGCGCACTACGTGGACGTCGTGCTGGGCAACGAGGCCCGCCACGTCCGCCCGCCGGACGACGACGCCAGCTACCAGCTGGGCCGCACGCTGGCGCCGGGCATCGTGGCCTTCGTGGTGGACGTCATCGAGCGCTCGGAGAAGCTGGGCATCGACCACGTCTACTTCCTGGCGCGCGAGGGCCTGACGCTGCTCAAGGTGTTCGCGCTCCTGAAGGACTCCGGGCTGTTCCGCCGGGTGCCGAAGGCGCACTACCTGTTCGTCAGCCGGGCCTCCACCATCCTCGCGTCCATGCGCGAGCTGAGCTGGGAGGAGGTGCACCGCTTCTGGCGCCAGTACAGCCGCCAGTCGCTGCGCGGCCTGCTCAAGAACCTGTCGCTGCCCCAGGACGAGTTCATCCGGCTGGCCGCCGAGTGCGGCCTCACGGACCCGGACCGGCCCATCGTGGAGCCCACGAAGGACGCCGCCTTCCAGCGCTTCCTCGCGTCGCGCCGCGTGCGCGTGGCCTTCCACCAGCGCCGCGACGAGGCGAAGGCGAATCTGTCCCGCTACCTGGAGTACCGCGGGCTGATGGGCCTCACGCGCACGGCGCTCGTGGACATCGGGTGGAAGGGCAGCATGCAGGACAACCTGATGCGCGCCTTCGAGCACGACGCGCGCTTCCCGGAGCTGCACGGCTTCTACCTGGCCTACGTGCCGGACGGTCAGCCCCTGGCGAAGAAGTCCTTCAAGTACGGCTACCTGTCGGACCTGCGGCGGCGCGACCTGGAGGAGGCGGACTTCCTGCGCAACACCGCCATCTTCGAGATGATCACCACGGCGAACCACGGCAGCACGGTGCGCTACGGGAAGAACCCGTGGGCGCCGCACCTGCCCATGCCGGAGCTCTTGCACCACGACCAGGAGAAGGACAACAGCGCCCGCTTCTTCCGCCGCGTGCAGGAGGGCATGTACGACTACGCGAGGGACTACGCGCGGCTGTCTCCCCTGCTGCGCTTCACCGCGGACGAGCTGCAGCCCGGCACGCTCCAGGAGCTCCTGCGCTACACGCGCTACCCCACGGAGCAGGAGGCGCGCGAGTTCCTCAAGTACTCGCACGTGGAGAGCTTCGGCGTGCATGAGATCACCACCTTCGGCCTCAAGCTGGAGCTGGCGAAGCTGGCTCAGCTGGGCTCGGTGAAGGGGGCGCTCAAGGAGGCGTGGAAGGCCTTCGAGACCAACCCCTGGCGCGACAGCGTGGTGCGCCGCAGCGGCGTGCCGCTGGCGAACCTGGCCTACGACGCCTGGTTCACCTGGCGGGCCATCCGCTAGTGCGTGTCCGCAAATAGGTCGAGCGCGCCCGGCTTCGAGAGAGCATGAGCCGGGGCGAACAGACCCGACGCGCGATGGGCGAGACTGGCCGGCCGGCTGCCATCACAGCGGCCGGGCACCTGGGCGCGAATCCCGCGACGGTTGCAGGCCGAGGCGCATGAGCACGGTCGGCTGGAGTGGACGCGGCACTACGTGGACGCCAGCGTGGTGCGAGCCCACCAACACGCGGCAGGGTGCCCGGGGGACACCGGCGTCACGATGCCACGTCCTGGGTGGAGACCCGCTCCCGCACCAGCCGACGCACCTGCCGGGTGTCGACCGGCTTCTGCATGTACCGACCGGGCACCCGGTCCAGGAACTCCCGCGCCCGCTGGGTGAACGCCCCGCCCGTCAGGAACACCACCCTGTCCGCGAGCCGCGGCGCCACGCGCACCAGTTCGTCGAAGAGGTCCATCCCCGTCATGTCCGGCATGAGGAGGTCGCAGAGGATGAGGTCGAAGTCCTCGTGCGCCTCCACCCGCTCGAGCGCCTCACGGCCCCGGAGCACCACCTCCACGTCATGCTCCGAGGCCAGCAGCCGGCGCAGCGAGCCGGCCACCGCGGGCTCGTCGTCCACGATGAGGATCCTCGCCCTCCGCGTGGCCGCCCTCCTGGGCGCCTCCTCCGACGCCTCCTCGTCGTCGACGTCCTGCCCCGCCGCGGGCAGGCAGACAGTGAAGGTCGTCCCCCGGCCCATCTCGCTCGCCACGGAAATCTCGCCGCCCATGGACTTGACGATGCCATGGCAGATGGACAGTCCCAGCCCCGTGCCCACCCCCACCGGCTTGGTGGTGAAGAACGGGTCGAAGATGCGGCCGCGAATCTCGGAGGGAATGCCCGAGCCGGTGTCCGAGATCTCGATGGCCACCCGGCCCGATTCGTCCAGCCGCGACCTGAGCCGGATTTCGTTCTTCTCCACCTGGCCTTCGGGAATGGCATGCGCCGCGTTGATGAGCAGGTTCAGGAAGACCTGTCCCAGGCGGGCGCCGTTGGCCTCGACGGCGGGCACGCTCGCGAAGTCCTTCACGAGCCGCGCGCGATGGCGGATTTCGTTCCACGCCATCTTCGCGGACCACTCGAGCACCTCCTCCACGGCGACGCGGCCGAGCTTCTCATCGTCGGCCCGGGACAGCGTCCCCAGGTCGCGCACGATGCGGCGGATGCGGCCGGCGCCCTCCTGCGTCTCGCGCACCACCTCCACCA
This sequence comes from Corallococcus caeni, assembly GCF_036245865.1. Taxonomy (NCBI): domain Bacteria; kingdom Pseudomonadati; phylum Myxococcota; class Myxococcia; order Myxococcales; family Myxococcaceae; genus Corallococcus; species Corallococcus caeni. The sequence goes on along the minus strand of NZ_BTTW01000008.1, from coordinate 192,161 downwards.
ATTCGTCGAGGCACTCCTGGGGGTGCGCGGCCCGCAGTTGCTCCAGCTGGCCCGCCATGAAGTCCAGGTTGCTGTGGACGTAGGCGAGGGGGTTGTTGATTTCGTGGGCCACACCGCTCGCGAGCGTGCCCATGGACACCATGCGGTCCGCCACCATGAGCCTCGCCTCCATCTCCCGTCGCTCCGTCACGTCCTGGGTGATGCCGACGACGTGGACGGGCCCTCCCGTCACGTGGGGTGCGACGCGGCCCAGCGCGCTGAGGATGCGCACCTCTCCTCCGGGCCGGACGATGCGGAACTCCGAGGAGAAGACCGCTCCCCTCTCCGCCGAGCGGGTGACGCCGACCTGGAGGGCACCGCGGTCCTCGGGGTGGACGCGCTCCATGAAGGCTGCGTGGGTCCCCAGGAACCGCGAGGGTTCGAAGCCGAGGATGCGGCAGAGCTCGTCCGACAGCCGGAGCCGCTCCGATGGGAGCTCCAGCTCCCAGCTCCCCGCATGGACCAGCACCTCGACCTCCGCCAGCTTGGCCTCGCGGCTCCTGAGGCGCTCCTCCATCTGTTTGCGCTCGGTGATGTCCGTCACCATGACGAAGGCGCCGGTCCGCTGCCCGTCCGGACCGAGCACGGGACTGGCCGACACGAATGCCCACAGCTCGTCGCCGTCCTTCCGGCGAAGCCTGACGTCGACGAGCTCCGCGCGACCCTTTCGGAAGCGCCCCATCCGCTCCTGGCAGGCCCGGCGGCTCTCCTCGTCGATGAAGTCGAGCGCGTACGCGCCCGGCAGCTCCGACGGCTCCACGCCCAGCATCTCGGCCATGCGCCCGTTGGCGAAGGTGATGCGGGACTCCAGGTCCAGGGAGCAGATGCCCTCGTGCGAGGTCTCGACAATCTGGCGGTACTTCGCCTCGCTGGCGCGCAGCGCCGCATCGGCCCGCTTGCGCTCGGTGATATCCGCCTGCGTGCCGACGAGCCGCATTCCACGTCCGGCTTCGTCCGCCCGGGCCCTGGCCCGCATCAGCAGGTGCCGCGGCTGTCCATCCGGCCGGCGGATGCGCACCTCGCGGGTGAGCTCGCCTCCCGAGATCAGGAGCTGATCGAGTTCCTGGCGGACGGACTCCCGCTCCTCCGGGTGCACGAGCACCAGGGCCGTCTCGATCGAGGGGGTGAAGGTCTTCGGGTCCACCCCACAGATCCGGAACAGCTCGGGGCTCCACTGCATACAGCCCGAGGCGGAGGTCGTCTCCCAGCTCCCCACGTGCGCCACGGCCTGGGCCTCCTCGAGCTGGGCGGTGCGCTCCACCACCCGCTGGTCCAGGCTCCGGGTGAGCTCCTCGGCACGGGCCTGCTGCAGGGCGGTGCCGCGCATCTCCTCGATGCTGCGTCGGATGCCCAGGAGCAGGAAGACATCCGTGAGCACCGCCCAGCCCGCATGCTCGAAGACGTGCCACCACTGAAGGGACGTCCCGCCGTACAGGGACTCGGGCCAGGCCTGGCCCCAGACGGCGTACTCCGCGATGAAGACCAGCGTCGCGGTGACGAGCACCTTCCAGTCGCGGTAGGCGGCGAGGAGGGCGAGCGAGGCGAAGACATAGAACAGCGTCTCCCCCCGGCCGTCACTCAGCCAGGCCAGGACGGTAATCCAGAGCATCTGGGCCGCGGCGATGAGATGCCGCGTGGACGCCCTGCCCGGACGCAGGTAGGCCAGGGCGGCGGGCACGGTGCCCAGGGCGGCGCCGACCAGGAGGGCCCTGTCGACGCGGGCATTGAGCAGGTGCGACCCGTGCTCCCGGAAGACCCGCGACACGAGGATGGCGACGGCGGCGACCAGGCCCCACTGGAGCAGCATCAAGCCGCCCATCAGGTGGTCCATGCGGACGTGGACCCGGTGCAGGTGCTCGCCAAGGAGCGCCTTGCTCCTCGCTTCGATGGGCTCGGGGCTGGGTTCTTCGCTTCGAAAGGGCATGGGCCGTCCCAACGGACGTTGCAGGAACGCGGAGGCGCGGGCCCCCCGGCGTGGCTGCGCCGGGGTCCCGCCGTGGGTCACGGAGACAGCGAGGAGGAGTCGGTGTCCTCGGAGGAGTCGTCGGCGCGCGGCTTCATCGAGCGGCCGGCCACCTCGTACTGCTTGAGCAGGCGGCGGAAGTTGGAGCGGTCCAGCCCCGCCGCACGCGCGGCGTTGGTGATGTTGTGGCCGTACTTCTCCATGAGCGTGGCGAGGTAGCGCCGCTCGAAGGCGCGCAGGGTGAGGCGCTTGGCCTGGGCGTATTCCAGGTGCGCCAGGCTGACGACCTCCGCTGGCGAGCTGATGTGGGAGACGTCCTCGAAGCCGGGAGGGAGGTCCTCCACGTCCAGCACCTGGTTCTGGGTGAGGACCAGCGCCCGCTCGATGATGTTCTCCAGTTCGCGCACGTTGCCCTCCCACCGGTGGGCCATGAGGGCCTCCATGGCGTGCGGCGTGAAGCCCGTCACCTGCTTGCCGGCCTTCTGCGTGTAGATCCGCAGGAAGTGGTGCGCCAGCACCGGCACGTCCTCGGGTCTGTCACGCAGGGGCGGCAGCTCTATCTTGATGACGTTGAGGCGGTAGAAGAGGTCCTCGCGGAACTTGCCCTGCGACTTGGCGCGGACCAGGTCCACGTGGGTGGCGGCGATGACGCGCACGTCCACCTTGATGGACTCGTTGGCGCCCACGCGCTTGACCTCGCCCTCCTGCAGCACGCGCAAGAGGCGCACCTGGGTGGCGGGGGAAATGTCGCCAATCTCGTCGAGGAAGAGGGTGCCGCCGTCGGCCGCCTCGAAGAGGCCCTTCTTGTTGCCGGTGGCGCCGGTGAAGCTGCCCTTCACGTGACCGAACAGCTCGCTCTCCAGCAGCGTCTCCGTCAGCGCGGAGCAGTTGACGGCGACGAAGGGCCTGTCCTTGCGCGGGCCGCGGTAATGGATGGCGCGCGCCACCAGCTCCTTGCCCGTGCCGCTCTCACCCTGGATGAGGACGGTGACGGTGGACTCGCTCACCATCTGCGCCAGCTTGAAGACGGAGTGCATCTGCGCCGACTGGCCGATGAGGTCCTCGAAGTGGTTGCGGGTGTGGAGCGCATCCTCCAGCACCCGGGTGTGGGCCTTGAGCGTCCTGCGCTCGATGGCCTTGGCCACCGTGAGGCTCAGCACATCGATGTTCTCGAAGGGCTTGGTGAGGAAGTCGTACGCCCCCACCCTCACCGCCTCCACGGCGGTGCCGATGGTGGCGTAGGCGGTCATCATGACGACCTCGACATCCGGGCGCTCGGCCTTGATGGCGCGCAGCAGGTGCATCCCGGAGACGTTGGGCATGTTGATGTCCAGCACCACCACGTCGATGGTGGGGTCCTTCGCGGCCACCAGTCCCTCCACTGCGTCGTCGATGGAGAGGACGTGATGGCCCTCGCGCTGGAGAATCTGGGTCACGGCCTTGAGGACGACCGTGTCGTCGTCCACGACGAGAATCCTGGCACGCTTGCAGTGGGTCACTGTGATTCCTGGGGGTGCGTGGGAATGGGAAGCAAGACGGTGAAGCGGGAGCCCGCGCCGACCCGCGTGTCGACGTCGAAGGTGCCCCCATGGTCATGGACGATGCGGTAGGCGATGGAGAGCCCCAGGCCCGTCCCCTCGCCCGGGGGCTTGGTGGTGAAGGACGGCTCGAAGATGTGGGGCAGGTGGCGCTCCTCGATGCCCCGGCCCGTGTCGCTCACGCAGAGGAAGCAGCGCTCGGCGCGGCGGCCCGTCTCCAGCGTCAGCGTGCCCGCCGCCTGGGGCAGCGCCTGGAGCCCGTTCTGCAGGAGGATGAGCACCACCTGGGCGATTTGACCCGCGTCGGCCAGCACCGGGGGCAGCTCCGGCGCCAGCTTCAGCTCCAGCTTCACCTTCGGGATGGACTTGAGCTGGGCCTTGAAGAGGAGCGTGGCGTCCTCCACGCAGCGCGACAGGTCCAGCGGATACCGGTCCTCCCTGCGGCTGTGCCGGCTGAGCTTCAGCAGGCTGTCCACGATGCGCTTGCAGCGCAGCGCGCTCTCCTCGATGAGGTCGAGCGACTCCAGGTCCGCCTCCGTCCGGCCCCGGTCGCGCTTCATCAACTGCGAGAAGGCCAGGATGCCGCCCAGCGGGTTGTTGATTTCATGGGCCACGCCTCCGGCAAGCTGGCCCACCGCGGCCATCTTCTCCGCCTCGACGAGCCGGCGCGTCATCGCCCGCTCCTCGGTGACGTCCTGGTAGGTGCACACCGCGCAGTTCTCACCCGGCAGCGGGTGGGCGGAGAGCAGGTACGTGCGGTCGCCCAGCTCCAGCGTCGCGCGCGCCACCTGGCCGCTCCTGGCCGCGGCCTGGAGCGAACAGCCCGGGCAGGGCGTGTCCCGGCCGAAGAGGTAGCGGTGGCAGGCAACACCCCGCGCGTCCTCCACCCGCCGCCCGGCGGCGCGCGCGTATGCCTGGTTGGCGCGGCGCACGGTGCCGTCCGCGAGGTCCACCAGTGCCAGCGGCGTGTCCAGGCTGTCGAAGGTCAGCTCCCAGTCGCGCTTCGCCTGGCTGAGCGCCTGGGTGCGCTGGACCACGCGCGCCTCCAGGTCCGCGTTGAGATCCTTGAGCTGCGCATTCTGCTCCCGCGCCACGCGATACAGGCAGGCGTTCTCCGCCCGGAGCAGGTACTGCTCGAAGGCGCTCTTCACCGTCAACCGCAGGTGGTTGTCGTTCCACGGCTTGGAGATGAAGCGGAAGATTTCGGAGCGGTTGATGGCCTCCTCGATGACCTGCTCATCCGCCTGCCCGGTCAGCATGATGCGCTGGGCGTGCGGCATGTGCTCCTTCACCCGGGTGAGGAAGTCCACGCCGTCCATCCCCGGCATGCGGAAGTCGGCGATGACCACCTCGGGGGTGAACCGCTCGAGCGCCTCCAGCCCCGACTCCGCGTCCTGGGCCGTCGCCACTTCCCAGCCCCCCCCGCGCAACGTCCGGCGGAGGGCATTGAGGACGCTCTTCTCGTCGTCCACCACGAGCAGCCGGCGCCGTGGCGAGACCGCGGGTGTCACCAGGTCTTCCAATCCAAGCCTCGTTTGGGTTTCGACGGACATCTCCAGACAACCATTCTCGATGACGAAGCCTTCCGCCTCGGCACCTTCGAACCGACTCCATTCCCTTGGAGCCGCTGCCATTCCTTCAGAAGCTCACCGTCACCACCACCGTGTCGGCGTAGGTGCCGGGGGGCACCACCTGGCCTTCGGGGATGCGCCCGAAGACGGAGACCGTCACGGGGCTTCCGTCGACGCTGAGCTGCCGGTTCGACGTGCCGGAGAACCCATCGCCCCAGACCTGGGTGCGGGACGCGTCTACGAAGAGGTTGTATTCGAGCGCTCCCGCCCCGCTGCTCATGGTCCGGCGCGCGGCGTCTCCGGACCACCCCGCATCCAGCGTGAGCGTCACGGGGACGGGGCCCGTGCTCCCCTGGCACGACACGGTGATGCTCCCCGTCGAGTCCCGTGGCGCCGTGCTGAAGACGTCGTACGGACCGAAGCCGCAGCCCACGACGTCAAGCGAGCAGACGGGCTCGGCGCCCGCGAGAGGCGCTTGGAGCACGGCCAGCAACGCCACGGCCCAGCCGCTCCTGATAACGGCGTGCTTCATCTTCCGCATCTCAGTTGTCCCAGTTCGGTGATGTCGGGCCCGCCGGAGGGCACGGTGAGGATGAACACGCAGGTGCCGCCGGGGGACTCGACGGTCGCCCGGTAGAGCCCCGGCTCCAGGCCCTCCAGCTCGAACTCGCCCTGGCGGCCCAGGGGCGAGCGCCGCTCCAGCCCGCGCACGGCGTCGAGCGTGACGGCGAGCTCACCGAACGAGGGGATCACGGGCCCGCCCGGCCCCTTGAGGACGACCGTGCCCCGGAGCGCCCGGAAGCGCCGGGCGTCGAAGCGCACGAGCGCCCCTCCACGGAACACGGGCGCCACGGCGTGCTCGACCTCCGCGACGGCGAACTCCGGGGGCAGGTCCTGTTCGGAGATGGAGACGCGGTTCGCGTAGTAGGGCAGCAGCCCGGGAACGATGGCGGCCCCGGACGCATTCGTCCTCCCGACGTCCTGGTTGTTGAGGCGGACCTGGACGTGGGCCGCGCCGGGGACGCGCACGAGCGCGAAGCCCTGCTCGACGGAGCGGGTGGGCAGCACCTCGCCATCCATGGCGACGAGCGCGCCGGACACCTCGGCCCGCGGGGTCAGCACGCCCTCGCGCCACTCGGCGCCCGCGGCGGCGCGTCCGGCGGTGCCCTGGTACTCGGCGCTCGCATCGAGCAAGTCCTGGACGCCGTGCTGTCCCTGCACCCGATAGCCCCACCCTCCGCCCACGGGAGGCGTGCGCAGCACGTCCATCGCCGTGGAGCCCTGCCGCTCGCCCTGCTCCCGCCAGAGTCTGGCCGTGGCGTGCGCGCCGAGCACGAGGCTCAGCGACAGCTGCCCCTCCCACGCGGCGGGCTGGCCCGGCCCCGCGGCCCGGCCCGCCGAGACAGCGAGCGAGAGCGTGCGCGTCAGCCGCGCGCCGCCGAGCGCGGTGACGCGGAACGCGCGGCCCTGTCCCTTCCAGGACGACGCGGAGCCCTGGACGCCCACCGAGCCGACGCGCCCGAGCGACGTGGTCACCGAGCCCCCCGCCTCCAGCAACGGGCGGTCCTCCTCCGGTTCGAGGCTCACCGTCGAGTAGCCCCTGCTCATGGCGCGAGCGAAGAGGCCGAGGCCGAGCTGGCGGCCCAGGAAGGCATACTTCAGCTGGCCCGCCGCCCCCGCGTGCCCGTCCGCGAAGCTGCCGGACAGCGACAGGGACAGCTCTCCCACGGGCAGCCCGCGCGCGAGCTCCGGACCGCCGCTGACGCGGTCCAGCGCGGCCTCCAGCCGGGCGCCCACCGTGGAGCCCGAGCTCATGCCCCGGCGGTACCGCGCGATGAGCGCCGGGGGGCCGTAGTCGAAGCTGGCCGTGGACAGGTGCTCCCGGCGGAAGCCCGCGGACAGCGCCAGGTCGCTGTACCCTGGCGCCAGCAAGTCGGACGCCAGGTAGAAGCGCTCGGTCACCTCGCGCGTGCGGCCAAAGGCATCCCGAATCACATACCGGGCCTGGTTGGCGCCGCGCGCCAGCGGCAGGTCCTGCAGCGAGACGGGGCCGGGCGGCAGCTCGAGCCGGCGCACGAGCATGTCGTTGACGTAGACCTCCAGCGTGGACGGCGTCGAGACACCCTCCACCCGCCCGACGGTGGGGACGTAGACGCCATAGGGGTCCAGCCCGAACTCGCGCGACACGTGGAGGCCGGCCAGCACCGCGCCGCCGCCGAGCGGACCGCCGGAGGTGATGGCGTCCCCGAAGGTCCAGCGCAGCAGCCGGGACGGTTCGTCGAAGGAGAGCCGCGTCAGCCCGCGGACGGGCGGTGCCCCCGGCGCCCAGGAGGCCGTGGTGGTGAGGAGCGCGCCGCGCAGGCTCGCGCCGGCATCGGCCTGCAGCGACAGCCGGCTTCCCACCATGCGCGCGGCGTAGTTGAGGAAGCCGCTGGCGGGCTGGGAGACCTCCAGCGCGTCCGGCCGCGCGCCGGCACGCAGGTCCACGAACGACAGGGGAAGCGCGGCGAGGGAGACGGTGACGCGGAGCAGGGCCCGCCGCTCGTCGAGCGTGTAGCGCAGGTCGGGCGCGGCCTCGTCCAGGACGAGGTACGTGCGCCCGTCACGCGTCTCGCGGCGGCCGGGCAGCATGGAAGGGAGGATGCCCGCGCGGAGCAACTCCCCGCTCTCCATGAGCAGCCGCCCGTCGCTGCGCAGCGGGAAGACTTCACCGCGGGCCACTCCGTTGACCTCCAGCGCCAGCACCAGCCGCTCCTCCGGCGCGGGGGGCAGGGCCGCCGCGGGAAGCGCGGCGAGCCAGAGCCAGAGCACCCACGAGAGGACGGCGACGGGCGCGCGGCGGGGCCGGGCGGGCTGGGGGCTGGAGCACGCCATCGCTCAGGAGGAGCAGACGCCAGCAGCCACGTCGAAGCTGCCGGAGAGGTTGGAGACGTCCGTCCGCGCGTCCACCGTGATGCGGCGGATCTGGCGGACGAGAGGCGCGGTAAGGTCGAGCGTGTAGTCCCGCCGGCCGCCGGCGAGCACGTACCAGCCGGGGAGCTGCCGCTCCATGACGACGGCCCCCGCCGCGTCCAGCCCGCGGACGTGCACGGATTGCACGAGGAAGTGGGCGGTGCCTTTGTTGTAGACGGAGAAGGCGACGGCGCCTGCCTTGAGGCAGGGCGCGCGGATGCCCCCGATACCCGCGCCGCGAACCGGGGCCATGAAGACGGGGATGGACATCCGCGTGAGGACGCGGATGCCCGGAGGCGAGCTTCCGCCGCGGACGAGCGGCGGAAGCTGCTCGATGATGAGCCGGTACGTGCGCTCGGTCGCGCCCGGAGCTCCCGCCACTCCGACCCGGATGTTCCGCACCTCTCCCGCCTCCAACGACAGGAGGGAGGGGAAGAACGAGACATCCGTCGTCGCGGTGAGCCGCTGCTCTCCGCGCGAGTCCTGGTCCCAGGCGAACGCGGTGACCTGGAGCCGGAGCGGCTCCTGGCCCTGGTTGCGCACCGTCAGCAGCGCGGAGCGCACCCGGTCACCGACGTCCACGCGGACCGGGCTGACCTGGAAGTCGGAAGCCCCGGCGCCCGTGGTGACGAGCAGCAGGAGCCCCAGGAGGAGCGTGGGGAAGGAGCGGGCGGGCCGAGCCATGCGCATCATCGGAAGGCCCTGGCCTAGAAGGTGATGGTGGCGAGGACGGTGTCGGCGTAGGCACCGACCGGCACGCTCTGGCCGGCGGGGATGCTGCCGTACACCGTGATGCTGGTGGCGCTGCCGGTGCCCAGGTGCGCCACGCCCGTCCCGGCGGTGTTACCCCACTCGGTGGTGCGGCCCGCGTCCTGGTAGAGGCCGTACGACAGGACGTTGGCCGCGCCGTCGCTCATGCGGCGCAGCGGGGCCGCGTCGGTGGAGGCCGCATCCGCGTTGTCGCCCTGGCCCAGCGTGATGGTGGCTCCCGAGCCGCTGGTGCACGTGACGGACACGGAGCCGGTGCCGGTGAGCGCGGTGGAGGCGTTGGCGGAGACCGGGTCATAAGCGCCGAAGGCGACCGCGGCCGTGCTGATGAGGCAGTTGGCCGCCACGCTGGCGGAGACGTCCAGGTTGCTCGTCGCGGTGGCGGCGACCGCGGGCGAGGACAGGGCGACGACTCCGGCGAGGGTGAGGGCGAGACGCTGGGGGGACTTCATGGTGTTCCAATCGTGGGAGTAGGACTGCGAAGCGCGGTGTTTGTGTTCACCGGCGGATGTCTGTCCTTTCATTCGCCGTGCCAGCGCATTCCCGCCGGGGCGACGCCCGCCGGCCGGCCGTGCGCGACGGGAATCCGCGGATGCCGCAAGGTCGAAGTCCACCCTTCGGGGCCGGAGTCCTCGCCGCGCGCCAGGCTTTTCCCGAGTGAAGAAGTGGAGCCCAGACATGGGAAGCGACCGAGCGGGTTGGAGTTGCACCGCTTCGAGGTGTTTGACCCGTCGGGCACGCGGGGCTCATTGGGCGGCGCGCAGTCGCAAGCAGAACATGCTGCCGACCGGCGCGTTGTCCTCGACCCAGATGCGGCCGCCGTGGGCCTCCGCGGCGAGCTGACAGAAGGCCAGCCCGACGCCGTGGCCGCCCGCGTGGCCCGCGGTGTCGAGCCGCGTGTACCTCTCGAAGACCTTCTTGCGCAGCGCGGGAGGAATCCCGGGCCCCTGGTCGCAGATGCACACGTCGAGGAAGCCCGCGCACACGGACCGCGCCGCTATCTGGATGGCGCTCCCCGGAGGCGCGTACTTGAGACAGTTGTCGAGCAGGTTCTCCAGCATGCGCCTCAGGAGGTCCTGGTCCGCCAGGACGCGGCCCGGGTGGGCGCTGGGGGAGAACTCGAAGCGCTGACGTCGCTCATCCGCCCGCCGCCGCATCGAGGTGCACACCTCGCGCACCAGCGGGACCAGGTCGACCGGGGCCAGCTTCGGGGTGAGCTGGCGGACCTCGCCCCTGCTGAGGTCCATCAGGTCCATCACCAGCCGCTGCATCGACTCGGAGGCCGTGAGGATGTCCCGCAGGGACTCCAGGACCTCCGAGGCGTCCTCCGCCAGCAGGTAGCGCACGTTCGCCTCGATGCAGGCCAACGGGTTCTTGAGGTCATGCACCGCCAGCTCCGTCAGCTCCTCCTTCTGCCGACGCGCGATGTAGGCCTCATCGAGCCGCTGCCGCAGGCGCGCGCACTCTCGCGCCAGCTCCCCGTGGAGCAGCGAGCCGCGCAGGAGCGACCGGACGCGCAGGAGCAGCGCGGCCGGATGGACCGGCCTGAGCAGGAGGTCATCCGCCCCGCACCGCAGCGCCTCGCGCAAGGTCGGCGAGTCGTTCGGAGCGGCCAGGAAGACCACCGGCGTGTGGCGCGCGGACGGCACGGACCTCAAGCGAGAGCAGGTCTGGAGCCCCGCATGCCCGGTGGTTACGAGGTCGATGAGGACGAGGTCGTGGGGCTGGGCCTCGAACGCCGCGAGCGCCCCGTCACCGCCGGAGACGGGCGTGACGGTGTAGCCCGCACCGGTAACAACCGCCTGCTCGCCATGGAGCGAGCCAGCGCTGTCACCGACGACGAGGATTCTTCCCTGGCCTGGATGCGAGCAGGACATGCGAGGGAGTCACCGGGTGCGGAAGCTTCGTGGATGGGTTCAGCGAGAGGCTCAGGGGAAATCCCGGCGCCGCACGGGCCCGGCGCACGACGATGGCGCGCAGGCGCCACGGCCAGAGCGCGAGGAAGGCGAGCCCCGACACGACGGACAGCATCCCCGCCGCGAGCAGGGCGGGCATGGGCGCACCGGAGGCCAGGAGGCCCATCGCCAGCCCCGGCCCGGCCGCCGAGGCGCCCAGGAGGCAGTGCTCCCCACGTGACAGGTGCTCGGTCAGGCCCACGCGAAGCTGCTCCGGCGCTCGCTCCGCGAGCTGGAGGACGGGCAGCAATTCGTCACTCGTCAACCCCAGTCGCAGGATGAGCCTCAGGCCTGGCGGCGCGCCAGCGCCACCGGAGCGCAAGACGATGTGTGAGGTGCGCGCCATTCAGGTCTCGACCGAGATGGGCGAGCCGGGCCCCGCCGGATCGAAGCGCAGGCGGAGTCCCTGGAAGACGGCCGTCCCGTTCTCCTGCATGGCCGTCCACAGCCGTGAGGCAGCAGCCAGGTCATGGGTTCCCGTGAGGCGGGCGACCAGCCAGACGAGCAGGATGATGGCCTGACGCTGGCGCGGGGCCGCCGGGTCGGCGAGCTGCGTGAGGCCCTCGGTGAGGACCGCCCGGGCCGTTGCCTGGATGTCTGGGACCCGTGACTCGGCCGAACCCTGGCGGCAGGAAGTAACAGACATGTACGCACCCTCCAATGCAACGCATGTGTTTGAATTTCCAAATTCCACCAATGCGAGACGTGTGCCGCTGCCCCCGGCGCACGGCGTCGGGGGGCCGCGGTGCGCGGCTGTTCATCAGTCAGCGGGTCTGCCCGTGGTAACGGGTCGTCTTCCACCCGGCAGGATCCGACCCGCGCCGCGAGGGCAGGCGTGGGAGCCGCGAAGGCCCGCCGGGTCAAACAGCCGCTTCGGCTACGGCGTCCGGGCCGAGGCCCTCGGCGCTGGCGGGGAAGGCGGGGGCCTCCGCGCGTGGCAGCGTGATGCGGACGGTGGTGCCGTGGTGGACGCGGGACTGGATGTCGATGGTGCCGCCGCTGCGCTCGACGATGCCATGGGCCGCCGTCAGGCCCAGCCCCACGCTCCTGCCGATTCCAGCCACCGTGAAGAACGGCTCGAAGACCCGGCCCAGGCACTCCTGGGGAATGCCGCGGCCCTCGTCTTGAACCTCGATGACGACGGTCCGCTCTTCATCCCAGGTCCTCACGAAGACGCGCTGCCCGGGTTGGATCGCCTGACGCGCATTGCGCAGCACGTGCCCGAGGGCCTGGTCCAGGTGGAGCGGAGACAGCCAGGTCCGCGCGCGCGCGGACAGCTCCAGCCCCACGGCCCGCGCGTCCTCCCCGAACTCCGCCCGCACCGAGCGGAGGACGGAGTCATTGACGCGCGTGAGCTCCTCACGGGTCATCTCGAGCCGCGACAGCTCGCGGAGGCTGCGAACGATGTTGCCGACCCGCTCCCCTCCGGCGAGCGACTCGTCAATCATGACGAGTCCTTCCCGCAGTTCCCCGTCGAGCGCCTCGAAGTCCACGCCGCAGAGGGCGCGCTCCGCGTCGCCCCGCTGCCCGGAGGCGAACGCCCGCGCCGCGCCGTGAAGGACCTGGAGTTGCTGGGAGACCTCCTGGAGGGACTCGGAGAGGTTGCGCAGGTTGGAGACCATGAAGGCCAGCGGGTTGTTGATTTCGTGCGCCGCTCCGGAGGCGAGCTGTCCCACCGAGGCGAGTCGCTCGCTCTCCCGCAGCTTCGCTTCGAGGAGCTTCTTGGCGGTGATGTCGCGGTAGTGCACCACCACGGAGTCGCCCGCCGTGTCGTCGAGCAGCTTGAACCCGTGGAAGGTGAAGACGGTTCCATCTGGCAGGCGGATGTCGCCCGAGAGGGGGGGCTTCGACGGCGCGCCCAGGGGGCAGCCGGGGCAGGGGCTGTCACGCCTCGCGAGCAGCTCGTGGCAGGTCTTCCCCGGCAGCTCCTTCACGGCCACGCCGGCCCGACGCGCATAGGCGAGGTTGGCGCGCCGGAGGGTGAAGCCGTCCTGCAAGGCCACCGGCTCACCGATGGAGTCGAACGTGGCCACCCACTCGCGCTGGGCCCGGGCAATCTGCGCGGTCCGCTCGCGCACCCGCTCCTCCAGCCGGAGGTTGTAGCGGAGGAGCTCCTCCCGGCTCTCGTACAGTGCCAGCCGCGTCTGCGTGTTGTGCACCGAGACGGCCACGTGCGGCGCCAGCTGCTCCAGGCAGCGAAGCTCCCTGGCGGTGAAGGCGGGACGGTCCACGCCACGGACGGCCTCGAGCACGCCGATGACATCCCCCGAGAACAGGAGGGGAACGGCGACGACCGAGCCCGGCCTGAAGCCGGCGAAGGCGCCGTGCGAGGAGGACAGCTCCGCACCGGGGCCCGCGTCCGTCACGAGCAGGGGCCGGGCCTCACGGGCCACCCTGCTGGCGACCCCCTGGTCTGGATGGAGCCGGGCCGGCGCCGCCGTGCCCTCGCACTGGGGCAGGAGGCAGAGGTCGCCCGTGTCAGGGTCGACCAGCAGGAGCATGGCACCATCCGCGTCGCACAGATCCCTCGCGCACGCCATGGACTCGGCGATGACGTCGTGCAGGGTGGCCTGGCTGGCGATGGACTGGGTGAAGCGGATGGCCCGCTCCACCGCCTCTCCAGGCGGGAGGACGTCAGCCGGGGTGCCCCGCTCCAGGCGGGCCTGCCTGCGCCGCTCCGCGCGCGCGACGGCGTCGAGGATGGAGGCGGGGTCCTCGAGCGCCTCCACGCCGGGAGGGATGAGCTGCCTTCCCTCCTCCGGCGTGGGGGGAGCGCCCCAGAGGATGGCCGCGCCTCCCGCGCTCTCGACGCGAGCGACGAGCGCCTGCCAGCCCGGCACCCGGTCGCAGATGACCACCTGGCCCCAGCCAGACCTGATGGAGCGGGCCGCCTCGTGGGGACTCGTACACCCGCGGAGCCGCCCCGCCTCCTCGAGCGCGCGGCGGAGCGCCTCCGGCATGGCGGAGCGGAAGACCAGGATGAGGGGGAGTGTCGTCACGGGGGCTCAGGCGGGTGCGAGCTCGGAGTCCGGCTCAGCGGGGAGGAGGATGGCGCCGTCGGCGTCCCGGATGATGCTGGGCAGGTGCGGCGGCGGCAGGGGACGCGACAGCTCGACTCGAGCCATCTTGTTTTGGAGCGCGGGGTTCCGGGCCCGGGCCATCAGCAGACGGTTCTCACGCTCGCGCTTGAGATGGTCGAAGGCGAGGTTCACCGTCACCCGCAGCTCCATGTCGTCCCAGGGCTTGGTGAGGAAGCGGTAGATTCCTCCGTGATTGATGGCGGCGATGGCCGTCTGCATATCGGCCTGACCGGTCAGCAGCATGCGGACGCAGTCGGGGTGCCTGTCGCGCACGAGCTTGAGGAACGCAAGGCCCGTCATGTCCCCCATCAGGTGGTCCGAGATGACGAGGTCGGTCGGCGTGTCATTGAGCACCTTCAGCGCCTCATGAGGGCCGCTGGCGTGCAGGATTTCGCAGTTCTCCTTGCGCAGGCAGCGGCGCAGGGCATGGATGACGCTGGCCTCGTCATCCACGATGAGAATGCTCCGGGGGGGCCTGTGTTGCATCGTGGGTACTCCGGTCGGTGTTTCCCGGAGCGGTGATTCAGTTTCGGGGCCAATGGCCCGCTCGTGAGCGTCCGAGCGGCGGTCCCCGCAACAGGCGAGTAGGACCGTGGCACTGGAGTGTGAATCACCCGGTCACCCGCGCACCACCGGGCTCGCGTTCAGGGCGAGGGCCGGCGTGTGGAGGGATGGACCCGTGATTGCAGTCCCGAAGGACACGCTCCTCGGCCATCCGCGAGGCCCAGGTCCATGGACCTCCGGGAGAGCGTTTCTCTCCACGAGGTTTCCCCGCTCATGTCGTTGATGCTGCTCGGTGCGCTGATGTTCAACCCGCGGGTCGCGGCTCATGAGGCACCCGCTGCTCATGCGGCGCCAGCCGCGCACGAGGCACCTGCTGCCCAAGCGGTGCCAGTCACGCACGAGGTGCCCGCTGCTCCGGTGGCGTCCGCCGCGCCCGGCCTGCCCTGGCTGGGGCTGATGCTGGACACGGGCATTCCCGAGGGAGCCGGTGTGTCGCTGGCGCTGCGCCCGCTCCGCATGCTGCGGTTGCACGGCGGTGTCGTGCACAACGCCGTCAGCCTGGGCGGCCGCTTCGGCGCGTCCTTCATCCCGCTCCAAGCCTTCGTGCGCCCCACGCTGACGGCGGAGGTGGGCCGGCTGCCCGAGGGCAATGCACGCCGGGCCATCGAGCGAGTCGCCGGGACGCTCGGGGCGGAGGGCCTGCTGCTCGAGCGCGTGGGCTACGACTTCGCCAACGTCCATCTGGGCCTGGAGCTGGGCAGTGCGCGGCGCTTCTCCTTCTTCCTGCGCGGAGGCCTGTCCTACGTGCGCACCCGCGTGCACGGCGTGGAGGACTGGTCCAAGGCCCGCGCCTCCGACGTCACCGTGGAGAGCATCACCGCGCCACGCGTGAGCGGCACCCTTCCCACCCTCAAGCTCGGCTTCCTGCTGTACCTGGGCTGAGCGTCCCTGCGGCTTCCCCACTGGAGTTCCTCGATGAAGTCGATGCTCGATTCCCCTCCCCTGCGCCTGGTGCTGCTCGCCGGTGCCTCCCTGCTGTCCGGCTGCGGCGAACTGCTCTTCGGCGACGTGGACATCCCGGAGATCTGCACCCGGATGAAGCCCTACGCGTTCCAGGCCTCGAACCTGCCGGTGGAGGGCACGTTCTCGCCCACCCTCAGCCTGGAGGTGGACGTGAAGAGCCTGCTCCCCGAGGACATGGACATGGTCAGCGCGGACGTGCGCTTCCGTCGCGCCACCTTCCGGGCCGTCGGCGGCGACCTCGGCTTCCTGGACGCCGTGAAGCTGGGCATGGACAACGCCACGGTGAGCGGCGGCCCCGTCGTGCTGACGGAATGGAGCCGCACGGAGGCCGGTGCCAGCACGGAGTTGAACCTGCCGGGCAACGACGCCGTCAACCTGTTCCCCTACACGCAGGATGGAATGCTGAAGGTGGCGGTGGGCTTCACCGCGCGCATGCCGGACAAGGACACGGAAGTCGAGCCCGTCCTCTGCCTGGGCCTGAAGGGGCGCATCCGCTACGGTGACAAGGTGGAGGAGTCGCTGTAGCAGCGGGATTGTCCCTGACGCAGCCCGGGCCTCCTCCCCTTCGGGCTGCGTCCTACGGGCAGTCCTTGCCCGCGGTGGCGCTCGCGGACAGCGCATCGCAGTCCAGGAGGCTCACCAGGCCGGTCAGCCCTTCGACCTGGAACAGCGTGGGGGCACGCCCGGACGAATAGGTGAGCTTCAGCGTCCCGGGCGCGGCGGCCGCGAGCGCGTCAGGCCGCCCCCGGCTGGACAGCATGCAAGTCAGGTCGCCCTCGACGCGCACGGGCCGTCCCGTGGTGGGCAGGAAACACAACCCATGCACGGGCGAGGCGTTCATCGACGGGGGCAGCGGGATGTCCGCCCCCACCTCGTCGCAGCACGATGGCGTCTGCCGGCACGTCGTGGCCTCGCAGCTCGTGGCCGGGCAGGAGTCACTGTCCCAGGTGTTGTCGCACCGCGGCCGCTCCCAGCGGGCCACGTTCCGCACGGTGCCATCCGCCAGCGGCACGTTCGCATCCACGACGAAGCGGATGGGTTGATGGGTGGCCTGGGCTCGCTGCCGCGCCTGCAGCGCCGCGGAGACGAGGTCGCGAGCGGCACCGCTCTCACGCTGGCGCTCCATGCTGCCGCCCAGCTCCCCCAGCGCCAGCGTCGCCAGGATGCCGAGCACGGCCAGCCCCGCCAGCAGCTCCAGCAAAGTCATTCCTCGAAAGCCACTCATGGAGTCCTCGGGCCCGGTCAGGGCAGCCTTCCCGCGAAAGCGTTGTTCCGGAGGCTCACCCGGAAGGTGAGCGTCCGCCGGTTGTACCCGTCCCTGGGAAGCCCCTCGTCATCGGTCGTGTCCGTCTGGATGGAGGAAAGGTCCCGGCGCGGCGTGCGGACGACGAGCGTCACCTCCACGGACCGGACGCGCTCCTGGAGGAGCCGCCGGAGCTCCGCATCCGTGGAGGCAGGGGCCTCGGGAGCGCCCGCAGGCCCCGCGTCCACTGCGCACTCCGGCTGGCCCCGTGTGCAGGCATCGACGGCGGGCCGCCCGGCCGCCGCGTCCGGAAACCACCGCGGGGGCAGCTGTGGCTGTGACAGGTCGATGATCCCCTGCCGAATCTTCAGACGCTCGACATCGCGGCTCATGGCGGTCCACGTGGTGGCCCCCGACGCGAGGTACTCCAGGACGGGATTGCCCGTGGCCCAGTTCACCCGGTACGACGAGCCCTGGGCCCTCAGCAGCAGCCAGCCCGTCCGCTCCCACACGGGGTCCTGCGCGTCCGCGCAAGGGCCGCTCTGGGTGGATGACGTCCCCCTGCCGACGAAGGCGGAGACCTCCCGGGCCGCCACCCGCACCTGGCTCACCTCCACGTGGCAGGCCAGCGCCAGGCCGGAATTGACGAGGAACGCCGGCGTGGACTGCCCCGCCTGGGGCTGGAGCTCCGAGGAGGGCGCGGGCGCCGTGCAGAACCGCGAGGGGCCGCCCTCGCGGACCCGATAGGCCTTTCCGCCGGGACAGTCGTCCAACGCAATCAGTCCCCGGGTGTCCCCCCACCACAGCTGCAGGGCATCCGAGGCCATGCCCGCGTACGGCCCGCTCGCGGGCGGAAGCGCGAAGCCGGGGTCCGCGGCCAGCAGGGGGGGACGGCCCTGCGACAGGTCCGGCTCCGACCACACGGTGAAGCCCTGGCGCAAATCCCCTTGTGAGAACACCACCGTCGCGTTCCCCATGCCCACGCCGACGCGGAGGACCTCGGTGCCCAGGAACTCCTTGACGGCGCGCCCGGTGACCTGCGCCGACATCGTCTGCTGTTCGAGCACCAGGCGCCGCTGGACCTGGGCGCTGGCGCTCAGGGCCAGCGTGAGCAGCAGCACGGACACCGCGGCGGCAATCATGAGCTCCACCAACGTGAAGCCACGCATCCAGGAAGGAGTGCGTTTCATGGCGCCATCCGCGTCTGGAGGACGACCACCTGACGTCCGGACCGGGCCGGCTCGACCCAGCTGACGCTGACCCGCACGTTGACGAGGTTGCCGGGCCCCATCCCCCGAAGCGAGCGGTTCAAGGGCGGCTGTCCAAGGGAGCCGTTCTCGTTGAGGCCCGGCTGGACGGCGCCATCCACGTCCACCGCGATCTCGTATTCGCGCGCGACGATGGGCGCCTGGGGCCGTGTCGTCAGCACCGCCCCGGCGGCGGTCTGCCACACCTTGGAGCGGCTGCCATCCAGCGTGGCGATGTTGCCGCACGGCGGTGCGCGCGTGCAGCCCATGGAGACGATGTTCTCCAGGGTCTGCTCGGCGAGGGTCTGCGCCTGGGTGGCGGTGAGGGTCCGGCGGTTGGCGCGGTTCGTCTCCACCATCAGCGTCAGGGCCGCCATCAGCCCCATGACGAGGACCACCGAAGCGACCATCGTCTCCATCAGCGCGACGCCGCGGCCTTTGCTGAGTCCCCGGGTCTTCATTTCGGCAACCGTCCTTCGGGCGCGGGCTCCCAGAGCAAGACCCGCGAGCGCGTCGTCGCCGCGCTTCCGGTGTCGTTGTTCCAGGAGTCGTCGCCCACCATCAGCAGCTTTCCGTCCGCGGTGAGCACGAAGAGGTGCTCGTCGTGCACCACCGGCGCGCTGACACCGTGGCCCTGGATGGGCGCGCTCGACATCGTGGGCCCCTGCGTCCCTCCGCCCAGCTGGCCGACGGCGTAGAACCGTCCGCTCTGCGTGCTGCTCAGGCTGCAAATGTCCGCGGCCTTCCCGACGGCCGTGGTGGCATAGACCTGGTCCTCGGAGAGCGAGACGCCGCCCCACACCGCCTGCCCCGCATCCAGCGGCTTTACCCAGAGCGGGGTCAGCGCCACGCATCCCCGGGTGCCCGTGGGGTCCGGGTCCTCGTAGCCCAGCAGGTGGTAGCGGTAGGAGGTGTTGTTCGCCGGCCCGTCCGAGGACTCGTCCGGATTGTCGGCCGTGCCGAAGTAGAAGCGCACCACGGGGCCGTCGGGAGCGTCCACCACCCTCACGGCCAGGTTGGAGTAGAGCTGCTGGTAGCTCTGGTCCTGGGACTGGGCCGCGCCGCTGCTCAACGATACGTCCACCGGGGCGTCCGCCACGCGGCACCGGCTCACCTTGGCGCCTGGCGGCGCGCCCGTGTCGACCTGGTCCAGGTTGACGCGGTACACGCGGCCGGCCGTGGTCGGAACATAGAGGACCTCGTAGGTGCCATCCCGGTTCACGTCCACCAGCGTGGACTCGGCGGCGATGCCCGAGCCGTCGTCCAGGGTGATGACCCCCGCCATGCGGCCGGCGGCGGTGGTGCCCAGGTCGAGCGGGCGCCCCGTCTTCATGTCGAGCAGGTAGAGCGTGCCCGCCCGGCCCGAACTGGGGACGTAGTCCGTGCCGACGACCGCGGCCCAGACGCCCTTGTCCTTGCTGGAGCCCCACGCCAGGCGCCCCACGCTCGGAGCGTGCCGCGAGCCAGCGTCATCCGGGAGCTTCACCTTCTTGGGAGAGGAGGTGTCCGTGGCGCGCGCATCCGAGAAGGCCTGCTGCACCGCGGTGTCCGCCAGGCTGAACTCCCAGAGGGGCAGCGGGAATCGGGCCGGAAGGTCCGGACGGGTGATGTCGAGCGCGAAGACGGCCGGGCTCCCCTTGCCCGTGGCGGACACCAGCACCGTCTTGGCGCCCTCCGTCCGCGAGGGCGAGCTGGACATCGTCCACGCGGGCTTGCCGGGCACGCCGAGGTCCACGTTGGCGATGGTGGGCGAGGCGTCCACCTGCGGACGAGGCAGCGAGCCCGAGCCCAGGTACCGCACGTAGCGGTTGACGTAGCGGTCGAGCAGGAGCCTCGGGAGGTAGGCGAACGCTTCCTGGCCGGTGCCATAGTCGCGCGGGGAGGTGCCCGCGCCGCATGAGGTCGGCGCGAAGTAGCCGCGCCGCTGGTCCGCGTCCACGCAGCCATCGCGTGTATCGGTGCGGAACGCCCCCGCGTCGAAGGCATGCAGGTAGCCGCTCATCGTGCCGACATAGGCCACGGTGCGACGGTCCTTCAGCGGCTCCATGAAGTTCTTGCGGTACTGGTCGCGCTCCGCGGGGCGGGCGCCCTGGTACCAGGCGTCGAAGAACGGCGGCACCGCGAGCGCCACGGTGGACTGGTTGACGCCGCCCATGGGCCAGGCGCGCCGCGCATTCGAGGGGGCCGGCGGGTGCAGGTCCTCCCAGCCATACAGCCACTCGCGCAGGAAGGCGCGGTCGTTGGTGTCGTCGTCAATCTGCTTGAACGGATGGGTGGGCGTCCCGCACGTCCCGTCGTCGTTCAGGTCGAAGACATAGCGGCCGTTGACCACCTGGTCACAGAGGGAGTCGGGGAAGAGCGGACTGGTGGACGCGCTGTCCGCGGCGACCGTTTCGATGTCCGTGCGCGCCCCGGTGCCGTCCATGGTGAAGAGGCGGCGGGTGGTGGGGTCCTGGCCCTGCGCCAGCGCGACCGCCATGACGCGACCGCCATCCCACCGCTCGACGACGCTCGTCCGGGTGGGGTCCTCCGGGTCGTAGAGCGAGCGGAAGGAGAGGTGCCCCCGCACCGACTGGTCCTTGCTGTCATCGTAGGCCCGCTGGCTGGCGGCGGGCATGCCGGCATAGCCGGGCGGCGTCCAGCCCGTGCCCCAGCCGCGGCCCGGGGTCTCGTTCGTGCCCCAGATGATGGCGTTGCCCACGGTGGAGGGCGACGCGCGCGCGTACGTGCCGGCGCGTACGGCCTGGTAGCCCACGTCGACGTTATCGATGATGGGACGGCACCGCTCGTTCGGGCTGGTGATGTCCGCCTTCCAGCACAGCTGTGAGCCGGTGAAGCCCAGCGCCAGCATGTCCAGCTCCACCTGCTGGGTGGGGGGTGAGGTGTTGGGGAAATCCACCGGATACCAGGCGGGGTTGGGATTGCGGGTGCAGGCGCCATCGCTGCAGACGCGGCAGTCCACGGCGATGGAATACCGGATGGTGGGCAGCGGCCCTCCGGGGGGCCGGCACGCGCCCGGCAGCTCCTCCGACCAGCACGGAGCGCCACCGGAACAGGTGCGCGGCGCGGGCGCGAGGTCGTCCTGACGCCGGAAGCGGACCTTGGTGATGGTGAAGTCCTCGGCGACGGAAGGTGAGATGTCACCGGAGACGGTGCCCGAGCGCACGCCTCCGCCGTTCTCCTTGTTGATCATGAACACGACGTCGTTGAAGTCGCGGTCGCCGCCTCCATTGAGGTCCTCGAACCCGAGGATCCACCGGAACGGGTCCGTGCTCGGCGCCCCCACGATGACGTGGGGCATGCGGTTGTTGGCGGGCCGGGGAATGGAGACCTTCTCCATGGGCATGTCGAGGTTGCCGTAGGCCGACGTGTTCAACCGGCCCAGCGTGGAGTTGGTGCTGGTCTTCGGGCCCTCCAGCCAGCCGCACAGCTTCTGGGTGGAGTTGACCACCGTGCAGGCCCCGGCGGAGCTGCTGGGACTGTTCGGGTCGCAGCTCGCATTGTAGCTGCAGCCGATGTTGCGCTCGGCCACCGTGGTGCCAGCCACGGCGTTCTGGTCCAGGTTCCACGACGCCTTGGAGAAGAAGACGGAGACGGACGTGCGCAAGTGGAGGGTGCACTTGTCCGCCGAGTCACGGCGCAGGCACGGGTAGACGGTACCGCCCGTCGACGTGGGGGCGTGGGTCGCGTCGTAGAAGACGACGAGGAAGAAGACGATTTCCTTGCCGCCTTGAAGCTGCCCCAGGTCCACCGTCCGGTCGTACGTGGTGATGCCCGTGTCCGGATTGGTGGCGCGCTGGAGGCCGTTGGCGTCGTACTTGGAGACGTCGTAGTCGGGCACGCCGTCGGCGGTGGTGCTCGAGTCCGCGACCGGGGCGAGGTTGTTGAAGACGGTCGTGTCCGTGTCGTCGTCGGACAGCAGGAAGACCATCTTCCCCAGCCCCAGCTTGTTGTTGCGCGGGTCCGGCGGCTCCAGCAGGTTGGGAATGAAGTTGAAGACGCCCCGGTCGGAGAAGGCGGGCGCGGTGGGAGTGCCGCCCATGGTGCTGCCCACCAGGTCCACCTTGATGGTGGTGCCCGTCTGTCCCGGCCGCGCATCCCTCACGCTCTGCTGGGAGCTGAAGGTATTGGCGCAGCCGCCACTCATGGCCAGCTCGGGCTGGTTGTAGGTGAAGCCGCCCGAGGTGAACGAGACGTTGCACCGGCGATTGGGAACACCGTCCGACGTGTAGGGCCCGATATAGGGACGCGCCCTGGAGCCGCTGGTGGGAGCCAGGTTGTACAGGTCTTCGTGCAGGTCCAGGATGCCATTGCCATTGGCATCCACGAGGTTCCCACTTTCATCCGCGTAGCCGCGTGCCTTCACATCATCCAGGTACATGTAGCCAAGCGCGTGGGATGCGCCGGCGGACTCGAACACGTAGCTGATGGTGACGTGCTGGTCGAACGGTAAGGAGATGTGCTCGGGGTCCAGCACCGTCAGGTTGGTGTTGAGCTGAAGGCGTGCCGGGTTCTCGCTCGTGATGAGGATGGACTGGTTCGTGTCGAAGCCGCTGGCCTGGAACGTGGGCTGTTTGTCCTGGTCCAGCACGTCCGCGCAGAGCTGACTGAGACCTTCCGCCCCGGCGAGCAGCGGTGCCAGCAGGAGCGCGGGAGCGATGAAGCGACGGAGCGCACGGGTCATCGCGGCTCCTTCGAGCCGGTGCTCGTCCCGGCCTGTCGTTGCCGGGCACGCCGCTCGGCAACCTGCTGCGCCAGTTCCTGCCGCAACCGCTCCGCCCGCGGCGGTTCGGGAGGCTGCGAGACAGTGGCGAGATAGGACATGAGCGCGCCCACGTCCGAGGGCGCCAGCATGCGGGTGTCGCACCCCGTTTCGGGCCGTTGCCGCTGGGGCGCCTGGATCCACGCGCGGACCTGTTCGTAGGTGCGGCGAGGCATCAGCTCGCCCAGGTTGGGGCCACTGCCCTTGGAGGCCCCGACGAGTCCCGAGGTGGGCGAGGCCCGCGTCGCTGCCTGGGCGATGTGACAGCGCGAGCACGCCTGGTTGAACAAGTCCTCTCCCCGGTTCTCCGCGCGGGCGAGCGGCGCGAGCAGGAGGAGCCAGGGAATCAGATGAGCTCGCATGGATGCCGCATGCATGTCTTTGCAATCCTCAGAAGAAGCGGACCGTCTGGGTGGCCGGCGCCTGGCGGTCCTGGGTGTTGTTGAAGGAGTTGCTGGGACCGCAGCCCCGGTTCACGCAACCGGGGCCCGTGAGCTGCTGGGCGTTGTCGTTGGTGATGAGGGCCTGGACCACGGCGCGCGTGGGACGCCCGCTGCCGCCGACCACCTCTCCCACGGCGACGAGCCAGACCTGACGGTTGCTGTCCTCGGTGAAGTCGCCGTCGTCCGCGTCGTCGTGGACGAAGACCCGGTAGCGGACGTTCGCCTGACGCGGGTAGTCCGCGTAGACGTCTCCGCTCCCGCTCGCCAGCTCCGAGGGCGCCATGTCCTCCGGGGTGAGCGCGTACGGGGTCCAGCCGTCGCCAGCACTGCTGGCGCCTGGCAGCACGTCGTACCAGGGCTGCGTCGGGGAGCCGAGTCCTGGCTCGCTCGCGGGAGCGCCGAGCGCGGTGATGGCCGGGTTGTAGGTCTCCGCGTTCCCGAGCAGCAGGCGCATCGTCTCGCGCCCTTCCGCCAGTCCCGCCTCCGCCGCGAAGAACGCCTCCTTCTGTCGGCGCAGGTCACCCTGGACGTCGGCCTCCTGGCGCACCATGCGCCAGGTGATGGTCACCGCCAATGTGAGCGCAAGGGTGACTCCCAGGGCTCCGAGCAGGGCGAAGCCCCGCTCGCGCGGCTGCCCACCTGCCGAAGCAGGACGGCGTCGGCACCGCGAATTGGAATCCACACCCCGGGAGCTCATGGCCACGAGGCCAGAGCAAACGCCGTACCGTGAAGTGACAGGCCTTCAGCACCGCGAGCCCGTGTCTGGTTTGCCCCCAGCGGCCGGCCAATTCCTGACAGTCCTGGCGGGTCATTTTCCATGGACATCGGAGAACGACCCGGTTCCGGCGCACCAGCCCCGGCGCGCCGGATCCAGCGTTGCCCTCAAAATTCCCCTGGTGCGCTCCTTGCTCAAGCGCGGGTCGCAGTCAGTTCACAGACCGAGACCCATCCATGAAGCGCACATCCCTGCTGTTCCTCACGGCCCTCCTCCTGCTTACCGCCTGCGGTCAAGCGCCCGCCCCCGTTGTCATTGGCAATGCCAATGCCGTCGTCACCATCTCCGCCCCCGAGGAGGTGCTCACCCGGGTGACCCTCACCGGCGCCGACGGGCAGGTCTATCGCGTCGATGCGACCGGCCAGCTCCAACTGCCCCCCGGGACGTACACGGTGACGGGCGAGCCCTATAAGCAGGATGGGTACACCTTCGCGGCGCCTCCCCTCACCCTCACGGTCAGCGCGGGCGAGACACCCACGCTCGACATCGCTTACGTCCCCATCACCGGCGCGCTGGTGGTCACCGTGAGCGCGGACGGCAACGCGGCTGTCGAGGCCATGGCCCGCCGCGGCCATGCCGCCGCCGCCGAGCCCGTCACGTCCGTCACGGTGAGCGGCCCGGGCGGCTACAGCCAGACCCTGACCGGCAGCGGCACCTACAAGCTGGAGGACCTCACGCCCGGCACCTACAACATCAGCGGCCCTGTCGGGCAGTCCAGCAGCGTCACCGTGAGCGCGGGGCAGACCGCGGCGTCCGGCGGCATGACGCTCAGCGGTGCCGCGCAGTTGGGCTCGACCGGCCTGCCGAGCGGCGCGAGCGCGTCCCTCAGGCTGCAGAATGCGCAGGGGGCCACCTTTCGCATCCCGGCGGGCAACATGGTGGACAACCTGACCCCGGGGACCTTCACCCTCAAGGCGCCCGACGTGAAGTCCGGTGGCATCACCTACCGCGCCGCTCCGGTCGTCTTCGAGGTGAAGGTCGGTGAAATCGCCACGGCCACGCTGGTGTTCGCCGCCATCGACGCTCGCATCGCCGTGAGCATCCCCGCGGTGAGCGGCATCACCCCCAGCGTGACCCTGAGCGGCCCCCATGGCTACTCGGCCACATTCACGCAGGCGGGTGACGTCACGCTCAGCGCCCTCGCGCCCGGCGAGTACGGCCTGTCGGCCGTGCCGGCGACGGATGGCACCTACCAATACACGCCCGCACTCAGCGAGGCGAACTTCACGCTGGTGGCCGGGGAGACGCGGCAGCTCACCGTCACGTACCGGGCCTCCACCGGTCACCTGGTCGCGAGCTCCACCGGCCTGCCGCAGGGAGCGAGCACCCTCCTGAAGCTCGGGGCCGCCGGCGCGGACCCTGTCGCGCTGCCCGTGAACGGGCAGCTGGGCGACCTCGCGCCGGGCGCGTACGTCCTCTCGGGCGCGGACGTGGAGTTCGATGGATTCACCTACCGCGCCGCGCCGGTGCCGCTCGAGATCCGCGCGGGCGAGACGGCAACGCCCACGCTGACGTTCGCCGTCATCGACTCGCGTGTGCGGCTGACGGTGACGGTGACGGCCATCACCCCGGACGTGACGCTCACCGGGCCGGAGGGATACACCCGGACACTTCACGAGGGCGGCACCTTCATGCTCGAGCACCTGGTGCCCGGTGACTACGTCCTCACGGCGGCTCGCGCGAGCGATGGCACGTACCAGTACGCGGCAACCGTGAGCGCGGGGAGTTTCACGCTCGCCGCCGGCCAGACGGCGGAGCCCGAGGTCGCGTACCACGCGGTGACCGGCCTGCTCGAAGTGGCGCTCCAGGGCGTGCCCTCGAGCCAGTCCGTGACGGTGGCCGGCCCTGACGGCCAGTCCTTCCAGGGCCAGGACGGCACCCTCCTGCGCGACCTCGTCCCGGGTGACTACTCGCTGACCACCGTGGAGTTCTCCGATGCCGGCTGGCGATACCGCCCGGCGGTGAGCGGCGCGAGCACGGTGGTGGCCGCCGGGCAGCGGGCGCTCCTGAGCGTGGCCTTCAACCGGGAGGACGTCACCGCGCCGACCACGGTCGTCCTGGGGAGCGCGGTGACCGAGGTCGCGGAGGGCACGCCCCTCACCCTCATCGCCGCCGCGGCCGACAACGACCGCGTGGCGTCCTTCGAGCTTTATGACGGCGCGCAGTTGCTCGACACGCAGAGCGCGAGCGAGGGCACTGGCGGCTACACCGCGACGTTCACCGTCCAGGGCGCGAGCCTCGGCGAGCACACCTTCAGCGTCGTCGCGGTCGACGCGAGCCAGTTGCGCGCGAGCAGCGAGCCGCTCACCCTCACCGTCGTGGAGGCGCCGCCCAACCATGTGCCCGTGGCCGCGCCGATCGCGGACCGGCTCATCGTCCCCGGCAACACGCGCACGTTCGCGGCTGCGGACTTCTTCACCGACGAGGACGGCGACCCGCTCACCTTCACCGTGAGCAGCGATGCGCCGCAGGTGACGGGCGCGAGCGTGAGCAACGGGATGGTGACCCTCTCGGGGGCGGGCCTGGGCATCGCTCACGTCACCGTGCACGCGGATGACGGCCACGGCGGCACGGCCGAGCAGCGCTTCGCGGTGACCGTGAGCGACCCGACGCTGTTCTTCTCGGAGTTCCTCGATGCGGGCGACAACCGGCTCGCGGTGGAGCTCTACTACGCGGGCGAGCCGAACACGATGGCCGAGGGCTACGTGCTCGAGCTGCACCAGTGGGACAGCGCGAACGGCCGGATGAACATCGTCAACGTCCCGCTGTCCGAAACCTGGGCGGGCATGGTGCACGTCGCCATCGATGCGCAGTTCTACGACTTCTTCGATGTGACGTCCGCGATGTACTACAACGACGAGGTGACGCTGCGCTTGAACGGGCTGGTCACCACGGCCATGGTGCTCACGCGTGATGGGCAGACGGTGGACGTGCTGGGCGACCCCAGCAACTCGGCCCGCGGCGACATCCTGCCGCTGGGGGGGACCCTGGTGCGCAATCCCGGCATCGGCATTGGCGCCGCGCGCTTCGACGCAACCGAGTGGAACCTGTTCCCCACGGGCACGTTCCAGTACATGGGCTCTCACACGCCGTAGCGCGCCCGTCCGCGACGCACCGGATTGCCAGGACACCGGGTGGGCCCTCATCAGGCCACCCGGTGTTCCTGCATTCGAGAGGGCGCGGAGCCGCCCGCCCTTCTTCCTCCAGTCAGCTGAAGTGCCGTCCAACTCGCGCCCGCTGAGCTGGGTGCCGTTGAGCTCGCGGCCATTCAGCTCGTGGCCGTTGAGCGCCGTGCCGCGGGCCACCTCCGGGGACTGGGAGCGGGTGCTCCCGGCCTCATCGAACCGCTCCTGGCCATCCACCGCGTTGCAGCCCGCCGCCCGAAGGCCAGTCCGAGCATCCACTGTCTGAGCATCCTTCGACTCGATTCCGGTAATGACTCGCCGGGCTCGTGGCCAGGGGCTGCCGCCGGTACGTCTCGTCGAAGTGGGCGTCCGCGGGCAGCACCTGCTCGCCGTGGGGGTAGGCGCGCCCGTCCGCGCCGCGCGCCTCGAGGTCGTCGAGCTATTCGCCGAAGGTCGTCTCGAAGCGGGTGATGAAGGACGCGCCGCCCTTCACGGGGTGCAGGGGCGCGGGGGTGAGCACGTAGTGTCCCGGCGCGAGCTGGGGGACGGACACCGGCGTCCGGCCAAGGACCCGCGCCTCGCTGCCGTCCCCCTCCATATCGTGGGCGGCCAGGCGCGACAGCAGCTCGTCGCGCCTGGAGGTCTGGTGCTGCCTTTCAGCCAGCTGGGCCCGCGCGAGCTCCCGGACCTGGCCGCGGTAGCGCACGCCGGCCAGCACCACGCTGAGCATCAGGAGTCCGCAGAGCGAGAGGCCCACGCGCACCACCCGTCCGCGGTGGATGACCTGATGGCTGGCCGCGACGAAGTCCCGCTCCCGCTCCGGCAGCTCCGACGTCGGCAGCAGGGCCGCTTCCGCGAGCTGGCGTGGCCCCCAGACGGCCTCCCGCCGGCGGCCCAGCCGCTCCCACTCGGCGGCGGCCACCGCGAGCCGCTCCCGGAGCACGCGCAGCTCCGCGTCCTCCTTCAGCCACTGGCGCAGGAGCGGCCAGGACTGGATGAGCGCCTCGTGGGTGACTTCGTACATGGCCCCCTCGGGTGCCTCCCCCACCGTGAGCAGCCGTCCCCGGACGAGCGCCGCCAGGGCGGCCCTGGCCTGGGGGGTGCCGTCGAGCAGCTCCGCCTCGGTGCGCCGGGCGCGCGTGCCCTCCAGCGTCACCAGCGCGAGCAGCTGGCGGCGGGCGGCGGTGCGATGCTCCGGGGGCAGGTGCGCCACGACCGCGTCCGCGTGCCGGGCCAGCGCGCCCACCACGCCGCCCACGGCCGTCAGCGCCGTCGCGGTGATGACGCGCCGGCCGGTGTCGCGGGCCTCCCACAGCTCGGCCAGGGCGAACTGGAGGAGGGGCAGCGCACCCTCGGCGCGGGACGCCGCCTCCACGAACTCCTCCACCATGGCGTCCGACTCGAACTCCACACCCATGGCGCGAGCGGGGCCCACCACGGCGGCGCGGAGGCCTTCGGGTGACAGCGGCCTCAGCAGGAAGAGTCCCCGGTTGATGGAGTCTCCCATGCCCGGCAGCGAAGCGAGCCTCGCGATGAAGTCAGCGCGGCAGGTTGCGAGCACGCGCAGTCCCGGCCCCGGCACCGCGAGGTCCTCGAGCACCTCCGCCATCCGCCGCGCCTCGTCCGGTGCGCTGAGGGTGACGAGTTCCTCCAGCTGGTCCAGGAAGACGCAGAGCGGCGCACCCTGGCGGGCACGGCGGCGCAGCTCCCGGGTGACGTCCCGCCACTCGCCGCCCAGCCGCAGCGCGAGGGCCTCCTCGTCCTCCTTGAGGTGCTGCGCCATCGCGGCGGCCAGGGCCCGCAGGGGACGCTTGCCGGGGGTGAGAGTGGCGACCGCCCAGACACGTCCTCCGCCGCCTCGTCCGCTTCCGTCGAGGGCCCCTTCCCTCACCCGGGGGAGGACTCCCGCGCTGCAGAGCGAGGACTTGCCCAGGCCCGAGGTGCCGGCGACCAGGAGGAACGGCTCGGTGCGCAAGCGCTCGAGCAGCGCACGCATCTCCGCGTCGCGGCCGAAGAACAGCGCGCGGTGCTGCGCTTCGAAGGACTGCAACCCGCGGTAGGGGTTTCCCTCGGGCAGCGCCAGGTGCCGGCGCTCGGGCGACAGCCCTTCCAACACCTCGCACAGCGCGTCCGCCAGGGGGAACCGCTCGCCGGGCGTCTTGCGGAGGCAGCGGAGGATGGGCTCCGCCAGCGCGCGCTCCACGCCCTCCAGGGGCGAGGGCGCCTCGCGTAGCACCTGGGTCACCAGGGCATGGAGGGTGGCCCCCACGTGGGGCGGCCGCCCCGAGCACAGGTGATAGAGGAGCGCCCCGAGCGAATAGATGTCGGACTGGACCGACGCCGGCTCGCCCCGCCACAGCTCGGGCGCCATGTACGCCGGCGTGCCCACCAGGCTTGAGTCGTCCGTGAGCGCGGGGTCGGACCCGGCCTCCACCAGCTTCGCCAGGCCGAAGTCGAGCAGCTTCACCTCCCCCGAGTCCGCGAGGATGGCGTTGGCGGGCTTCAGGTCCCGGTGCAGCACGCCCCGGCGGTGCGCCGCGGCGAGGCCACGCGCCAGGTCGAGGCCAATCTTCACCACCTGGGCCGCGGGCAGCGGCAGCGGCAGCGCGTCCAGGCCATGCCCCCGTACGAACTCACAGGCGAGGTACGGCCGCCCCTCCACCTCGCCCACGCGGTAGAGGGTGACGACGTTCGGGTGCTGGAGCCTCGCGACGGCGCGCGCCTCAACCAGGAGCCGCTCACGCTCCGCCGCGTCCGCCCCCCCCGCGGTGAGGAGCTTGAGCGCCACTGGCCGGTCCAGCACCGTGTCGTGCGCGAGGAAGACCTGCCCCATGGTTCCGCGGCCCACGCACCGGAGCACCTGGTAGCCGTCGAAGTGGGGAGGCGGCTCCCACTCCGGGAAGGCGCCGACGGACGGACGCGCCACGCCCGCCACCGTCTCCGACCGGGAGTCGGCCGGAGCGCAGGGAAGCGTGTCGAAGCCATACGAGGAAGAGGGAGGAGCCGCCATGGCGCGAGGAATGGGTGTGCAAGAGCATGGCCATGGGCCCCACTCCGGGCGTTGCGCGCGGAGTGAGACCTTCGTTCACGCGCTACCGGGGCTGGGACGACCTGCCGCGAAAAATGACCCGACGGGGCCTTCCCGTCTGCTCGGAGCACGCCCACACCTCCCTGGCCGTGTCCGGCTCATGCAAAGGGACGGGAGCGCATGTGGAACAGCATCATCTCCGGTCCGCTGCGCCCTCCGCGCAAGCACCCGCGGGTCGCGGGCGCGACGCTCGTCCTGGGGCGCGCGCCCGACAACGACGTGGTCCTGCCGTCGGACCCTGTGTCCCGGCGGCATGCCCGCCTGGTCGCCACCGACAACGGGCTGCGCGTCAGCGACCTGGGCAGTCGCAACGGCACGCTGCTCAACGGCCACTCGCGGGGCAGGGTGTCGCGGCCCTTCAGCGACGCGGATGTCATCACCCCTGGCGACTTCGTGGTGCGCCTGCAGGGTGACGAGGACTCCACCGCGCCCTCGTGTGCAAGCCAATCTCACGATGCCGCGGGCATGGATTCAGGCGCCGAGAGCTGGGCAGGGCTGGTGAAGGCCGCGATGTAGCTTTCCAGCGTGGGAAGGCGCTGGGGCTTCACGAGGGCGACGTCCACACCCGCGGTGCGGGCGCGCTCGCGGAGGTCTTCCTCCAGGGAGGCCGTCAACAAGATGAAGCGCAGCTGGGGCATGAGAGGCTTCAGGCACTTCACCAGTTCCAGGCCGTCCTCGCAGGACCGACCCTCGAAGTGAAGGTCGGTCAGGACGACATGGAAGGGAGTCTTCGCGACGGAGACAGTTTCCAGGGCCTCGGCGATGTTCTCCGCGCAGATGACCTCATAGCCGCGAAGGGTGAAGTACCGGTTGAGCGCCCAGCGCAGAGATGCCTCGTCCTCCACAATCAACATTCGCGTCGGCATGCCCTGTCCCTTGAGCAAGTCGCATGCCTGGAACCAGACCGCCCGCGGGGCTGTCATTGCGAGGACCTGCATGCGCGCGGCAGTGCACCCGGGACGGGGCGATTCTGACTTCTGACCTTCGGCTTCCGGCGGTTGGCCCCACCAGGCGACCGGCCTCACCCTTGGGGAAGCCGCACCGCGACGAATCGCGAGGCCTGCTCGCCCAGACTGCCCTCGCGCAAGCGCGCCGTCACGTTGGCGGGCGCCGTGCGCTGGGCACTTCGTGGGCCAGCGTGCGCACCGCCAGCGCCTCGCCGTCCTCGGGGTGGCGGCGCAGGTCGCAGTCCCCCGACAGGAGGGTGAGGTTGGGGTTGTAGTAGGGGTCGCCCTTGAGCAGCCACGGCCGGTACGACGTGAAGGAGCGCCAGTAGTCCGGCTCTGGAATGGCGTCCGTGCGGCGGCTGGCGGACTCATGGTGCACCACGCGCGCGAACGGCGTGCACACCACGCGCAGGCCCCGGGTGTGCAGCCGCAGGCCCAGGTCCACGTCGCTGCCGCACAGCAGGAAGCGCTCGTCGAAGCCGCCCAGCGCGTCAAAGAGGGGCCGGCGGATCATCACGCACGCGCTGGTGACGGACAGCCAGTTGCGCACCCACTCCGTGTGGCCGAAGGGCGTGACGATGGGCCCGTCCGGCAGGCGCCAGAAGGGGTGGCCCGCCATGCCCGTCATTCCCACGACGATGCCCGCGTGCTGCACGGTGCCCTCGGGGAAGAGGAGCTTCGCGCCCACCGCGCCCACCTCCGGGCGCTGCGCCTGGGACACCAGCTCCGTGAGCCAGCCGGGGTCCACCACTTCCATGTCGTTGTTGAGGAACAGCAGCAGCTCGCCCGTAGCCTGCCCCGCCGCCCAGTTGTTGATGGCCGGGTAGTTGAAGGGGAAGTCCCAGGTGCGCTTCACCACGCGCGGGTCGTTCAGCGTGTCCAGGAGCGCGAAGGTCTCCGGGCGGACGCTGTTGTTGGACACGAGCACCAGCTCGAAGTGCGGGTACGTCGTGCGCTCCAGCAGCGTGTCCGTGAGCGTCTTCAGGAGGTCCGGCCGGTCCTTGAACGGGACGATGATGGACACCTTCGGGGTGCCCCGGACGGCGTAGCGCACGCGGTAGCGGCCGGGCCCTGGCACCGTCACCTCGGCGTCCTCGCCCCGGCGCGCCAGGTGCGCGGAGAGCGCGCGGCGGCCCTCCTGCGACACCTGTCCCACGGCGCCCAGGCGCCGGTGGTAGAGCAGGTGCGGCACGTGGCCGATGCGCTCCGTCGCCTCGCTGAGGCGCAGGAAGAGGTCGTACTCCTCGGCGCCCGGGAAGCCCTCGCGGAAGCCGCCCACGGACTCCACCAGCGAGCGGCGCGCGAGCACCCCCCGGCCCAGGTAGTCCACCGAGCGCAGCAGGTCCGGGGACCAGTCCGGCTTGAAGAAGGGGGCCGTGCGGCGCCCTCGCGTGTCCAGCCGGTCCTCGTCGCCGTAGACGACGTCCAGGCCCGGGGTCGCGCCCAGGGCCAGCGCCACCTTCGCCAGGGCATGGGGGGCGAGCGTGTCCTCCGCGCCCAGCACACCCACGAAGTCACCACTGGCGGCCTGGAGGCCCACGCGCAGCGCGCGGGCGAAGTCGGTGGGCCCGGAGAGCGTCACCCGGCGGATGCGCGGCTGACGGCGCGACGAGGCCCAGGGCTCGGGCAGCGCGGGCCCGTCCTCCGGCCCCACGAGCACCAGCTCCCACTCCGGGTACACCTGCGCCTCCACCGACGCGAGGCACTCGCGCAGGTGCGCGGGACAGGCCCCCGCGGTGGCGACGAGGAGGGACAGCCGGGGACGGCGCGGCAGCCGAGCCACGGCCTCGCGGGCGGCGTGGATGTCTCCGGACTCGCGCAGCGTGCACCAGTGGTGGAAGTCCTCCAGCGCGGGCACGGGCGGGGGCGGCGTACGCACGCCGAGGATGGCGGCCAGCGCCACCACCGCCTCACCGTTGAAGCGGGACTGCCGGCGCAGCACTTCGCTCCACAGCGGTGCGGAGGCCCGGACGCCCCGGGGCAGCCCCGGCTGGGCCAGCGGAGACGCCAGCGCCACGAGCCGCGCCACCCGGTGCGTGGCGTCCAGCGGCTCCGGAGTGCCGGCACCCGGCGCGGCGGCGACGGACAGCAGGGTCTCGCGCATCCGCGCGTTCCACTCCGCCTGGCGCTCGAGCAGCGGCTCCAGCACGGGCCGCATCGCCCGGCGCCACGCGCGCCACGCCAGCTTCCAGGCCATGTCCACGGGAGCGAAGCCGCGCGCCTTGCGCCGCTCGCGCGGTCCACCCGCGGCCCCGACCTCCACGAAGTTCAGCGTGCCGTGAGGAGCACGCGCGGCAGCCGCTGAGGCGTCCCTGCCGCCCCCCTGCGCGTCCAGCTGCCCCCGGACCCAGTCCGTCAGGTCCTCACGGGTGCCCTGGTCGCGCCGGGCCTCCAGCCGCTCCAGCACGCGCAGCACGCGCTGGTTGAAGGCGGCCTGGGGCTTGAGCAGTTCGACGTGCAGCGGGCGCAGGCCCAGGACGAAGGCGCGCTTGGCGGCCGTCACCCACTGGCCTCCCGACGCCCGGTGCGACGGCGGCACGGAGAAGTCGAACGGGACGGCGAGCCTCGCCGCGGCCAGCAGCGGCGACAGGGGCGTGTTGGCCGGAGGCACCAGCCGGCGCAGCCGCTCCGTCAGCACCGCGAGCTCCCGGGCGTTGGCCTCGGAGGGCTCCGCGCGCAGGGCGGCGATGCGCTCGGCGAGCTCCCCGGCGGACTCCGCGGCCTGCCCCCCCTCGGGCATGGTGTGGAACAAGGTACTCACTTCCCAGGCGCCTCCCCTTTTTTCAAGGCCCCGGGCCGCGGCGTGCGGGAGGCCTCCTCCCCCCTCAGGAGGCCGCGGCATGCTTGGACACGGAGACCGCCTGGACGGGAGCGGCCGGAGCCTCCTCCACCACCCAGGAATGCTCCGGCCGGAAGACGCCCCGGTCGTCGTGCTCCGTGGACACGGAGAAGGTGCAGCGCGCTTCCCGGCCCGGCTCCGGATTCGCGTTGTTGCCCGTCTTCAGCTCCACGCTCAGCACGTAGGAGCCACCCAGCAGCCCCAGCCGGGGAAGCACGAAGCGCAGCCGGCCCTGCGGCGGCAGCGGCGTCGGCAGCGGCACCCGGTCCGTCCGAGTACTCGTCACGTACAGCACCGCCCCGTCCGCGGTGGACAGCGTGAGGACGAACTCCACGTCCTCCACTGACTCGCGCGCCACGTAGTCGATGCAGACCTCCGCGCGCGTCTCCGTGGTGACGAGCCCCAGCTCCTCCCCGCGCGGCCCGCTCAGCCACACCCGCGACACAGCGACGGGCGGCGACGCCGGCGGCTCGTCCCGCACCACCGCGCCCTCCGACAGCGACGGCAGCGCCCCGCCCCCTTCAGTCAGGGCCGGCGGGGTGAACACCGTGGAGCGCGCCTCCGCGAGCGACAC
This sequence comes from Corallococcus caeni, assembly GCF_036245865.1. Classification (NCBI taxonomy): domain Bacteria; kingdom Pseudomonadati; phylum Myxococcota; class Myxococcia; order Myxococcales; family Myxococcaceae; genus Corallococcus; species Corallococcus caeni. Next base: position 157,725 of record NZ_BTTW01000008.1, on the reverse strand, counting down.
CGCCTGCCGGTACTCGGCGGCGATTTCGGCCGGAGTGCCTACGCGGCGGATCCGCCCGCCGTCCAGCCACGCCGCCTGGTCGCACCAGCGCTCCACGGTGGACATGTCGTGCGTGACCAGGACGATGGTCTTCCCCAGCCGCTTGAACTCCGTCATCTTCGCGAGGCTCTTCTTGCTGAAGTGCTCGTCGCCGACGGCGAGGATCTCATCGATGATGAGGATGTCCGGGTCCACGTGCGTGGCCACGGAGAACGCCAGGCGCATGTACATGCCGCTGGAGTACGTGCGCACCGGCTCGTCGATGAACTCCCCCAGCTCGCTGAACGCGATGATGTCGTCCATCTTCGCGCGCACCTCGGTCCGGGACATGCCGAGGATGATGCCGTTGATGAGGATGTTCTCCCGGCCGGAGAAGTCCGGGTGGAAGCCCGCCCCCAGGTCCAGCAGCGCGGAGATGCGCCCGTTCACCTGGATGCTGCCGGACGTGGGCGAATAGATGCCGGTGATGAGCTTCAGCAGCGTGCTCTTGCCAGAGCCGTTGCGCCCCAGGATGGCCACCGTCTGGCCCTTGGGGATGCGCAGGTTGACGCCGCGCAGGGACTCGATGAAGCGCCCCTGCTGGGACGCGTGCCGCTGCCCTCGCAGCCAGCGCACGAGCTCCGACTTGAACGTGGTGTATTCCCCCCGGATGGTCTTCTTCCGGAAGTTCTTCACCACGTCCTGGATGACGATGGCGTCCTCGGTCGGTGACTGGACCATCTAGATGGACTCCGCGAACTCCTCGCGGCGGCTCTCGAAGATCTGCGTGGCACCCCACAGCAGCACGATGGAGACGCCCAGGAGCGACACGAGCGGCACCGCGTCCGGCAGACGGTGCTCGTAGAAGATGGCCTGGTACGAGGTGATGAGGATGGACATCGGATTGAGCACCTGCAGCACGCGCCGGTACTCCTCCGGGATGGTGGACAGCTTGTAGAGCACCGGCGTCATGAAGAACCACAGCGTCATCAGGTTCATCACGATGTGCTGCAGGTCCCGGAACGTCACGTTGAAGGCGCTGACCGCGTACACCACCGCGAAGGTGAAGCACATCTGGATCAGCACCACCACGGGGAACAGCACCATGTGCCAGGTCGGCACCACGCCGAAGATGAGCCCCAGCACCACCATCAGCGGCAGGGAGAAGATGAAGTTGCAGAAGTTGGTGGCCACCACCGTCGCCGGCAGCACCTGGGCCGGGAAGCGCACCTTGGTCATCAGGTCGCGCCGGTCGCTGATGGCGCTGGCGCCGGCGGACACCGACGTGGAGAACCAGATCCACGGCAGCAGGCCCACGAACATGAAGTAGGCGTAGTGCGGAATCTGGTTCTTCATGAACACGCCGAACAGCAGCGCGTAGACCAGCATGTGCAGGGTGGGGTTCAGGAACGTCCAGAAGAAGCCCAGCACCGAGCCGCGATAGCGCGCCTTCAGCTCGCGCTGCACCAGGCTGAGGAGGAGCCCCCGGTACGAATAGAGTTCCCGGAAGTTGCGAATCATGCGCCGGTATCCATACCGCAAAGGGTCCGCCGGTGGCGAACGCCCTGGAACAGCGGACCGCCGGTCCCTCGCGCGCCCGCCTGCCATGGTGCACCGTGGCGGTACCGCACGGAGAGAAAGAAAAAGGCCCCCTGGTTTCCCAGAGGGCCTTCGATTGGAGCGGGAAAAGGGATTTGAACCCTCGACCCTCGCCTTGGCAAGGCGATGCTCTACCGCTGAGCTATTCCCGCATCTGGTGCTGCGAACCGCCGTACTACGGACTGCATCTGGAGCGGGAAAAGGGATTTGAACCCTCGACCCTCGCCTTGGCAAGGCGATGCTCTACCGCTGAGCTATTCCCGCATCTGGTGCCGCGTGCTGCCTACCGCCCGGTCAGTGCCGCCCCGGAAGTGGGGCGGATATACAGAGGCCTCCCGGGCACGTCAAACACTTTTCGCGTCCGGATCCGCCCCTCCCCGCCGGGCAAGCATCCCGAGGAACGCACGGAAGTAGACGACGGCGCTCCACACGCTGAACGCGCCCGACAGGTACACCAGCACCTTGCCCACCTGGTTGTAGTCCACGGGGACGGTGCGGAAGCCCAGGTCCAGCGGGTGCACGTAGTGGACGCACAGGGAGATGATCCCCACCAATTGGAGGGACGTCTTCCACTTCCCCTCCTGCCCCGCGGCGATGACCATGCCCTCGCTGGCGGCGATGGTGCGCAGGCCGCTGACGATGAACTCGCGGGCCAGGAGCACGATGACGACCCAGGCGGCGATGCGGCCCAGGCGGACCATCATCACCAGGGCGGCCATGGCGATGAGCTTGTCCGCCAGCGGGTCCATGAACTTGCCCACCACGGTGATGAGGTTCCAGCGACGGGCCAGGTAGCCGTCCACCACGTCGGTGATGGCGGCCACCGCGAACACCAGGCCGGCCAGGAGCGAGTGCAGGGGGTCCGCGTCGTAGGTGAGCCAGACGAACACGGGGATGATGAGGATGCGCCCCAGCGTGAGCATGTTGGGCAGGTTCCAGAACTCCTGCACCAGGATGCTGGGACGGCGGGAGGCGCGGCGGCGTGCCCGCTCCTCGCGCTTGCGCTGCTTCCTGAGGGCTCGCTCGGTGGCCATGGGCGCGCGTTCTACCGGACCCCGAGTGCGATGAGGGCAAATCCTTCACCGCCCAGCTCCACCGCTCCCCGCAGTGTCTCCCCGGCGGCGGACGCCACCAGGGGCATCACGCGCGGGGTGAGGTTGCCCACCCAGCCCACCAGGTGCGTGAGGGGCACCGTCACCGGCTGGTCCATGGCCACCGGCACCGAGCGCAGCGGGCCCGACAGGCTGAGCAGCACCCGCCCCTGCCCGCGCAGGTGCACGAGGTCCAGGTCCTGGGCCAGCTCCGACGGCACGCGGCCGTTCTCGAAGACGACGGGCTCCTCGAAGGCGAAGACGCACGCGTCGCGCAGGTAGACGGACTCGTCATCCAGGACCACCGGCACCAGCTGCCGCCCCGAAGAGGGCTCCAGGTGCAGCGTGCCCTGCCCCCGGGCGCGCACCATGGCCTGGTCGCCCTCGCCGAAGGGCTTGTCCGTGGCCCGGCCCCGGAAGCGCTTCATCTCCGGCTGGAAGGTCACCTGTCCGCGCACGGCGACCAGCCCCTCCAACCGGGTGAGCAGCTCGCCATTCACCGCCAGCGTCACGCCCGCCGCGCCCTGCGTGAAGGGCTGTCCCGGCACCGCGCCCGGCAGCGCCACCGTGGGCACCCACTCGGTAAGCACGGGCGGGTTCATGCCGGGGACAGCGCCGGGCACGGGAGCCGGCTCGGAGGGCCGGGCGATGGGAGCCGACTCGCTCTTCGCCAGCGCGTCGAAGGTGTCCGCGAAGGCGGCGCCGGGCTCCGACTCCAGGTCGGACGCAAGGACGGGCGGCTCCTCGGAGACCTCAATCTCCTCCGACACCGGCGTGGGAGGCAGCTCGTCGGCGACCTCGACGTCGGCGCCGGAGGTGTCCGCGTCCGTGGTGGCGGCCAGCTCCGCGTCGTCCCCGTAGGTGCTCTCTCCAGCGGCGAGGCTCGGGTCCTCGTCCTCCTGGGTGCGGCTGGCGAAGGCGTGCTCGTCCGTGGGGGCGGGCGGGCCCTCGTCCTCGGCGAAGCGCAGGTCGTCGTCCGAAGGCTTTGCGGGAGCCTGGGGCTGCGGCGTGGCGGCGGCGCGCGGGCTCCGGGGTGCTTCATCCAGGCCGAACTGGGCGCCCCAGTCGCTCTCACCGGACGAGGGCGGGGGCGCGGCGCTCTCCTCCTCCTCGCGCGGACGGGCCGGCGCGGGAGCGGGCGGCGCGGGCGGGCGGCTGTAGCCCTCCCCCGCGATGGCGCGCGACATCTTCTCCGCCATGGCGTCGCTGCCGGACAGCAGGAAGTGCTCTCGCGCGCGGCCGTACTCGCCCATCTGGGCGAAGGTCAGGCCCAGGTAGTTGTGGGCCTTCTTGTGGTCCGGGGCCAGGTCGGTGGCCGTCTCGAACTCGCGCGCCGCGCGCTGGAGCGCGTTCGTCTTCAGGTAGACGAGCCCCAGGTTCACGCGCAGCGTGGGGTCCACCGGGTTGTCCCGCACGAGCATCTCGTACAGGTCCGCCGCGCGGTCGAAGAGGCCCAGCTTGAAATACGACAGGCCCAGGAGGTTCTGGGCCTTCTCGTGGCGCGGCTGGAGCTGGTGCGCACGCTCCAGGAAGTCCTTCGCTTCGGTGACCTTGCCGGCGCCCAGCAGCTCCGCTCCACGGTGGAGCTGCCGCAGGAACTCCTCTTCAGCGGGGCCCGGCTCCTTCGTCCCCTTCGTGCGCGTCGTCATTCTCGGGTGTGGGCTCACGGCTGCTGGCCTCGGCCTGGGCAAGCCGCTCGCGCTCCTTGTAGTGGTAGTAGAGCTGGAGGACCTTGCGCACGTACTCCTGCGTCTCGGCGTAGGGCGGCACCTGGCCTCCGTACTTCTTCACCGCGTCCGGCCCGGCGTTGTACGCGGCGACCATCTTCACCATGTCGCCGTCGAACATGTTCGCCAGCACGCGCAGGTAGCGCACGCCGCCCTCGATGTTGTCCTTCGAGTCGAAGATGTCCTTCACGTACATGTCCGACGCGGTGCCCGGCATGAGCTGCATCAGCCCGCTGGCGCCCTTGTGGCTGAGCGCGTTCGGGTTGAAGTTGCTCTCCGTGTGCATGATGGCGCGCACCAGCGCCGGCGGGATGCGGTAGCGCAGCGCCGCGGTGGTGATGTGCGGATCCAGCTCCGTGGGCGTCCGCGAGCGGCCCCGCACGGGCGCGGACTTGGCCGGCGCGGGCGTGAAGGTCCCGGACAGCTTGCGCGCCTTGCGCGCGCCTCCTGGAGGCACGTTCGTGTAGACGATGGTGCCGTCCTTCTCGACGTAGCTGTAGATGCCGTCGGAGGCGTACGCCGGGAGGGCGGCGGTCAGCAGGACGACGAGGGCGGTCAGGACACGCATGGCGGCGGCCGAAACCTTAGACAACGCCCGGAAAGTCCTCAAGAAATCGCCTTGTTTCCAGCACTTACCGCCATTAAGGCTGTCGGCCATGCCCCATCGGTTTGATTTCCTGGTCATGGGCGGCGGCGTGGCAGGCCTGTCGTTCGCCCTGCAGGCGGCCCGGCACGGCACCGTCGCCGTGCTCACCAAGCGCGAGCGCGGCGAAGGCAACACTGCCTATGCCCAGGGGGGCATCGCCAGCGTGCTCGCCCCCACGGACAGCTTCGACGCGCACATCGAGGACACACTCGTCGCGGGCGCGGGCCTGTGCCACCGGGACGCGGTGGAGGTGACGGTGCGGGAAGGCCCCACGCGCCTCAAGGAGCTGATCGCGCTGGGCGCGGAGTTCGACCGGCTGGGCGGCGAGTTCGACCTCACCCGCGAGGGCGGCCACTCGGCCCGCCGGGTCATCCACTCGGGCGACATCACCGGCCGCGAGGTGCAGCGCGCGCTGCTGGCGGCGTGTGACCAGCAGCCCAACATCACCTTCTTCGAGAACACGGCCGCCATCGACCTCATCCTGGACCGCCGGCCGCACGCCCCCTCCAGCCGGTGCGTGGGCGCGTACGCGCTCCTGGAGAGCGGCGCCATCGAGCGCTTCCTGTCCAAGGTGACGGTGCTGGCCACGGGCGGCGCGGGCAAGGTGTACCTCTACACCTCCAACCCGGACGTCGCAACGGGCGACGGCGTGGCCATGGCGTACCGCGCGGGCGCGCGCGTGGCGAACATGGAGTTCTACCAGTTCCACCCCACGTGCCTCTTCCACCCGGAGGCCAAGAGCTTCCTCATCAGCGAGGCGCTGCGCGGCGAGGGCGGCAAGCTCAAGCTCAAGGGCGGCCAGACGTTCATGGAGCGCTACCACCCCATGCGGGACCTGGCCCCGCGCGACGTGGTGGCGCGCGCCATCGACGCGGAGCTCAAGCGCACGGGCAACGACTGCGTCTACCTGGACATGACGCACCTGGGCCGCGCGTACCTCACGGAGCGCTTCCCCAACATCTACGCCACCTGCAAGGCCTTCAACATCGACATGGCGGTGCAGCCCATCCCCGTCGTGCCCGCGGCCCACTACCAGTGCGGCGGCGTGGTGACGGACCTGCACGGGCGCACCAACGTGCCAGGCCTGTACGCCATCGGTGAGGTGTCCTGCACGGGCCTGCACGGCGCGAACCGGCTCGCGTCCAACTCGCTGCTGGAGGGCCTGGTGTTCGGCCACCGCGCGGTGCAGGTGGCGGCGGAGGAGCTGTCCTCGCAGTCGCTGCCGAAGGAGGATCCGCCGGCCTGGGACTCCGGCAGCGCGGTGGACTCCGACGAGAGCGTGGTCGTCACCCACAACTGGGATGAGATCCGCCGGCTGATGTGGAACTACGTGGGCATCGTCCGCACGGACAAGCGGCTGATGCGCGCCAGGCGGCGGCTGGAGCTCTTGCGCGAGGAGATCCGCGACTACTACTGGCGCTTCAAGGTCACCCGCGACGTCATCGAGCTGCGCAACATCGCGGAGGTGGCGCACCTCATCGTGGACTGCGCGAGCCGCCGCAAGGAGAGCCGGGGCCTGCACTACACCCTGGACTACCCCCACACGGACGAGCACCAGGGCACGCGCGACACCGTCCTCTCGCGGGAGCTGTGAGCCGCCATGTCCCGTCCGCGACGCATGCTGGATGACCTCCCTGGCCCCTCCGGGCTGGGAGACGAACAGGGCCCCGCGCCGCGCGAGCAGGACGGGGGCGGCCCGCCTCCGGGCCCGCCGCAGCCCCAGCGCGCGCTGCCCACGCCCTACGTCTGCTACGCCATCATCGCGGGCGCGGTGGTGATGTTCTTCCTGAGCAGCTCGATGGGCCGGCCGCTCGTCATCGACGGGAGGAACTTCGGCATCGTGGGCCCGCTGGCGCTCTATGGGCCCTGGGTCCAGGCGGGCGAGTACTGGCGCCTCCTGGGCATGGTGTTCGAGCACGGCGGCCCGCTGCACCTGCTCTTCAACATGTCCGCCGTCTACTCGCTGGGCGCGTCGCTGGAGCGCGGCATCGGCAGCTGGCGGTTCCTGGCGCTGTCGCTCGTCACGGCGCTGGGCGGCTCCGCGTTCGCGCTCTTCTTCAACTTCAACACCGTGACGGTGGGCGCGTCCGGGATGATCCTGGGCTGGGGCGGCGCGATGCTGCCCATCCTCACCCAGCAGGGCCGCCGGGAGCACATGTTCTGGCTGGTGCAGGTGGCGGTCATCAGCCTGCTGCCCGGGGTGAGCTGGGCGGGGCACCTGGGCGGCTTCCTCTTCGGCCTGCCGTGCGGCATGGCTTTGCGCCAGGGCCCGAAGTTCTACTCGCGCGCCATCCCCGTCCTGCTGTTCATCGCCGCGGCGCTGGCCGTGGTCGCCGCCCATCCCGGGCGCATTGGAGGCCTTTGACGATGGCTGAAGCAACCGTGCGCAGCGTCTGCGTCTTCTGTGGCTCGCGCTCCGGCACGCGCGCCGAGTACCGCGAGGCGGCCTCCAGGCTGGGCGTCGCGATGGCGAAGCGGGGGCTGACGCTCGTCTACGGCGGCGCCAGCGTGGGGTTGATGGGCGCGGTGGCGGACGCGGTCATCGCCAACGGCGGCAAGGCCGTGGGCGTGCTGCCCCACTTCATGGACGCGAAGGAGCTGGCCCACCCGCGCCTGACGGAGCTGCACCGGGTGGACTCCATGCACTCGCGCAAGGCGCTGATGGCCGAGCGCGCGGACGCCTTCCTCGCCCTGCCCGGCGGCTTCGGCACCCTGGACGAGCTCTTCGAGATCATCACCTGGGCACAGCTGGGCCTGCACAGGAAGCCCATGGGCCTGCTGGACGTGGACGGCTTCTTCCAGCCGCTGCTCGCGCTGGTGAACCGGATGGTGGAGGCGGGCTTCGTCCCGGAGTCGCAGGGCATGCCCTTCGCGGTGAACGCTGCTCCGGACGCGCTCCTGGACCGCCTGCTCGCGGGGCCCACGATGCCGCTCACGTCGAAGTGGCTGAAGGACGGCCAGCAGACCTGAAGGCCCGCGGCCGTCCCCTGCTCCCGCGCGTCAGCGCGCGCTCACCTTCATCGCCGCGTTCCCCAGCGACGAGGCGACGCGGAGCATCACCTGCTCCGTGCCTTCGGGGATGACGGGCTGGCCGTTGGCGAACGTCTTGGGGAAGCGCACGCGGTAGCCCACCCAGAAGAGGCTGGTGTACGGGTAGTACGCGCGCACGTTGAGGTCCGCGCGGCCCAGGCGGCGGATCTCCATGGGGGTGATCTCCCCCGCGGGCGTCACCAGCGCGATCCGCCAGATGCTGTTGCGGTGGGCGAAGTCGTCGTAGCGGTAGTCGTTGACGTGCACGCCCAGGAAGAACTCGTAGAACTTCTCCGCATCCGCCAGCTCCTCCGCGAGGAGCTGCTCCACCTTCGCCGCGGGCAGCGTCTGGAACAGGGCGCGGCGGTGGATGCGGGCTTCGCGGAAGGCGGGCGTCTGGAGCGTGGCCCCCGCGAAGACGCGCGTGTCGAAGCCGTCGTAGATCTCCTTGCGGTCCGAGTACCGGTCCAGCACGGCGAGGTACGCGGCCTCCTGCTTCGGATCATCCAGCGTGGGCGCGGGCTCCCCGACGACGGGGGGGTGGTTGGCGCAAGCGCCCAGCACGCCCAGCACCACCGCGACCACCAGCAGCCTTCTCACGGGATGAAGTCCTTGCGCGTGAACAACGTGGTGAGGCGGTGGCCAGCGGCCTCCACGGCCTCGCGTCCGCCCTCCAGGCGGTCCACCAGCGCGAAGGCGCCCAGCACCGTCAGGCCCTCCAGCTTCGCGCGCTCGATGGCCTTGAGCGTGGACGCGCCCGTCGTCACCACGTCCTCCACGATGGCCACCGGGGCGCCAGGGCCCAGCGCGGACAGGCCTTCAATCCACTGACCGGTGCCGTGGCCCTTGGGCTCCTTGCGCACGATGAAGGCGTGCAGGGACTTCTGGCCGCCGCCCTCCAGGAAGCTGGTGAGGCTCACCGCCGACGCGAGCGGATCCGCGCCCAGCGTCAGCCCGCCCGCGGCCACCGCCGACGGAGCGTCGCGCCGGATGGCCTCCAGCATCAGCCGGCCGATGAGGTAGTGCCCCTCGGCGAGCAGCGCCGTGCGCTTGCAGTCGATGTAGAAGTCCGACTCCTTGCCGGAGGAGAGCACCACGCGCCGGCGCTCGAAGGAGCGCTGCGTGAGCACCTCCAGGAGCCGGGCGCGGTCGCGTTCGAGCGTGTCCGCCATGGGCTACAGACCCTCCAGGTACGCCACCAGCTGCGCCGAGTAGCGCAGTTGCATCAACAGCTCCGCCTTGCGCGATTCATCCAGCGCGGCGAAGACGTCCGCGAGCAGCGAGAGGTCCTGGTTGAGGGCGCCCATGCGCTGCGCGACGTCCACCGCCAGCTCGTCGGCGTCGATCTCCTCCTCCACGCCCTCCGGCGCCAGCGTCTCCTCCGTGGCGAGCGCCTTCTCCAGCATGTCGCGCACCGGCGCCGTCAGCCGGCCTTCGGCCTCCAGCGACTCGCGCTTGGCCTCCAGCACGTCGTGCTCCACCGGAGAGGCGTGGATGGCCTCCGCCAGGGACAGCAGGAGCGCGTCCTCGTCGGACAGCTCCTCGTGGACACGCACCTGGACCTGGTCGCGCTTGAGGAAGCGCAGCGCCGCCACGCGCCGGAAGCCGCAGATGAGCTGGTAGCGGTCCTCCCCGCGCGGGCGCACGTCCACCGGGAACAGCTGGCCCAGTCGCGCCAGGTCCGTGGCCAATTCGGACACGTCGCCCTCGTCCCGCAGACGGAAGGTGGTGTCCTCCTCCAGTCGCTCCAGCGGCAACACCATCGCCGTCACCTGTCCCATCACGCGCGGCTCGATGGCCTCCGCGTGGGGCTCCCCTTCCGGGGTCGCCGCGTCTTCGTTGGAGCCCTGTTCCGAACCCGCGCCAGAGCCCGCTTCCTCCTGGCTCGCGCGGCTCGCCACGTCCCAGATGCCGGCGCTCAGCAGCGCGTCGTCCGCGCCCGACACCGGACCGGAGCGCGGCTCCTCCAGCAAGTCCTTCGCCTCGCCGCCGCCGTCGCTGCCCGTGCCGGAGGCGTCCTGCACGCGCTCGCCCGAGGCCAGCTCCACGTAGCGGCCGGGGCCCGTGGAGGCTTCCTCGCCGCTCCCCGTGCCTTCGCCCCGCCGGGCTTCCGCTCCGACACCACCCGCCACGCCGGCCTCCGTCCCACCACCCGCGCCGCTTGCCTCGCCGGAATCCGCTCCGCCCGAGGAGCCGCTGCCCTCGCCACCGGCCGCGCTCGCATCGGCTGCGTTCGCGGAGCCGCTGCCCTCGTCACCGGCCGTGCTCGCATCGGCTGCGTTCGCGGAGCCACTGCCTTCGCCGCTGGCCGTGCTGGCCTCGGACGCATTCGCGGAGCCGCCGGCCGTGCTCGCATCAGCGCCGTGCGGCAGGCCCTGGCCCTCGCCACCGGCGGTGCTGACCTCGGTGCTGCTCGTGGTGCCCATCGTCTGCCCACCCTCTCCGGGCAGGTTCGTCTGCACGGCGCCTTCCGGCGTCACGTCTCCACCCGCGCCCTCGCCGTGCTTCGGCGGGGACGCGTCGGCCGCGCCCTCGTGCTGGGACGGCGTCGCGTTCTCCCCAGGTGTGCCCGGCATCCCTTCCTGTCCCTCGGCCCTGTGCTCGGCGTCCATGGTGGCACCCCCGGTTGTTCCACCCGCGCGCCGCCGGAAACGACGGCGCGGCGGGCGGGCTCTAACGGGACTTCTTCACCACGACCTTCTTCTTCGCGCCAGCACCCATCACGCGGGGTACGGGCGCGCCGGCACTGCTCGCCTGCTCAGTGGACGCCGGGCGCGGAGGCTCCGGAGCCCGGGCCGTGGTCGCGGCGGGCGGCGGGGGCGGCGGCAGCGGCTTGGCCGACGGACGGGCCACGACGGTGGCCGGCGCCGTCGTCGCGGCCGGAGTGCGCGCGGGCGGCGGAGGCGGCGTCGGGGCGGTGCGCGGCGGGGCGGCCGGCGGCGTCGGAGGACGCGGCGGGGTGGCTCCAGGGCGCACCGTGGGACGCGTTACCGCCTGGGGGCGCGTGACGGCGGGGCGCTCGGCCGGCAGTCGGCCCGGTTCCACGTCGCCCATGTCCACGCGGCCGCGGAAGCTGGCGCCGTCCACGATGATGACGCGGGGGGCGCGGATGTCGCCCACCATGCGGCCCTCGCGGGTGAGCTCCACGCTCTCGGTGGCGTTGATGTTGCCCACCACCACGCCGCTGACGATGGCGTTCTTCACCGCCACGTTGGCCTTCACCACGCCGGACGGCTCCACGATGAGGGTGCGGCTGAGGGTGAGCTCACCCTCGACGCGGCCGCGGACCGTGAGGTCCTCGTCACCCGTGAGCCGACCGCTGATGAGGATGGACGGCCCCACCACGGTGTTGTCGACGGTGTTGCCTGCAAGGTCCTTGGCGGTGGCCACGGATCAGCGCTCCTTCATGTCCATGTCGACGTTGCCCTTGAAGGAGGCACCGTCGGCGATGAGGATGCGCGGGGCCTTGATGTCGCCCACCACGCGGCAGTCCGTCTTCAGCTCCACCTTGTCGCTGGCGACGATGTTGCCCGTCACGCGGCCGGCGATCTCCACGTTCTGCGTCTCGATGTCCGCCTCGACGACGCCCGAGCCCTCCACGTACAGGCTCTCCTTGAGGGAGATCTTCCCCTTCACGGTGCCCTGGATGACCAGGTCCTCGTCACCGGAAATCTCCCCGTCGATGACGATGCTCGAACCAATGACCGTATTCGCCATGAGTGTTGTCCGCCTTGCTCGAAGCTGTGCGCCTGGGGGGCCCGTGGGACGGACCCCGGTGGATGCTAGATGTCGTCCGGCAACTTCACGTCCATCTCGATGGAGCCGTTGAACACCGCTCCGTCCTCGATGACGACCCGCGGGGCCTTGATGTCACCCGCCACCTTCGCCGAGGCGTTGATGGCCACGCGCGTGGAAGCGTCGATGTTGCCGCTCGCCTCGCCGTTGATGGTCAGCTCCTCGGCGCGGATGTCCGCCTGGACCTTGCCGGTGCCTTCGATGGTGAGGTGGTTCTTCAGGGCGATCTGCCCCTCCACACGCCCTTCGATGACCAGGTCCCCTCCGCCCGTGAGGTTGCCCCTGATGACGATGCCCTTGCCAATGATGCCCGTTTCACCCTGTGCCATGAGGTGATCCTCGCCAGCGCCTGCTCCACCGGGAGCGGGGCGACCTGATTATGTCAGAGATGCGCGGAGATCCAGCCGGAGATGTCCTGGAACACCGTCGCGCGGTCCCGCTCGTTGAGCGGCTCGTGCCGCATGCCGGGGTACTCCTTGAACTTCTTGTCCGCCGTCCCCGCCGCCTCGAAGAAGGCCCGCGCCGCCGCCGGCAGCGCCACCCCGTCCTCCTGGCCGCACAGCACGAACAGCGGCACTTGAATCTTCGGCGCCAGCGCGAGCGTCTGCCCCTGGGCGGCCGTGGACTCCACGAACCAGCGGGGCGTGGCGAAGGGCACGTACAGCGGGTCCGCGGTGACTGCCTTCTGGATGTCCGGGTCGGTGCTGAGCATCTCCGGGGCCAGGCCCGAGGGGACCTTCATCCACGGCACCACGGAGCCCACCATGCGCGCGGCGAGCACCTTCGCGGCCGGCGGTGTGATGGCCAGCTTGAGGTAGGGCGCGGAGAGGATGGCGCCGGAGAGGCCCTCCAGCCTCCCGGCCAGGGCGTGCGCGGCCATCAGGCCGCCGTGGCTGTGGGCCAGGAGGAAGATCTTCTGGTCGCCCGCGGCCTTGCGCACGCGCTGCCAGAAGCCGTCCAGGTCGTCGAGGAACTCCGTCCACTTCGCGGCGTAGGCGCGCCGGCCGTCCGCGCGGCCGTGGCCCCGGTAGTCGAAGCCGTGCACGGCGAAGCCGTCCTGCACCAGCGCGTCGATGACGGGCCGGTAGCGGCCGATGTGGTCGCCGTAGCCGTGGACGATGGCGACGTGCGCGCGGGGGGCCGCGTCCGGCAGGTCCAGCGTCCAGAACAGCCGGGTGTTGTCCTTCCCGGTGAAGAAGCCTTCGTCGTGGCGGGCCATGAGCCCGGGACCTTAGCGGCCCGGCGCCGTCGAGGGTAGCGCCTTCAACTTGCGCTCCAGGGTGGTGCGCTGATCCGCGGGCTCGGCGGCCTCCGGCTCCAGGGTCAGCACCTCCAGCGCGCGCTTCCAGACCCGGACGGCCTCCGGGGCACGGCCCGCCTTGAGGTAGGCGTCCCCCAGGTGCTCCAGGATGGCGGGGTCGTCCGGAGACAGGTCCACCGCGCGCTCCAGGACCTCCACGGCCTTCTTCGCCTCGCCGCGCTGGAAGTGCACCCACCCCAGGGAGTCCACGTAGGCCGCGTTGTCGGGCTGGAGCGCCAGCGCGCGGCGCACCAGCCGCTCCGCCTCCTCCAGGTCCCGGCCCCGCTGCGCCAGCGTGTAGCCCATGAAGTTCAGCGCCGCGGAGTGCGCCGGCTTCAGCGCGAGCACCGCCCGCATGCGTGAAAGCGCCCCCGCCACGTCGCCATGGCGCTCCAGCAGGGTGCCCAGGGCGAACTGCAGGTCCAGGTTCCTCGGAGCCTTCGCGACGGCGTCCCGCAGGAGCGTGAGCGCCTCCGGGGCCCGGCCCTGGCGCTCCAGCAGGGTGGCCAGCGCGTCGTACGCCATCGCCCCACCCTCCCCCGCCAGCGCCTCGCGCAGCACCCCTTCCGCCTTCGCCGCCGCCCCGCTCCGCTCCAGCGCCCGGGCGTAGCCGACGCGCGCCTCCACGTCGTCGGGCGCCTCCGCCATGGCGGCGCGGTAGAGCGCCAGCGCGCGCGGATGGTCGCCGGCCAGCGACAGGCAGCGGGCCTGGCGCACGCGGGCGTCGGGGAACACCTCCGAGTCCGGGGGCACGCCCGCGAAGTCCGCGGCGGCGACGGTGAAGCGGCGCGTCCGCTCCGCGACGAGGCCCGCGTAGTACGCCAGCCGGGGCTCGTCCGGCGCGTCCCTGCGCGCGGCGGCCAGCACGACCTCCGCGGCGGTGGGCTCTCCCGCGGCCAGGTAGCTGAAGGCCACCCGCACGGCCAGCTCCGGCGACGCGGACAGCGACAAGAGCCGGTCGAAGTACGCCCGCGCCCGCGTCACCGACCCGCCCTTCAGCGCGGCGCGGCCCGCCGACAGCAGCACCTCCCGGCTGTCCGGATCAGCCTCCAGCGCGTGGGCCAGCGCGTCCTCCGCGTCCCTCGCCCGGCCGGACTCCTCGTAGAGGCGGGCCAGCGTGGACCACACCTCCACGTCGCCCGGGTCGCGCTCGGAGGCCTTCACCAGCAGGCGTTCGGCGCGGGCCGCATCGCCCCGCTCGGCGAGCACCAGCCCCAGCCGCCGGTAGCCGGAGGGCTCGCCCGGCAGTGCGTGGGCCAGCGCCTCCACCACCTTCACCGCCTCGTCGGGGTCCTTCGCGTCGAGGTACAGCTGCGACAGGACGAGGTACGCCTCCGGGTCGCGGGGACGCAGGGCCATGGCGCGGCGCAGGTGCTGGCGGGCGCGCGGCGCACGGCCGGACTCCATCAGCACCCGGCCCAGGAGCACGTGGGCGGCGTAGTGCGTGGGGGCCTTCTCCACTGCGCGGCGCAGCTCGCGCTCGGCGCGCTCCAGGTCGCCCAGGCGCGCGTACTCCTCGCCCAGCTGGGTGAGGAGGTTCGGGTTGCCGTCGTCGGTGGCGAGCGCCAGCCGCAGCTCGTCGACGGCGGCCCGGTGGTTGCCCTCCAGGTGCATCAGCCGCGACTGGAGGTAGTGCGCGTAGCTGGCGGACGACGCGGACGGCTCGTCGTCGCGGTCGCTCGAGTCCATGGCCTCGCGCATCGCCTCGCGGTCGACGTGCGGAGGCGGGGCCTTCCTCGCGGGCGCGGCCCCCGAACCTCCGGCGGCCAGCGCGAGGCACAACACGGCGGCACGGCTGAGGAGCGGGAGCGGGCGCACGCGGGCTAGTGGACCTCGGGAGGGGGCGCCCCCAGCTTCTCCAGCAGCTTCTCCACCGGATCGCTGTCCTGGCTGACGTCCGCCATGGCGGCCCGGTACTCGATGGAGGTCACCTTCTCCACGTCCGGCATCAGGCGGTTGATGACCGTGCGCGCCGCGTCCGCGTTGCACTCGGGCAGCACCACCGCGAAGACGCCCAGTCCCAGGTGGGCGATGGAGTCCGGGTGGCGCACGCGCTTGCGCATCACGTCCCCCATGTTGGGCGGCATGGCGTCCAGGTCGCGGTCCGGACGGAGCACCGCCAGCGTGAGGGCACGGTGGTAGCGCCGGCTGCGGGCCACCTCCTGCTCCAGGCGCAAGAGCAGGCCGCGGCGGTCGAGCAGGCCCGTTGCCGGGTCGCTGCCGGTGCGGCGCTGGAGCGAGTTCGTCTTGTCCTGCTGCTCCTTGTCACCCTGGCGCAGCTTGAGCGCGCGCTCGGTGCGGTTGAGCAGCTCCACCGCGTTGAAGGGCTTGGCCATGTAGTCCACCGCGCCCAGGTTGAGCGCGCGGACCTTGTCGGCCACGCCCTGGTGGGCGGACAGGAGGATGACGGGGATGTGCGCCGTGTCCGACGAGGACTTGAGCGCCATGGCCGCGTCCAGGCCGTCCAGCTTGGGCAGGAACACGTCCATGACCACCAGGTCCGGCCGGGACGCACGCGCCTTCGCCAGGCCCTCCGCGCCGTCGCGCGCCACCTCCACGCGGTACTTCGAGCGCAGCACCTCCGACAGCACCGCGGCGATTTCCGGCTCGTCCTCCACCACCAGCACGCGCGGCTGCTCGGGCGCGGCGCCGGGCGCGGGCTGCGGCCGGGGGTTGCGCGCGGCCTCCTGCGCCAGGGGCAGCGTGAAGACGAAGGTGCAGCCGCCGTCGGCCGGGCTCTCCGCCCAGATTTCACCGCCGTGCAGCTCCACGAACTCCTTGCAGATGGCCAGCCCCAGCCCGGTGCCCTTGGGCCCGTGGCGGTAGCGGTCGAACACGAGGTGCAGCTCGTCCGGGGGGATGCCCACCCCGTTGTCGCTCACCATCACCCGCACCGCGTCGCCGTCCGGGCGGGACAGCCGCTGCGTGCGCACCACCACCGAGCCCGGTTCGCTGGCGTGCTGGATGGCGTTGCTGATGAGGTTCTGCAGCACCTCGTGCAGCTTCACCTCGTCGCCAATCAGCATCAGGCTGTCGGGGCACTCGGAGCGCAGCGCCACGGCCTTCTCCGCCGCCAGGATTTCGAGCTCCGCCACGGCGTCGCGGCACAGCTGCGCCACGTCCAGCACGCGGGGCTCGATGGACAGCCGCGCCGCCTCGCCCTTGCCCTTCTCCAGCAGCGACTCGACCAGGGTGAGGATCTTCCGGCCCTGGCGGATCATCGCCTCCGCGGACTGCTTCTGCTGCGCCTCCAGCGGCCCTTCCAGGAGCAGCCGGCCGTGCCCCAGGAGCACCTGGAGCGGGGCGCGCAGGTCGTGGCTGCACACCGCGATGATCTCATCCTTGAGGCGGTTGAGCTCCTTCAGGCGGCGGTTCGCGTCGGTGAGCTCGCGGTAGCGCTCCACGTACGCCAGCTCCATGTCCTCGCGCTTCTTCTTCACCGCCGTGTGCAGGCGCGCGTTGCGGATGGAGTTGGCGAGCACGCCCGCCACGGCCTCCGCGAACTCCTGCTCGTCGCGCCCGATGGACGCCTCGCCCTTGGACACGCGCAGGAAGAGCGCGCCCAGGAGGTCGTCCTGGCAGATGAGCGGCTGCACCAGGATGGACTTCACGCCCTGCGGCAGGAGCGACGTGCGCACCTCCGCCATCAGCGGGTCGCGCTGCGCCTCTTCAATCAGCACGGGCTGCCGCGTCTCCAGCGCGCGGCGCAGCTCCGGATAGCGCGCCACCTCGATGTCCAGCTGGACGAGGCTGGGGTCCTCCTGCGTCGCGACGACCGTGGCCGTGCGCGCGTGGCTGCCCTCCACCAGCACCACGGAGCAGCGGTCCGTGCCCGTGACCTGGCCGACCTTCTCCACCGCGATGCGGAGGATCTCCTCCAGCTCCAGGGAGCTGGTGGCCGCCTGGGTGATTTCCAGCAGCATCCCCATGCGCATGCGGATGCGCTCCTCGCGCTCCTTCAGCCTCCAGGCGCGCAGGGCGGACTCCAGCCGGGGCACCAGCTCATCCGCGCCGCGCACGAAGTCGTCTACCGCCAGCCGCTTGAAGGCCTCCGCGGAGCGGGCGCGGCCCTGATCCACCAGCACCGGCAGGCGCTGGAGCTTGTCCGTCTTGCGCACCGTCTCCAGCAGCTCCGCCGCCCGCTTGGCCGTCACCGCCAGCAGCACCACCTCTGGCTGGAGCTGATCCACCATCTCCGCCAGCCCGGTCTCCCGTTCGGTGGAGGCGCACTGGTACCCACTCGCCGTGAGCCGCTCCACCAGCGCGTCACCCGCGGCCTTCGCCGCGAGGACGAGCACCCGCCCCCGCTGCTCCGACGACAGCATCTCGATCCTCACAGCGCGCCTCCGCCCCGCCTGGCCAGGGAACGACGTCGCGGAAACCCGTTGGGTGCGGAAGGGGTCATGGTCGATTCCGGATCATGCCGTCTAACCCGTCCGCGGGCCAGCGGATGGACGGGGCTCTCCTGAGTGAGAGGGGTGAGAAAGGGCGCGCGACGTATACCCCGGCCCGGTGTCCTTCCTCCGGAATCCCGTATGCGCGTGACGGTCCGGTGACCCGAATCGCCTGCCCAGCCCCTTGAAGGGGTGGAACTGCGCGAAAACAGCGGGGCTGTCCCTTTCTTCCCATACTACCTTTCATGCCCGGCTGGAGGCTGGCCGGACAGGCATGACCCGGCGGGGTTTTTCGTGGCCCGCGCGATCAGGATCCGGGGGGAAAAGCCGGTGGGTCGTGGCCCCGCCCGCTTCCCAGGGGAGCGCGGTAGAGTGTGAAACCATGCACTCCGTCCCTTCGCGCCTGTTCGCGCAGCGGGCCTTCCTGGCCACGCTGACCCTCTGCGCTTCCGTGTTCGCCGCTTGTGGTGGCGACAAGCCGCCCCCTGTTCCGGATCCGCCGGTGGTGACCCTCACCGTGCCGCAGCCCAACACGGCGGCCCCGTCGCTGACGGTGCGGGTCATCGTGTCCGGGTGTGACTCCGTGGCGCAGGTGGACATCTACGACCGGGACACGTTCCTGAAGACGGTCCCCTACACCAGCGGGTCCATGGACTTCGAGCTGGCGCAGAACGAGATCAAGTACACCCGCGGCCTGGCCGTGGGCCTGTCGCTCAACGCGCGGGCGACGTGCTCGGACGGCCGGAGCAACGTGTCCCAGCCCCAGGCGGCCACGTTCCTGCCGGTGACGAAGGTGATCAAGGATCCGGATCCCAACGGCCAGGTGGTGACGGACTTCTTCATCGCCGAGGGCAGCGGCACGAACGTCGCCTTCCTCGGGTGTGGCAACCCCACCACCGGCTCCGGCACGCTCTTCCGCGTGGACTCGGCGGGCGCGGTGCGCAACTCGGTGGAGATGGGCATCCCGTGCAGCACGGACACGGTCATCACCAGCGTCAACGCGCAGAGCGGCAAGCGGTGGGTGTGGACGCCCGGCATCGGCGCGGTGGCCATCGACAACAACTTCGTCATCTCCGGCCGGACGGCGACCACCTACAGGCCGGAGCGATTCTCCGTCATGGACAACGGGGACGCGCTCGTCATCAATGGCATCAACGTCTCGCGGCTCAAGCACACGTCGACGAACGGCGCGTTCCAGTGGACGCACCAGTCGTCGTGGCGGCCCGTCGGGCCGGCGCAGCAGAAGGGGGCGGAGGTCATCTTCCCCATGTCGCGCGTGCCCAACGAGGCGTCGCCCAACCTCCTCGAGCTCGTGGTGGTTACGCTGGCCGTCGAGGCCTCCGGAGACAAGGTGCCCCTGGTGCACGAGCGGATCATCACCCAGTACCAGGGCGACTCCGCGTCACCGCCCCCCGTCTCGCTCAGCCCGGACGGCGGGACCGTCTTCCTGGCGCTCTCCTTCGCCAACAACCAGTCGCGGGTGCAGGCCTGCTCCACGGAGGTGCCGGGCTGCGAGGGCTCCGCGCTCAAGTGGATGAGCGTCACGCTGCCGGTGCCGCTGAACTTCCTGCTCCCCTTCTCCGCGGGCTCGAAGCTGGCGGCCATCGGGACGCAGCGCGTGTGGTTCCTGAATACGGGGAACGGCCTCGTCGCCAACAAGGGCGGCGTCTCCGTCGACGCGTCCGGACAGCTGCGCATCCGCCAGGTGCAGCTGGGCCTGCCGACGAGCCCGGAGTTCTACCTGCTCAACGGCCCGGACGCGGCCGGCACGCTGCCCGTTGAAATCGTCGCGGTGGACTCCGCCGAGAAGGGCGAGCTGTTCCGCTACGAGGTCTCCAGCAGCCTGTCCTGCTCCGTGGATGACAGCGGACGGCTGTGGATGCGCGTGGGCAACAACCTGGTCCAGGCCCTGCCGCTGAGCGACTACCGCGCCGTCAAGCCGTAGCAGCGGCCGTCAGAGCCTGTCGGCGACGAGGAGCGCCTCCACGTTGCCGGCGGGCCCGGGCACGGGCGAGTCCATCACCCCGCGCACGGTGAGCCCGTGCTCGCGCACGAACGCCGTCACGGTGTCGATGGCGTCCTGCCGCGCCGCGGGGTCGCGCACCACGCCGCCCTTGCCCACCCGGTCCGGCCCCACCTCGAACTGGGGCTTCACCAGCGCCACCAGCAGGCCGCCCGGGACCAGGAACGGCAGCACCGACGGCAGCACCTGGGTGAGCGAGATGAAGCTCACGTCGATGACGACCACGCCCACCTTCTCCGGCAGGTCCTCGTCCGTGAGGTAGCGCGCGTTGACGCGCTCGCGCGAGCGGACGCGGGGGTCCACGCGCAGCTTCTCGTGGAGCTGGCCGTAGCCCACGTCGATGGCGTGCACCCGCACCGCGCCGTGCTGGAGCATGCAGTCGGTGAAGCCGCCCGTGCTGGCGCCGATGTCCGCGCCCACGCGGCCCGTCACGTCCAGGCCGAAGCGGTCCATGGCCGCCTTCAGCTTGAGGCCGCCGCGCGACACGTACGGGAGCACCTCGCCCTTGAGGCGCAGCTCCGCCTCCACGGGGACCAGGGAGCCGGGCTTGTCCACGCGCTGATCCGCGACCACGACCTGGCCCGCGAGGATGAGCGCCTGCGCCTTGGTGCGCGACTCGGCGAGCCCGCGCTCCACGACCAGCACGTCCAGCCGTTCCTTCTTCGGCTTCACCGGCGCTCCTCTTCAAGCAGCGCATGGCCCGCGCGCCGCAGGCCCGCCGCGTCCAGTCCCAACTCCGTGCGCTGCACCCGCGCGTCCCCGTGCGGCAGGAACACGTCCGGCATGCCCAGGAGCTTCACCCGGGGCGAGATGCCGGCCGCCGCGTACAGCTCCAGCACCGCGCTGCCCAGGCCGCCCCGGACGGTGCCCTCCTCCGCCACCACCACGTGCCCGCCCGCCGCGGCCTCCAGGAGCGCGGCCTCGTCCAGGGGCCACGCCCGGCGCGCGTCCAGGACGCTCCAGCCGGGCTCATTCCGGGCCGCCTCCAGCGCGGACAGGCCCAGCGGCCCGAGCGTCACCAGCGTCAGCCGTGAGCCGGGGACACGCCTGAGCCAGCGGGCACCTGAAACCGTCAGCGCGTCCGGCCTGGAGGCTTCGGACTCCGCGTTCGCCAGCTCTGGCGGAAGGTCCGGCAGCGTGCCTCGCGGGAAGCGCAGCACGGAGGGCCCGGAGGCCTGGAGCGCGGCGGCGAGCATGGGCGCCAGGTCCTCTCCCACCACCGGGGCCCACTGCGTGAGGCCCGGCAGCGGCCGGAGGAAGGACACGTCGTAGGCGCCCTGGTGCGTGGCGCCGTCCGCGCCCACGAGCCCCGCCCGGTCCACCGCGAAGATTACGGGCAGGCCCGGCAGGCACACGTCGTGGACCACCTGGTCGTACGCGCGCTGGAGGAAGGTGGAGTAGATGACGCAGACCGGCTTCGCCCCCGCCGCGGCCAGCCCCGCGCAGAAGGTCACGGCGTGCTGCTCCGCGATGCCCACGTCGTGCACGCGGTCCGGGAAGCGCGCCTTCAAGCCGGTGAGCGCGCTGCCCTCCAGCATCGCGGGCGTCACGGCCACCACGCGCGGGTCGCGCTCCAGCGCCTCCCCCAGCACCTGGGCGAAGGCCTCGCTGAACGTGGGCCGCCCGCCGCGCGAGCGCACCAGCTTGCCGTCGCGCCACTCGTACGGCCCCATCGCGTGGCCGCGCGTCTGCTCGTCGGCCTCCGCGGGAGGAAAGCCCCGCCCCTTCTTCGTCAGCGCGTGCACCACCACGGGGCGCGAGGACGCCTTCGCCTCGCGCAGCGCCCGGGTGAGCGCCCCCAGGTCATGCCCGTCCACCGGGCCCAGGTAGGTGAAGCCCAGCGATTCGAAGAAGGCGCGGGCGTTGCGCGTGCGCAGGAGCGCGGGGATGGCGCCCACGTTCGCGCTGATGGACATCTGGTTGTCGTTGAGCACCACCACGAGCGGCAGCGGGCTGCCCCCCGCGTTGTTGAGCCCCTCGAAGCTCAGGCCTCCGGTGAGCGCGCCGTCGCCCACCACCGCCACCACGTGGCCCGGATGGCCCAGCTGCCGCCGACCGGCGAGCAGGCCCAGCGCCGCGGAGATGGCCGTGCACGCATGCCCCGCCGCCAGCGCGTCGTGGTGGCTCTCGCGCGGATCCAGGAACGGCGCGATGCCTCCCGCCTGCCGCAGCGTGTGCATGCGGTCGCGCCGGCCGGTGAGCAGCTTGTGCGCGTACGCCTGGTGCCCCACGTCGAAGAGGAGCGCGTCCTGCGGCGTGTGGAAGACGCGGTGGAGGGCCACCACCAGCTCCACCGCGCCCAGCGACGCGCCCAGGTGCCCGCCCACGCGGCCGCACGTGGTGATGATGGCCTCGCGCAGCGCCTCGCACAGGCCGGGCAGCGCGGCCTCGGGGAGCGCGCGCACATCCGCGGGAGACGCCACGCCGGACAGCACGTCCGCCATCAGGACTTCCGCTCCACCGAGTAGCGCGCCAGCGCCGCCAGCGGTCCGTCCGCGCCCTCGAGCGGGCGCACCGCGGCTTCCGCCCGGGCCACCAGCTCCGCGGCCATGCGGCGCGACTCGTCCAGCCCCACCACCGCCGGGAACGTGAAGCGCCCGGCCTCCGCGTCCGCGCCCACCGGCTTGCCCATGGCCTCCGCGCTCGACGTCACGTCCAGCACGTCGTCGGCGATCTGGAAGGCCAGGCCCACGGCTTCTCCGTACGCCACCGCGCTCGCGAGCGCCGCCGCGTCGCCTCCGGCCGCCAGGACGCCCATCCGGCACGCCGCCAGGATGAGCGCGCCCGTCTTCAGCCGGTGCAGCCGCAGCAGGTAGTCCAGCGTCGCGGCCCGGTCCGCCGCGATGTCCAGCGCCTGCCCGCCCACCATCCCCGCCGCGCCCGAAGCGCGCGCCAGCTCCGCGCACAGCGTGCCGCGCACCGGCTCCGGCCCGGAGGCGAGCAGCGAGAAGGCCTCCGTGAGCAGCCCGTCCCCGGCCAGCAGCGCCAGCGGCTCGCCGTAGACCTTGTGGTTCGTGGGCACGCCCCGGCGCAGGTCGTCGTTGTCCATGGAGGGGAGGTCGTCATGCACCAGCGAGTACGTGTGCACGTACTCCAGCGCGCACGCGGCGTCCCGCACGGCGGCGGTGTCGGTGCTCGACTGGGTCACCGCGTCCGCGAAGGCCAGGCACAGCACCGGGCGCAGGCGCTTGCCGCCCGCGAGCAGCGAGTAGCGCATGGACTCCGCCAGCTTCGGCGGCGTGCCCGCGGGGCCCCAGCGTTCCGCGCTCTCGCGCAGGAGCGTCTCCACCCGCTCCTGCTGCGTGCGCATGAAGGGGTCCAGGTTGAAAGCGGCCATCGGCGTCAGGGCTCCTTCGCCACGTCGGCGGGGATGAGTTCGCGGATGCGCTTGACGAGCGCGTCCAGTTCCAGCGGCTTCACGAAGTAGTCGGCCGCGCCGACCTCCATGCCGCGCCGCTTGTCCTCCGGGTCTCCCCGCCCGCTGATGAAGATGATGGGGATGTCCCGGAACTGCTTGTTCTGCTTCACGGCCTGACACAGCTCGAAGCCGTTGATCCAGGACATGTTCACGTCCAGGAGGATGGCGTGCGGCCGGTGCAGCTCCAGCGACGCGACGAGCCGCAGGCCGTTGGCCGCGGACATCACCTCGAACCCCTCGGCCCCCAGGGCCTCGGCGAGCAGCTCGCGCGTGTCCCGGTCGTCATCGACAATCGTAATCTTCGGCTTCGACATGCCCGGCCTCCGCCCTTCCCCTGATGCCTAGAACGGGACATCGTCCTCCGGTGGCGGACGCGCCTGCGCGGCCGACCGGGGTGCGGCCTGGGGAGCGGGCCGGGCCCCCACCGCCAGCGGCGCGACGACCTCCTGGCCATCCTCGTCCACCAGCAGCTGCTCGATGCGCTGCTCGGCCTCCGTGAGCAGCTTCTCGCCCCGGCGGACCAGGCGGATGCCCTCCTCGAACGCCTTGAGCGACTCTTCCAGCGACAGGTCGCCGCTTTCCAGCCGCGCCACCGTCTCTTCCAGGCGCGACACCACGTCCCCGTACTGCTCCGGAGCGGGCTCCACCTTGGGGTTCTTGTCCGACTTCGCCACGGCCATCCACCTCCCCGAGCGGGGCGCGGAATGTAGAGGGTGGCCCGCTAGCAGTCCACCGGGCCTTTCAGGCTGGTAACGGTCGCTTCGATTTCTTCACACCCTCCCAGGGTTTTCGCCCCGTGGGCCGCCAGCTTGATGCCCAGCACGTCCCCCACCGCCACGTCCGCCATGGAACGCACCACCCCGCCGTCCCGCTGGCGGAACGCCACCGCGTAGCCGCGCGACATCACCTTCAGGGGGCTCAGGGCGTCCAGCCGGCCCCCCAGCCGCCCGAAGTGCGTCTGCGCGGACGACAGCATGCCCCGCTGCAGCTCCAGGAGCCGCGACCGGGCCTGCGCCACCCTCGCCCGCTCGGTGGCCACCCGCGCCGTGGGCGAGGCCCGCTCCAGGCTCAGCCGCGCGTCCGCCAGCGCGCCCCGCCGCCGGGACACGCCCGCGCGGGCCGCCTCCGACAGGCGCATGGCCAGCTTGAGCAGATGGGCCCGCTGCTCCGACAGCCGCGTCTGGGGCCGCGAGCGCTGCAGCCGCTCCTGGAGGCCGCGCAGCGTCTCCCGGTCCTGACGCACGCGGGGGCGCAGCACGCGCATCATCGCCTCCACCTGTTCGGACAGGTGCAGCCGCTGATGGTTCACCTCGCGGCGCGGATCCGGCAGCCGCGCGCGAAGCTGACCCTGGCGCTCGCGCAGCTCCAGCACCCGCCGCTCCATGGCCCGGCGCAGGCGGCCGGACTGCGTGGCCAGCGTCAGCTCCAGGTCCGCCAGCACCGGCGCCAGCCGCTCCGCCGCCGCGCTGGGCGTGGGCGCGCGCAGGTCCGCGACGAAGTCGGAGATGGTGAAGTCGATCTCGTGCCCGATGGCGGACACCACCGGCACCGGCGAGGCGAAGATGGCCCGCGCCACCCGCTCCTCGTTGAACGTCCAGAGGTCCTCCACGGACCCTCCGCCGCGCGTCACGACGATGACGTCCACGTCGGTGCGCCCCAGCCGCTCGATGGCCCGCGCCACGTCCTCCGCGGAGCCCTCGCCCTGCACGCGCGCGTCCGCCAGGAGCACGCCCAGCCGGGGGTTGCGCGAGTGCAGCACGCGCAGGAAGTCCTGGAGCGCCGCGCCGGTGCGGCTCGTCACGACGCCGATGCGCCGGGGCAGGAACGGCACGGGCCGGGGCGGCCGCACGCGCCGGTCGCCGATGAGCCCCTCCGCCGCCAGCCGCTGCTTGAGCTGCTCGAACGCGAGCGCCAGCGCGCCCTCGCCCACCGGCTCCAGCCGGGACACGATGAGGCTGTAGCGCCCCTGGGGCTCGTACAGGTCCACGCTGCCTTCGGCCAGCACCTCCATGCCGTCGCGCAGCGCGAAGCGCATCCGCCCCGCCATGGACGCCCACACCTTCGCGTCGATGGAGGCGTCCGCGTCCTTGAGCGTGAAGTACCAGTGGCCGCGAGCGTTGGCGCCCCGGAAGCTGGACACCTCGCCGCGCACCAGTACGCGCGGGAAGCGCGACTCCACTGTCTGCTTGATCTGCCGGGTGAGCTCCCCCACCGACAGCACCGTGCGCTCCGGGCGCGGCGGCGGCGTGACGGTGACGGGCAGCGGCGGCGGCGCGGCTTCGGCCACCGGCGCGGGCGGCGGGGCCACGGGTGGCTTGCTCGGGCTCGCGGCCTTCGCGGGAGGGGGGCGCAGGGGTGGCAGCAGCGACGTGCCGAACAGGTCGCCCTGCCCCGGCTCCTCGGCCGGGGGCGGCTCCAGCCCCTTGCGCTTCTTCATCGCGACAGCTTCTCGACCCAGCCCTGGGCCTTGCCGTGCAGCTCGTCGTCGGGCGGCGTCATCGTGACGACGTCGCGGAACTTGGGCAGCGCGTCCTCCGGGCTGGAGTCCTTGATGGAGTAGGCCTGCATGTACAGGTCCTTCGCCTTGCCCTTGAGGTCGTTGACGATGTTGGCGGCGCCCGTGTGGTTGGGGTCCGCCTGGAGCGCGCGGCGGGCGAACTCCATGGCGCGCGACCACTGGCCGGCGGCCTTCGCGCCCGCGGCGCTCTTGTAATAGATGGTCGACGCGCGGGTGCCCGCGTTGCGGCCCATCTTGCTGCCGCGCCCGTCGGTGATGTCCTTGTCCAGCGCGAGCAACCGGGTGAGGCCCTTGGCGTCCAGCTCCTCCAGCTTCTTGTAGAGGTTGCCGAACTCCGTCACCTGCCCCATCAGCTGCTTGCACTGCGGCGTCTTGGCCGCGCACGCGTTGAGGATGGCCACCGCGCCGGACGTGTCACCGTCGCGGAAGCGGTCCACGGCGGGCTCCCACGGCTTGGGCGCCGCGGCCACGCGCACCGGATCCGGACGGGTCAGGTCCGCGATGACGCGCACGGCATCGTCGTTCACGAGCTTGCCGTCGCGGTGCTCCGGGAAGGTCGCGAGCACGTCGTCGGTGATGGCCTTGGCCTTCTGCACGTTCTCCAGCTGGCGGGTGTCCAGCAGCTGCTTGGCTTCCTTCGTGCGCTTGTCGGCGGCGTCCGTCAGGTTCTTGCGCGCCGTCTTCAGCTGCTCGTAGAGCTGCGTGTCGGCGCTCACCTTCGCGATGGACGCCTTCGCGCTGGCGAGCTCCCCCTTGTCCAGCGCCGCCTGGGCCGTGCTCAGGTGGTTCTGGTTGGGGATCTCCCGCTCCGCGGCCTTGAGGTAGTCCTCCACGCCGGGGTAGTCCGGCGCCTGCGCGTGGAGCTCCTCCAGCTTCGCCTTGGCCTGCTGCCACTGGCCCTCGCGCACCAGGTTCTTGGCCTCCTGGAAGAGGCCGCCCAGCTGCTCGCGGTACTGGCGCTGCTCCGCCTCGATGCGGCCCTGCTCCTCCTGCTGGTGCCGCATGCGCGAGCGCGCGACGCCCAGGCCCGCGAAGAGCAGCACCAGCACGGCGGCGCCCGCGAGCTTCATCCGCATGCGCTTGCGCTGCATCTCCGGCGTGAGCTCCGCGGCGGCCGCGGCCCGCGCCGTCTGCGGGCGCGCACGTCCCTCGCGGGAAGGACGCGAGGGCACGGCCGTGGGACCGCGCCCCGCCGCCGTGGACGGACGGGGCCGGGAGCCGGAGGGGGCCTGCACCTTGGCGGTGCTGTTGGCGGTGTCCTCGTAACGCAGCTCCGAGTCGCCCAGCGTGATGACGTCCCCGTTGGCGAGGAGCGTCTCCTCGGTGATGGGCTCGCCGTTGACGATGGTGCCGTTGCCGGAGCCCATGTCGCTGACCATCCAGCCGGCGGACTCCTTGCGCAGCGTCACGTGCTTGCGGGAGACCGACGTGTCCTGGATGCAGATGGGGTTGTCCGTGGCGCGGCCGACCGTGTACTCGAGGTCGGCGAGCGCGAACTCCTCACCCTCCATGGGACCGGCGATGACGACGAGCTTCGCGGGGCGGGCCGCGGCGGCACCGGCGGTGGACCGGCGGACCGGCGCGCGCTGTCCGGTCCCGGAAGAGGGCGTACCGGATGTAGGCCGTCGGCGGGCGGGGGGTGGTGCGTTCGACATGGCGGTCACCGCGTCCTGCTGAGGGGGGCACGGGCCCTAAAGCTCGTGCTCATAGGCTTTTTCCAGCGCCAGATTGTGGCAGCGATGCTCGGCGGTAGGGAAGCGTCTCCGCACGTCTTCGAGGGTCGCGACCGCATCCCGTCGGCTGCGGAACTGAACCGCCCGCTGGAATTGCATCATCAACTGCCCGCAGCGGTGGTCCAGCTCCGTTGAAATCTGGGCGATCCGCTCCCGGACGTCGTCGTACAGCTCCGGCTTTTCGTCGAGCGCTTCCAGGGTGATCCACGCGGCGCGGTACTCCCGCCACGCCTTGAACAGGTTCTCCGCGCCCACGTCCTTCAGCTCGTAGAAGCGGGCCCCGGTCTTGGCGGACTCCCGGGCGGAAGCGACCAGCTGATCCGGCGGCAGCTCGGGCACCGGGATGACTTCCAGGCGCAGGTTCCAGATGCGCCAGGGGTCGCGGCCGGGCGGGTTGAGGGCGTTGTCGAAGAGCAGCTGGTTGTTGGCGTTGCGGCGCAGGAGGCTGGGGGGCAGGACCTGCTCCAGCTCGCGCTCGGCCGTCTGCGCCGTGTCCGGGGGCACCCACCCCAGGGACACCCCGTTGAGGGACAGGTTGACCTCGTCCCGGGCGATGTTGCTGGCCTGGTAGTGCAGCACGGCCACCGCGCGCGTGGGGGACACGAAGCGGAAGTCGAAGAGCTTGTCGTCGGCGTGCACCCACCGCACGCCCTCGCCCAGGCCAAAGGAGTCCGGCACCGGATCCATGCCCAGCTTGTAGGGTTCGCGGCCGGGGAGCCGGATCGCCGAGGGCACCACGAGCGCCACGAGCAGCGTCACCAGCGCCAGCGCGCCCAGCCCCGCCAGCGACGCGAAGCCAATGCGCCGGGGCAACGACTGGCGCTGCCAGAAGAGGAGGAACTGGCCCTTGAGCGTCTTGCCCAGCTGACGCCGCTTGCGCGCCTTGTCGGCGGCGGACGACGGTTCGACCTTCGCGACGACCGTCACCGGCCCCTTGGGCCCGGGCTCGATCGCGGAGGCTTCCAGTCCGGGAGGGTGGGGCTGGGTGGCGTTGCCCTCCCCTTCCGGGACGAGCGCGGGAGCCAGCAGCGGCGCCTCGCCGGGCATCGGTCCGGCGTCGAGCTTCGGCGGAGACGCGGACCGGTTCCGGCCCACGAGCGTGACCGGCTCCGGCTCCGGCGAAGGCGGCGGGACGGGGGGACTCCAGGCGGGCGGAGGCGCCAAAGCGGGAGCAGCGGGAGCGTTCTGGCCCGCGAAGGTGGGGGATGCCCGGGTCTCCTCCGGAGCGTCCGCGGGGATGGCGTCGTCCTGGCCGACGAAGGTCGCCGGTTCGGGGGCGCCCGGCGCGGGGGGAGTCGCCACCGCGACGCCAAAGCGCAGCGGCCTGGCCACCAGCGGGCTGACCGGGGTGATGGGCCGGAGGTCGAGGACGGTCCGCTCCTCGGGCTCCTCCATCGTCGGCACGGGCAGCGCGGATGAAGCGTCCAACGGCGGCGCGTCTTCCACCCGGGGCGGCGCTTCCGGGGTCGCCGGAATCGCCATCAGCGTGTGCTCCTCGGGCTCCTCCAGGTCCGGGACGGGCAGCACGGGGGCCAGCGTGGAGGCGGGCACGGGCGAATCCACGGTGGAGATCGCCATCAGCGTGCGCTCCTCGGGCTCCTCCAGGTCCGGGACGGGCAGCACGGGGGCCAGCGTGGAGGTGGGCACGGGCGAATCCACGGTGGAGATCGCCATCAGCGTGCGCTCCTCGGGTTCGTCCGGCATCACCGGAGCGAGGTCCACGGGAGGCGGGGCGACAGGAGGCCGTGCCGGCGGAGGCGGAGCCATGAACCCCGGCGGCGTCATCAACGGCAGGCTGGACGCGGGAGCCGCGGACGCACGTGCCGCGCCACGACCCAGCTCGGGACGGTTCAGCGCGGGCGCGCCGACACCGGGGAGGTTCGCGCCAGCCTTGCGCTTCGCGGAAGCGGCCGGCTCTCCGGGGCCTGGGGCCGCGGCCTTCTCAGGCGCTGGAGCAGCTTCCACCGAGGCAGGGGCGCCCACCACGGGAAGCTCACGCGCCGTCGGGTGCGCGGGCTCGGGAACCCCCGCGGGCATGGAGGTCGCGCCCGGTACGGACGACCGGCCTGAACCCGAGGCACCGACGGCGGGCAAGCCCGGCGCCGAGGCTCTTCCCGAGGGGGAAGCCCCTGGGGCTGGAGGCGTCGCGCCGGCCTTGTTCGCCGGGGACGCCCCCACCGCGGGCAAGCCCGGCGCGGAGGATCTGCCCGACGCGGAAGCGCTCGCCCCGGGAGCCTTGGCCGGAGCTCCGGCCACCTGACCTCCGGGCGCGGAAGCCCCCAGCACGGGAGGTCCAGCGGGAGCCCTGCTCGGAACGGCCGCTCCCGATGCCGCAGCTCCCAACACGGGAGGCCCCGGGGGAGTCCTGGCCGGAGCGGCACCGACCGCTGGCAGATCCGGCGCGGAGGGCCGCTTCGGCGTAGCGCTCGGCATCACCGGCATCACCGGCATCGCGGGAACAGCCGCCCCACCCTTCGCGGCGGGCACGGCCATCCCGGGGCGCGGCAGGGACGCGGGCCGCGCCATCGCGGGCATCGACTGCTGGTAGCTCGTGGGCGCCGCTTCGATCTCCGCGAGCGAAGCCTGCTCCACGCCCTGCGGCGACACCCGCGCATGCGGCGGCGCGAGCGCGCGCCGGATGGGCCGGGTGACGTCGTCGTCATCCTCCGGCGCCACCCAGACGAACGTGAACTCCACCGGACCGACGGTGATGCGGTCGCCGTCGCGCAGCTGCTTCTCGCCGCCCAGCGGCTGGCCGTTCAGCTGCGTGCCGTTCGCGCTGCCGACGTCCTCGGCGAAGTAGCGCCCATCCCTCGCCGTGATGCGGGCATGACGCCGGGAGACACCGTGGTCATGCAGCACCAGGTCGTTCTCCGAGGTCCGGCCGATCTTCACCTCGGCCTGCTCGAAGGCGAGCTCCCGTCCGACCTGGAGCCCCTGGGTGATGGTGAGCAGGATGGGCAGAGGACTAGCCCCCGACGTTGCCGAACATGAACTGGAACACGATGGGCCCGAAGAGCACCATGAACACCGTCGGGAAGATGCAGGCGATGAGCGGGAACAGCATCTTCACCGGGGCCTCGCCGGCCAGCTTCTCCGCGCGCTGCGTGCGGTCGATGCGCATCTGCGTGGACTGGATGCGCAGCACCTTGCCCAGGCTCGTGCCCATCTTGTCCGCCTGGATCAGCGCCGTGACGAAGGTCGTCAGGGACGGCAGGTCCACGCGCACGATCATGCTCTTGAGGCCCTCCTCACGCGTCTTGCCCATCTTGAGCTGCTTGAGCACCAGCTGCAGCTCCTCGCGCAGCGGGCCCTGGCGGCCCTTCTCCACCACCTTCGCCAGCGCGCCCGTGAAGTCCATGCCCGCTTCCACCGACAGCGTCAGCAGGTCCAGGTTGTACGGAAGCGCGCGGCTGATGGCCAGGTGACGGCGCTTCACCTGATCGTTCAACCAGATGAGCGGATAGAACAGGCCCAGCAGCATCACCAGCAGTGACCAGGCCAGGTTCATCCCGATGCCGTTGACGACGAACAGGCCGGCCAGCAGGGCGAAGAAGGCGCTGATCTCCTGCAGCGCCATGATGTCCTCGGGCTTGTACTGCGACGGCTCGCCCGCCTTGATGAGCTTGCGGCGCGTCTTGGACTCGTAGCCCGGCCACATGAAGCGCCGGTTCATCGCGCCCAGCTTGCGGATGGCGACGGAGCCCGCGCCCTTCACGCCGCCCGCGGACTCGTCCCGGACTTCCGACAGGAAGCGCTCCAGGACGTTGGAGTACAGGCCGATGCCCAGGAACGCCACCGCGCCCGCGGTCAGCAGTGCCGAGCCGCCCATCAGCAGAAATGTCAGGACTTCCTGCACGGTGCGCCTCGTTTCAGATGTCGATGTTGACGATGCGCCGGATGATGAGGATGCCCATGATCTCCATGATGGCGATCAGGGTCACCAGGATGTAGCCGAAGATGTGGTTCATCATCGGCTCCATCAGGTCCGGACGCATGTAGTTGAGCACCATGCCCAGCACCGCCGGCATGGCCGCGACGATCCACCCCTGGAGCTTGCCCTGGGAGGTCAACGCGTCGATCTTGCCTTCCAGACGGAAGCGCTCGCGAATCACCGTGGAGATGGTCTCGAACATCTCCGCCATGTTGCCGCCCAGCTGACGCGCGATGTTGGTGGACACCACCACCAGCTCCAGGTCGTCGCTGCCCACGCGCTTGCCCATGTTGACGAGCGCCTCTTCCAGGGGCACGCCCAGCTTCACTTCCTTCACGAAGAGGCCGAACTCCTGGGACAGGGGCGGCATCGCCTCGCGCGCCACGTGCTCGATGGCCTGGGGGAACGTGAGGCCCGCCTTGAACGCGTTGGCCATGGCCTGCAGCGCGTCCACCAGCTGCACGTTGAACTTCTTGATGCGGCGCTTGCGGTAGTGCTTCACGAGCAGCATCGGCAGGAAGAAGCCGAAGATGGTCGCCAGCACCGCCAGGATGGGGTTGAAGATGATGTAGCTGAGGATGCCCAGGAGGCACATGCAGGCGATGTTGAGGATCAACATCTGCCGCGCGTCGATGAAGAGGAACATGTCGCTCAAGTCGTTCATCGACTTGGCGACGTACCGCTCCTGGTACTGCTCGTACGCCTTCGACAGGACGCTGAAGATCACCAGGCTGAAGAAGAACACCGAGCCGGTGACGAGGAGGAGGACGATACCTGCGAGCATGGGCGCGAATCCCCGGGGGATGAGGGAGGGGTCGGCAGGGCCGCTTCAGCTTGGGAAGCAGCCCCGCGCGCGACGACTACGGGGAGCCGGCCGAGGCCTTCTCGCCGCTGCCACTGCCCTTGATGATCTGGATGATCTCCCGGCGCTTCTGCTCCAGCACGCGGGTGCGCTCGCCGGACAGCAGCGTGCTGATGGTGGCGCGGCCGCGCTCCTCGATGAGGTCCACGTCGTCCTCGTTGCGCAGCGACAGCGTCAGCTGCCCCAGCTCCGCCGCCAGCACCAGGATCTCCGCCTCTTCCGGCAGCACCATCAGCGAGACGTTGTTGTACTCGCGCTGGTTCTCCGGGATGAGGTTGATGTTCGTGGTGCCGGTGATCTTGCCCGTCGCGACCACGATGATGTTCTGCAGCAGCGTCACGGCGACGCTCTCATCCGTCTGCGGATCGCGGAACGTGCCGATGATGTCCACGTGGTCGTTGGGGCGGATCCACCCGCCCACGGACGTGGTCTGCTTCGCCTCGATGGTGATGGCGCGCGCCTTCTTCTGCACCTTCGTGGACAGGCGCTCGGCGGCCTTCGTCGTCTCGAACTGGCTCCAGAGGATGGGGTCGCCGGCCTGCAGCGCCACCAGCACCTTCTGGTTCACGATGTAGTTCGCGGAGTCCGGCTTCACCACCGACGAGGTGACGAACTGCTCGGGCACGGAGCGCTGGGAGATCATCTCGTACGTGATGACCGACCCCTCGGGCATGTCCTGGCCCGCCACCACCACGGGCACCAGGTTCCACCCGCGGCGCACATCCGATTCCTTCTTCTTGATGGCCGAGTAGGCCACGATGCCGGCGAGCAAACCGAGCACCAGTGCGACGACGAGCGGGGTCTTACCCTTCAACATGGTTCTAGGTCCTCCAGAACGGTGGGGCGCCGTCGTGGCGGCAGGACAGCTTTGGACGAGGGGGCGATGCCAGGGCGCGAACGGGGCAAGATGTTAGCCATGCCCCAGAGCAGGTGTCAAAACCACCTCTCGTGACAAAGCGGAATCCCGGGACACCCGGGGCTCGCGGCGCCTGTCCGCCGGGTGGGGAGGACGGCGCGACACACGGGCCTGATCCGCGGCCTTCCTCCGTCCCGTTCAGGGGAACGGCAGGTTCAGCACGAAGTAGAACGAGTCGTAATAAATCTGGTACGCCTCGAGGAACAGGTCGATGACGTTGGTCTGCTTGTCCTCGTTCCAGCGGATCTTCACCGTGGCGCCGACGACGAGCCCGACGATCAACACCCAGTTGATCATCGAGTACTCCACCATGGCCTGGCCACGGCGGATCCGGCGGGGCGGAGACTTCCGGGGGCTGTTCACGGGGGGAGCGTGCACGTCCGACCTCATGGCCCCATTATCCAGGACCCGGGCCTTCCACGCATCGGTCATGTGGACTGCCCCCCTCCCCTACTGCGCGGGCGTGGAGGGGGCGACCTTGGCGGGAGCCGACGCGGGGGCGGCGGGAGGCGAGGCCTGACGCAGGCGGCGCTGGGCCAGCTGGGCCGCGCTGGAGCCGGGGGCCTCGGTGATGATCTGCCCGCAGACGGTGGCGGCTTCCTGGCTCCGGCCCTGGACGGACTCCGACTCGCAGAGCCGTGAGAGCAGCCCCAACCGCTCGCTGCCCGTGGCTCCGGCGGCGAGTGCGGCGCGCAGCAGCTGTGCTTCCCGGGCGCGGTCCCCCTGGCTCGCGGCGGCCTGGGCCTGGGCGGACA
Source organism: Corallococcus caeni (assembly GCF_036245865.1). NCBI lineage: Bacteria > Pseudomonadati > Myxococcota > Myxococcia > Myxococcales > Myxococcaceae > Corallococcus > Corallococcus caeni. The sequence goes on along the minus strand of NZ_BTTW01000008.1, from coordinate 123,966 downwards.
GGTCGCGTGACGTCATCGCATCTTCGGAGGAGGCGGACTTCTCCACGGGCCTGGGCTTCGCGGCCTCCGCGCGGGTGGACTCCTTCCGCTGTTCGGGGGCTGAGAGCGTCGTGTTCGCGGGCGCGGGCTGGCGGCCCAGCGCGCCCGTGGCGACGGGAGCCACGGCCTCGGCCATGGGCGCGGAGGCCACGGGAGGAGGCGGCGGGGCCGCGCCCGCGGCCATGCCTTCGGCTTCATCGTCCAGGGCGAGCCCACGGCCATAAGACGCACCGCCCAGGCGCAGGGAGTCGTTCTTCGCGACCTTCGCCTTGTCGCTGCTTGCACCGGGTGCGCGCCGCGGCGCGGGGGCGTCCTTCATGGCGAGGGCGCTGTCGGCCTCCTCTTCCTTCGGAGGCGGAGACATCTCCTGCGCGACCGCGGCGGCCGGGGCCGGCTCGAGCGCCGCGAACTCGTCCGCGTCCCGGACGGCCTTGGCCATCTTCTTCTTCGGTGCGTCGGCGTCCGCGCGACGCCGCTCCAGCAGCGCGCCACCGCTGCCCGCGTTCATCCAGTCCGACGGACGGGCGCCGGCCGCGCCCTTGAGCTCTGCCTGCGCGTCGCCCTGCTTCCGGTCCGCGAGCTGCTCCATCGGCTCGGGCGCGGCCGTCGCCAGGGGCGCGCTCGAAGGCGCGGGCGGGGGCATCGCGGCGCGCGAGGCGGGATACTCCGCCTTCTGCTTCGCCGCCTCCATCGTCGGGCTGGAGGCCTTCTGCGTCAGGTTCGGCTCCAGGTGGAGGTTCTCGCTGACCGTCAGCGTCAGGAGGCCGAAGGTGCTCACCGTGGCCAGGCCCACCGCGGGCAGGAGCCAGCGGCGCCAGCGCGAGGGCTTCGGCTCGGGCCCCGCGGCGGCGCGGCGCGCGGACTGCTGCGCGTACGCGAGCAGCGACTCCAGGCCCGCGTCCGGCGCGGGCTCCGACGACAGCTGCGCCATGGTGGTCCGCACGCCGCGGATGTCCGCCAGCGCCTTCGTGCAGCGCGCGCAGCCCTGGACGTGCTGCTCCAGCGACCGGGCCTCCGACGCGGGCAGCTCGCCGTAGGCGAAGTCGAGGAGCCGGTCCTCGTGCGCGTGGGCATTCTGGGCACTCATCCCGCCACCGTCCTTCCATCCTCCGACAGGTCGCCATCCACGCCCAGCTCTCCCAGGCGGCGGCGCAGGCCCTCCAGCGCGTAGCGCATCCGGCTCTTCACCGTGTTCTCGGACACGCCCGTCACCTCGGCGATCTCCTTGAACGGGATGCCGCTGTACTCCCGCAGCACGAACACCTCGCGCTGCTCCTCCGGCAGGCCCGACAGGGCGCGCTCCAGCAGGGGCCGCAGGCGCGCGTTGTGCGCCCCGCGCTCCGGACTGGCGCCGGCATCCGGCAGCCCCTCGCCCAGCGGACGTCCCTCGTCCCCGTCGGCACCCGCCGTGGGGGCTTCCAGGGACGTCGCCTGGCGGTAGCTCTCTTTGCGCGTGCTGTCCACGCAGAGGTTCCTCGCGATGGTGTACAGCCAGGTCGTGAACCGGGCCTTGGGCTCGTATTCCCGGGCGCTGCGGACCACCTTGAGCCACGTCTCCTGCAGCACGTCCTCCGCCCGTGCCCGCTGCCCCACGAAGCGCAGGATGAAGTTGAACACCGGCGCGCGGTGCTTGCGCACCAACGCTTCGAACGCGCGCGCGTCTCCCGCCTGGAAGGCGAGCATCAGCTGCTCGTCTGAGGTTTCGGGTGCCAAACTTCCCCCAGTGCCCATGAAGCCACGGGTGCCATCCCCTTCACCGCCCACGGCCTGTAACGGACAGCCGTGCGCGAAAGGTCTATTCCGGCCGTGGCCGCCGGTAAGTGGCGAGAATGACAGGGACCGCCACCCCTGTCACCAGAAGTGCCTGCGCCAGCAGCACCGCCGGCAGCGGGCGCTGCACGTGCACGTACAGCGAGCGGCCAAGCCCCACTCCCAGGAGGACGCCCGTCAGCGTGCGCAGCGCGTTGGAACCGGAAGCGGGCCGGAAGCGTCCCACCGCCCAGTCCACCAGCGCGGGCAGCGTGAGGGCCAGCACCACCGGCACGTCCCACTCCCACCGGAGCGGCGCCTTCAGCGCGAACAACCCCAGGAACACGGCGGCGAGCACCGGGTACGTCCCCAGGCACCGCGCGCACACGCGCACGCCCGCGAGCACGTACGTGCGGTTGTACTCATCCGCGTGATGATGGCTGAGCCAGAACACCGGCGCCTCCTCCGGACGCGGAAACAGCGGTCCCGTCCTGCACTTCCCGCGAGTCCCCTTCCGCCAGGAAGCACGCCGCGGCGTGGCCTCCGCCCAGCGGATACAGCGGCGGCGACTCGCGCCGGCAGCGCTCCATCGCATGGGGGCAGCGCGGGTGGAACGCGCAGCCGGTCGGCGGCGACAGCGGCGAGGGCGGCTCTCCCGGCAGGAGCAGTCGCGCGCGGGGACGCTCCGGATCCGGCACCGGCACCGCGGACAGCAGGGCCTGCGTGTACGGGTGGCGAGGCCCGGCGTACAGCGCCCGCGACGGCGCGACCTCCACGATGCGGCCCAGGTACATCACCGCCACGCGCGAGGACACGTACTCCACGATCTTGAGGTCGTGCGCGATGAAGACGTATGTGAGCCTGCGCTCGCGCTGCAGGTCCACCAGCAGGTTGACGATCTGCGCCTGGATGGAGACGTCCAGCGCGCTGATGGGCTCGTCCGCCACCACCAGGTCCGGACGCAACGCGATGGCACGTGCAATGCCGATGCGCTGACGCTGGCCGCCGGAGAACTCGTGCGGGTAGCGGTGCCGCGCCTCGCGGGGCAGCCCCATGGCGTCGAGCAGCGCCAGCACCTCGTCCTCGCGCGCCCTGCCCTTCGCGAGGCCATGGATGGCGAAGGGCTCCGCGAGGATGTCCCCCACCGTCATGCGCGGGTTGAGCGACGCGTACGGGTCCTGGAAGACGAGCTGCATCTGCCGGCGCAGCGGCCGCAGCTCGCGCTGAGACAGGCCGGTCAGCTCGCGCCCGGCCACGCGGATGGAGCCGGAGGTCGGGTCGATGAGGCGCAGCACCGCGCGTCCCAGGGTGCTCTTGCCGCAGCCGCTCTCCCCCACCAGGCCCAGCGTCTCGCCCCGGGCGACGTCGAAGGACACGCCGTCCACCGCGCGCACCGTGCCGCGCGTGCGCCCCAGCAGGCCGCCCTTCACCGGGAAGTGCACCTTCAGGTCGCGCACCTGGACCAGGGGTTCGCTCATGGCGCGGGCACCGGATGGTGGCAGGCGGCGGACTGGCCTCCGCGCTTGGGCTCCAGCACGGGCGCGACGCGGGCGCACAGCTCGGTGGCGCGGTCGCAGCGGTCGCGGAAGGCGCACCCGGACGGCAGCGCGCCCAGCGAAGGCACCATGCCGGGGATGGCCTTCAAGCGCTGGCGTCCGCCCTCCACCGCCGCGCCCGCGTCGTGCGGCGACGGGATGGAGCGCAGCAGGCCCGCCGTGTACGGGTGCGCGGGCCGGGCGAACAGCTCGCGCACCGGGGCCTGCTCCACGATGCGGCCCGCGTACATCACCACCACCGCGTCACAGCTTCCGGCCACCACGCCAAGGTCGTGCGTGATCAGCATCACCGCCATGTGGCGCTCGGCCTGGAGGCGCTTGAGCAGCTCGAGGATCTGCGCCTGGATGGTGACGTCCAGCGCGGTGGTGGGCTCGTCCGCGATGAGCAGCGCCGGGTCGCACGCGAGCGCCATGGCGATCATCACGCGCTGGCGCATGCCGCCGGAGAGCTGGTGCGGGTACGCGTCCACGCGCTCGCCGGGCGCCGGGATGCCCACCTGACGGAGCATCTCCACCGCGCGCTCACGCGCCTGCGCGCGCGTCGCGCCCAGGTGCAGCCGGACGCCTTCGCCAATCTGCTCGCCCACGGTGAACACCGGGTTGAGCGACGTCATGGGCTCCTGGAAGACCATGGCCACGTGCCGGCCGCGCACGCGGCGCATCTCCTTCTCCGGCAGGGCCAGCAGGTCCTCGCCCCGGAAGCGCACCTCGCCGCCCACCACGCGGCCGGGCGGCTGGGGGACGAGCCGCATCACCGACAGCGCCGTGAGGCTCTTGCCGCAGCCGCTCTCCCCCACCACCCCCAGCGTGCCGCCGGGAGGGACGGTGAAGGACACGCCGTCCACCGCGCGCACCGTGCCGCGCGGGAGCGACAGCTGGGTGACGAGCCCCCGCACGTCCAGCAGCGGGGCCGGGGCGTCGACCCGGGCCCCGGGGGACGGCGCGACGCCGGTCACTTCTGGGCCAGCTCCTCCAGGAACTCCGCCTCCTGGATGAGCCCCTTGCGGATGAGCAGGCGGATGAGGCTCGCGACCATGCGCGCGGGCTTCACCTTCTCCGTGTCCAGGCTGGCCTCCTCGCCGCGCGAGATGCGGTCGATGTCGTCCAGCACCGCCAGGTCCTCCTCGGAGAAGTCCGGCGTGGGCGTGAGCGCCATGGACGGCTTCGCGCCCTGCGCGGCGCCGCCGAAGAGCACCACCGGCACGCGCGGCTTGCTCGGGTCCTCGGGCTCGGAGGGCGGAGGGGGCGGCGGCCGGGCCGCGGCGGGCGGCGGCGGGGGACGCGGGGCCTTGGGGCGGGGCTTGGAGCCCAGGATGTCTTCCAGCACCTCCGCGCCGTCGACGCCCGACTCGTGCGGCGGCGGTGGAGGCAGGTCCCAGTCCAGCGCCGGCGGCGCGGGCGGGCGCGGCGGCGCCGGGGGCCGCGCGGAGGCGGAAGGCGGCGACGGCAGGATGTCCGGCGAATCGTCCTCGTCCATGTCCATCGGTTCAGCCTCCACGATGTCCAGGGGCTCGCCCCGGCCGCGCGCGAGCGCCTGCTCCATGTCATCCGACGCGGCGACGAATACCTTGAGCTGCTTGCGCAGCTGGAAGCGCAGCTCGTCCACCAGCATCAGGTTGCCCGGGTCCTCCACCGCGACGTGGATCTTCTCGCTGCGGCCGTCCTGCTCCGAAGCGAAGAGGAGCACCCGGTGCTCGCTCTGGAAGTCCATGGACACCAGCGAGGACACCCCGTGCGGGATGTACTCGGGGATCTCCACGAAGGGCAGCTCGTGCTGCGCCGCCAGCGCCCGCGCGATGTCCCGGCCCGTGCACAGGCCCATGGACACCAGCACCTCGCCCAGCTTGCGGCCCTGGCCGCGACGTCCGGAGGCAAGGGCCTGCTTCACCTGCTCGTCCGTCACCACTCCGGCCTGGACGAGGAGTTCACCAATCTTCTTGCGCATGGCCGGGGGCTACCGCTTGACCTTGGCGAGGTATTCCTCGCGGGAGAAAACACCCTTCTCAATGAGCAGCTCCACCATGGCCTTCAGCGCCGCGACCTCCTTGCGCTGGACCTCCTCCACGCTCTTGAGCAGCTCCGCGGGGCTGCCGGAGGCGGCCTGACGGGGGGCCTCCGCGGGGGGCGGTGGCCGGGGCGGAGCGGCGGCGGCGGGCTTGGGGGACATGGCGACGGCGGCGGCCGGGTCCAGGTCCTTCAGGTTCTTCACGACGGTGCGGCCCTGCGCGTCCACCACCTTGAAGTTGGTGTCCGCGTCCTCCAGCTCCGCCGTCTCCTCGTAGAGGCGCGCGAACGCCCGCGCCACGGAGGTGCGCCCCGCCACGTTGGCCACGATGCGGCACTTGGACAGGGCCCGCAGCTCGTCCAGCACCCGCACGTTGAGCGGGTCCGACATGGCGACCACGAGCGTCTTGCCGTCGTCGCGCAGCTGCAGCGGCACCACGGAGAAGTCGCGCGCGGTCTGCGCCGGGATCTTGGACTTCACGTGCGGCGGCACCATCTGCACGGCGTCCAGGTTCACCGCCGGCATGCCGAGCTGCTTCGACAGGGCGCGCACGAGGATGTCCTCGGACACGAGGTTCATCCGGACGAGGATCTCGCCCAGCTTCCCGCCCCACTTGGCCTGCTCGGCGAGCGCCGCCTTGAGCTGGCTCTCCTGCAGGACGTTCGCCTTGATCAGCAGTTCTCCGAGCTTGATCTGTGCCATGTCGTGCGCGCCATAGTACCCGGTTTGCGCCGGGGCGCTGTCTTTCGACGCCTGGAAGCTCAGGAACCCGGCGCGGGGGGCGCGGGCGACACCGTGCCCCCCGAGCGGACTTCCTGGCCCCGTGCGTCGACGTCCACCACCCTGGCCCCCTCGGGCGCCACCAGCTCATAGAGCGTCAGGTCCGGGCGGCCGTTGAGGCGGATGTCCGTGTACTTCAGGTCCAGCTTCGTGTCCGCCGTGGAGGCGATGAGGTGCACCTTGCCGGGGAAGAGCTGGTCGCCGCGCTGCTCGAAGTCCTCGAACGCCAGGTCATAGCCCGGCACGCCCCGGACCTCGCTCTTCACCACGCGCAGGTGCTTCGGGTCCACGCGGAGTGTCTGTGTCGCGGGGCCCCGCTGGAGCTTCAGCACGTACACCCGCTCCTTCTCATCCAGCTCCAGGGTCATGGACTCCGGAGGCAGGAGGGGGACCTGGCCCAGCATCACCGCCACCAGCTCCTCGCTCGGCAGGACGACAGGCAGGAAGCGGGACACGTTCTCCGCGCTGGCCGGGCCCTGGAGGTACGTGTTCTCCCCCGCCTGGTAGACGCCGAAGCGCTCTCCGTTGGAGACGAGCGAGGCCACCGGGCGGTTGAAGAAGTCGTACGTCTCCAGGTGGATGAAGCCCGGGCGGGTGATGGAGAGGAACGTGGAGAGGGTGCCGCTGCCCTGGGGCGAGTCGACGTGCAGCTTGGCGTCGCCCTCCAGGTTCACGACCTGCGCCTGCCGCTCGCGCACGTGCTGGTAGAGCGTCTGGGCATCCTCGATGCGGCCTTCCGGACCGAACTCGAGGCGTTTGGGGCAGGCCGAACAGAGGAGGGCCAGGAAGATTGCGGCGGCTGCGCGGTTCATATGTCCTAGTGTGAGCCAGGGCCGCATGCCCGGTCATCCATCATGAGCCTGAACGATCTACTTCATTACCTTCGCCTGGGCGGCGTCACCCTCGCCCTCCTCCTGGGCGCCTCCGTGGTGGCCCTGGGCGTGGCCATCGAGCGGCTCATCGCCCTCTGGGGCGTGAGCGAGCGCTCCCGCAACCTGGGGGAGATCGTCCAGAAGCACCTCCTCCGGGGGGACGTGGCCGCCGCCCGCACCGCCGCCGAGCGCTCCGACGCCGTGGCGGCCGACATCTTCCTCGCCGGCTTCGACCGCTGGGAGCGCTCCCGCTCCACCGGGGGCAACGGCATCGAGTCCGCCGTGGAGCGCGAGCGCGCCCAGGTGGGTTTGAAGCTGCGGCGCAACCTGTGGCTGCTCGCCACCATCGGTTCGACGACGCCCTTCGTGGGCCTCTTCGGCACCGTGGCCGGCATCATGCGCTCGTTCAAGGACCTGGGCGTGGACGTGGAGGCCGGCGGCACCGGCGGCTCCGCGGCCGTGATGACGGGCATCTCGGAAGCGCTCGTCGCCACCGCCGTGGGCATCCTCGTCGCCGTGCAGGCGATGGTCTTCTACAACTACTTCCAGGCCCGGCTGTCCCGGGTGCTGGTGGAGCTGCGCCTCCTGGGCGACGAGTTCGTGGAGACCCTCAAGGAGCGCGCCGCCGGCGGGCCCCTGCCGGAAGCCACGCCCTCGCGCGAGAGCGCCACGCCCCCGGCCCCGCGGCCGGATCCGCAGCCCGCCTCGTAAGGAGAGACGCCCACCATGGCCATGGGAAAGACGCCCGGCTCGGGCGACGACGAGCTGGAGGGCGCGGGCTTCGCGGAGATCAACATCACGCCGCTGACGGACGTGATGCTCGTGCTGCTCATCATCTTCATGGTGACCAGCTCGGTCATCACCCAGCAGGGCCCGGGGGGCGGCGCCAAGGCGGGCCTCAAGGTGAACCTGCCCAAGGGCGGCGCCGCGGACGTCACCGCGCGCACCACGGACCTGTCCGTGGCGGTGCTGGCGGACGGCCGCTTCATGCTCGCGGGCAACGTCGTCGCGGAGGCCGAATTGAAGCAGGCCTTCGAGACCGCGAAGAACCAGAACCCCGACACCGTGGTCATCGTGCAGGCGGACGAAGGCGTCTCCCACGGCACCGTGGTGCAGGTGATGGAGCTGGCGAAGAAGGCCGGCCTCGCGCAGCTCGCCATCGGCGTGCGCGAAGGCAACTAGGCGCGGAAGAAAAGCAGAAGGCCCCCCGGCACGCATGCCGGAGGGCCTTCTTCATTTCAGGACTTCACGCCGGGCTTCAGACGCCGCCGAACGCCGCGTCGGTGATGTCCATGGGGGACGTGTCCTCGGTGGCGATGAGGCGCGCGGCGTACTCCACGTTGGGCAGCACGTTGCGCGCGTACCAGAGGGCGCTGAACTTCTTGCCCTCGTAGAACGCCTTGTCCGGGTGGTCCGCGCTCACGCTGGCGGCGGCCTTCTCCGCGATGACGGCCGCGTCCAGCAGCAGCCAGCCCACGGCGACCTCCGACATCATGTTGAGGAAGCGGTTGGCGGACAGCGGGATGAGCGGGAAGCGGCCCGCGTCCTGCGACCAGCCGAACAGCGCCATCGCGCTGGACATCAGGCCTTCCTGCGCGCCGGCCAGCGTCTTCACGGCCTCGCCCAGCACCGGGTGCTCGCGGTGCGCTTCCACGAAGCTGCCCACGTCGCCCATGAACTGCTGGAAGTGCGCGCCGCCCGCCTGGCCCATCTTGCGGCCGACCAGGTCCATGGCCTGGATGTGGTTGGTGCCCTCGTAGATGGAGAAGATCTTCGAGTCGCGCGTGTACTGCTCCACCGGGTAGTCCTGGATGTAGCCGGCGCCGCCGTACACCTGGATGGCCTGCGCGCAGAGGCGGAAGGCCTGGTCGGAGCCGTAGGACTTCACCAGCGGGGTCAGCACCTCCACCTGGCCCTTGTGGTAGCTGGCCGCGTCGTCGTCCTTGCCCGCCAGCTGCTTCGCCTTGTCCAGGTGCATGGCCAGCTTGATGATCAGCGCGCGGATGCCTTCGACGTGCGCCTTGATGTCCAGCAGCATGCGGCGGACGTCCGGGTGCTCGAGGATGGCGGCGCGCGGCGCGGCCGGGTCCTTCCACTTGGTGAAGTGGGAGCCCTGCTTGCGGTCCTTCGCGTAGTCGAGCGCGTTGTAGTACGCGGCCGACGCCAGGCTCACGCCCTGGATGCCCACGGCGATGCGCGCGCCGTTCATCATCTTGAACATCTGGCTCATGCCCACGTGCTCGACGGTGCCCACGAGCTCGCCCAGACAGCCGTCGTTCTCACCGAAGTTGAGGACACACGTGGCGGAGCCGTTGATGCCCATCTTGTGCTCGATGGACGCCACGGTGACGTCGTTGGGCTGGCCCGCGGAGCCGTCCGCGTTGATGCGCAGCTTGGGGACGATGAACAGCGACAGGCCCTTGGTGCCCACCGGCGCGCCGTCAATGCGCGCGAGCACCAGGTGGATGATGTTGCCGGCCATGTCGTGGTCGCCGCCGGAGATGAAGATCTTCGTGCCCCGGATGTTGTACGTGCCGTCCGCGTTGCGGCGCGCGGTGGACTTGGCCGCGCCCACGTCGGAGCCGGCGTGCGGCTCCGTGAGGCACATGGTGCCGCCCCACGTGCCGTTGAGCATGCGCTCCACGAACTGCTTCTGCTGCGCGGGCGTGCCGCACTCCGCGATGACCTCCGCCGCGCCGAAGGCGAGGCCCGGGTACATGTTGAAGGCCGTGTTGGCGCCGGAGAGGATCTCCTCCACCGTCACCTGGAGCATCATCGGCGCGCCCTGGCCGCCGTGGTCGGGGCTCACCGCCACCGTCTTGAAGCCCTGCTCGTAGAGCTTGTTCCACGCGTCCTTGAAGCCCTTGGGCGTGAAGACGGCGCCGTTCTCCACCCGGCAGCCCTCGCGGTCACCCACCGAGTTGAGGGGCCCCAGCACCTCGCGCGCGAAGCGGTACGTCTCCGTGAGGACCGCCTTCGCCTCGTCCGGCCCCCAGGCGTCATAAGGAGCCTGGCCCGCCACCTGGCCGAAGCCGAACTGCTCGAACAGCGTGAAGAAGATCTCTCGAAGGTCGGTCTTGTAGGTGTTGATGCCGGCGGACATGGCCACTCCTGCGTAGGGGCTCGCTGCCTGCCTGCTTCCCGCAGGGCGGGAAAAAGTAAGGGTCAGCGGCCCATGTGACGCAGGAAGTGTGGCGTCGACTGATTTTTGAGTCAACCCAAGATGACACCCCGCGTTGAGCAGCAGTCGAAAGCTGCCCTGCTCGAACGCGGGATTTCGTCCGGGAACGCCTACTTCTTGGCCTTCTTCGCGGCCGGGAGGGACGCCGTCTTCGCGGCGGGCTTCTCCCGGGGGGCGGTCTTCTTGGACGAGGCACCGGTGCGGGGCTCGTCCGCCTCCTCGTCGTCCTCCTCGTCCTCGTCGCGGTCCCGCTCGGGGGCGGCCGGCGGGGCGCTCGCGGCGGCGTCCGGGGTGGCGGGGGCCGGGACGACCAGGCTCTCGCGGGGGACCTCCACCACGATGGGGGACTGGCCGGAGCGCTGCCGGTTCTCGTCCTCCAGCGAGTAGAAGAGCTGGATCTGCGAGCCGCCCTTCATGACGAGTTCGCCCTTCTGGTTCTCCGCCCAGAGGTCGATCTCGACGAAGTACCGGCCGCCGGAGCCGTGGCGGTCGCTCACGCGGCCCTTGCAGACCACGGTGTCGCCCGGCCACACCATCTTGATGAAGCGGACGTTGTAGCGCCGCAGCTGCCCGCCGCGCGCCCAGTCGCTGATGAGCTGACCGAGCATGCCCATGACGAGCATGCCCGGGGCGTAGACGGACGGCATGCCCACGCTCTTGGCGTAGAGCTCGTCCACGTGCACGGGGTTGTAGTCGCCGGAGGCGCCCGCGTAGCGCGACAGCTGGACGCGGTCCACCGGGGCCTTGGCCAGCGCCGGCAGCTCGTCACCGACGCGGATGGATTCGAAGTAGAGCTTGCGCGCGGGCATCAGGCGTTCTCCTTGGCGGCACGCACCACGAGGGTCCGGCGGGCGCGGAAGACGAGGTTGCCCTCTTCGTCCCGGCCTTCGTCCTCGATGACCGCGATGTCCATCTTGCCGGACATGCCCGGCCGCTCGAAGACGTCCGACACGCGGGTGGACACGTAGATGCGGTCCCCCGCGAAGATGGGCCGCTCGTAGTCGAAGCCCTGTTCGGCGTGCAGCAGGCTCTTGATGCCCACCCCCAGGAGTTCCCGGAGGTCCGCGGCGGAATGGAACGACGCGGGGAACGTGGGCGGCGCGACGATGGTGGGGTAGCCCGAAGCACGGGCGTACTCCTCGTCGTAGTAGATGGGATTGTAGTCGCCAATCGCCTCGGCGAAGCGCCGGATGGCGCCCTTCTCCACCTCGTTGAGCGTCGGCGGCGAGGCGCGGCCAATCGCGTTCTTGTCCAGCATTTCCCTCTCCTGATGATCCTTCAGCGGCCTGCCGGAAGCTCGAGCACCGTCAGGAGCCCTGCCTCCGCGGCCGTCAAACGTGGCGCGGCATTCACCAGCGCGTTCGCGGTGGCCCGGTCACCCGCCACTCCCCCCGGTATTTCCAGCACCAGCCTGGGGTCCGCGTCGATCTCGATGCGATCCCGTGGGTTGTCCGCCCCTACCGCGATGGTCAGCTCCAGGCGGACCCGCTCCTGCCCCTCCTCCAAACCCACCACGGACTGGAACATGCCCGCGACGCGGCCTTTCTTCACGACAAATGCGCCGCCGGTGATCTCCTCCTCGGCGAAGACGGGCGCGACCTCCTCCTCGAAGTCGTCGCAGTCCAGCCCCAGCCCCAGCGCCGCCAGCGCCGCGGACTCCACCAGCCCCACGTGGCCCAGCTCCTCGCGGTCCACCAGGTCGAAGAACTCCTCCTCCGTCAGGCCCGCGCCCACCTTGCGCTGCAGGGCTTCACGGCGCGTCCGGGCGTCCACCACCCGGCTGGCCGTCACCTTGCGCACGGGGCCGCACACCTGCCCGGCGGTGGCCACCAGCCGGTCCAGCACGAAGCCGGGGTTCACGCCCGTGCCCACGATGGCGACGCCCGCCTTCTGCGCGGCGCGCTCCAGCTTCTCCGCCAGCTCCGGGTACTTGAGGTGCGGGAACGCCAGCTCCTCGCAGGTGCTGGCCACGGGCAGCCCCAGCTTCAGCGCGTCCAGCAGCTGATCCATCACCTGCGACAGCCGGGAGCTGGTGGCGTGCAGCACCACCACGCCCTTGCGGCGCCCCACGGCGCGCTCCAGCGTGTCCGCGACCTTGAAGCGCGGCCCGGCCAGCCCCAGCACGTCGCCCAGGGGACGGCCCACCAGGGAGGGCTGCGAGTCCACCGCGCCCATCAGCTCCACTTCGGGGGATGACAGGGCCGCCCTGGCAATCTCCTGCCCGATGAACCCCAGCCCCATCACCACCACCGGCACCGGCCCATCAGGGGCTCTAGCCATCGGAGATTGCTCCCGAATTCCAAGGGGTTACAGCCATTTACGACGGGTAGGCGGCCACCATAGAACACGGCTCGACAGGCAGGCAAGCAGGACGTGGAGTCCAGCGACCTCCGGGTTGAGCGAAACTTCAAGGATTCCGGCAGTTTAGCGGCACTGGAAAGCTTGGGGGGGCCTGTTTGGCCGCTCCTGGACCGGCTATAAGACTCTGAGAAAAGACGCAGCCCACTCGCTCGGAGCGTATCAGCCCATGGCCCGAATCCTCGTGGTGGACGACGACGTGCTCATCCTCGCGGCGCTGTCCCGGATCCTCCAGGCGGAGGGTTACGAGGTCGTGATGCACAGCGATCCGGTGGTGGCGTCGCGGGAGCAGGGATTCGACGTCGTCCTGACGGACTTCATGATGCCGTACCTCAACGGCATCGAGCTGTTGTCGGCGCTGCGGGAGAAGAACCCGCGCGCGGTGCGATTGATGTTGACGGCGGCGGCGGACTTCAAGGTCGCGTCGGAGGCGGTGAACCGGGGCGAGGTCTTCCGGCTGCTGGGCAAGCCGTGGGCCCTGAGCGAGCTGACGAGCAGCATCCGGCAGGCCTTCGAGCACCACCGGCTGGTGGCGGCCAACGAGCGGCTGACGCGCGAGGTCGCGGACAAGAACGCGGAGCTCTTGGCCATCAACATGGACCTGGAGCGCCGGGTCGTCGAGCGCACGACGGGGCTTCTGGACGGGCTCATCAGCGCGCTGGACTACCGGGACACGGAGACGCAGTGGCACTCGCGTCGCGTGTCGCTGTACGCGCGGCGGCTGGCGCAGGAGATTGGCCTCAGCGGGCCGGCGCTGGACGTGGTGGAACAGGGCGCGCTCTTGCACGACATCGGGAAGATTGGAGTCCGGGACTCCATCCTGCTCAAGCCCGGGCCCCTCACGCCGGATGAGTGGGTGGAGATGAAGCAGCACCCGGAGTTCGGCTACCGGATGATGGCGAAGATGCCCTACCTGCACGAGGCGGCGCTCATCGTCCTGCAGCACCAGGAGCGCTGGGACGGCAAGGGCTATCCGCTGGGGCTCAAGGGCGAGGAGATCGTCGTCGGCGCGCGCATCTTCTGTCTCGTGGACACGCTGGACGCCATCACCTCCGACCGGCCCTATCGCAAGGGGCGCCCCATGAGCGTGGCGCGCGACGAGGTCCGCCGCTGCGCGGGCACGCAGTTCGATCCGGCGCTCGCGGAGGCGTTCCTCGGCCTGCCGGAGACCGAGTGGGCCCGCATCCGCCGCGAGGTGGAGCTGATGGAAGAAGCGGAGACCCACCGCTGGACGGGCGGCAAGCTCAACGCCCAGGGCGAGCCGATGCCCGCGCGCGCCGCCGGGGCCTGACGCGCGAGGGGGCTTTTTCAGGGGGCGCGGGTTCCGACGACGACGTCGTCGATGACCGTGCCCTCCAGCAGCGCGTCCACGACGTCCATGCCGCTGACGACTTCGCCGAAGGCCGTGTAGCGGCCGTCCAGGTGCGGCTGCGGTGAGTGGGTGAAGAAGAACTGGCTGCCGCCGGTGTCCTTGCCCGACAGCGCCATCCCCACCGTGCCCCGTGCATACGGCCGGCGCGTCATCTCACAGCGGATGGAGTGCCCGGGACCGCCCTCCCCGTCTCCGCGCGGGTCTCCGCCCTGCGCGACGAAGTCCGGCACCACGCGGTGGAAGGTGATGCCCCGGAAGTAGCCCTGCTTCGCGAGCGCCACCAGGTTGCCGCCCGTGAGCGGCGCGTCCGGATCCAACAGGACGGTGATGTCGCCCTTGCGCGTGCGCAGCGTGAGCGTCGTCCCCGCGGGCGCGGCCGGCGGACGGTAGGTGTCCGCGGGCAGCTCCACGCGCGCGGAGCGGACGGGCGTGCCGGTGAGCGTGGTGAGGGACTCGGCCGCGACCCGGCGCACGTTGACGTGCGGATGGGTCAGCCATTCGCGCAGGCGTGGCTCCGCCGCGCGGCCCTGCAACGCGACGAGCGCGCCGGCCACCGCCTCCGCCAGGTCCGGCTCCTTGGGAACGCGCTCGGCCAGGGCCTCCAATGCGGGCAGCGCCGCGGCGTCCTTCAACTTGCCAGCGGTGGCCGCGGCGAGCCCCGCCACCACCGCGTCGCCTCCCCCGATGAGCGCGCGCACGGGCGCCATCGCTTCGGGGACGGGGCGCTCGGAGAGGGCGTCCAGCGCGGCGCCACGCACGAGGGGACTGGCGTGGTTCAGGTAGGGCACCGCGAACGCCGCGCCAGGCACCGCGGGGCTGGCCTCGCCCGGCTTCGATGCCGTGGTGGGCGCTCCCTTGAACTGGGCCACTTCATGGAGTCCGAGGGCGAGCCATCGGGCTTCGGGCACGCGGCCGTAGCCGCACTGGAATACCTGCTCCAACGAGCCCTGCTGCCGGTCCATCGCCGCCGCGAACCGGCAGTCCAGCCAGGCGAGGTCCGCGTGCGCTTCGTCGGACACGGCGGTGCGGTCGGCTTCCGCGAGGGCCTTCCTCAGGCGCGACAACACCGGACGGCCCTGGAGCGGAAGGCCCTGCTGCGCCACCGCCAGCAACGCATGGCCCTGCGCCGCCTTCCCTTCCGCGACCCGCTTCGCCAGGTGCGCCTGGCCTTCCAGGGCCAGGAGCGGAGCGCAGGACGCGCCGGGCGCGCACTTCACCGCGAGCTTCGCCAGCGCCCGCGCCGCCTCCGCCGACACGCGCGGCGTGGCGTCCCCCAGCATCAGGTTCAGCCCCAGCGTGTCGCTGGGGCTGCCCACGTCGCCCAGGCCCTTCACGCAGAGGGCCATCACATCCGGATGGGCGTTGGACAGACACGCGCGCAGCGCCTCCACGGCGTCCGGCCGCTTCGACGCCGCCAGGAGGTACGCCCCGGCGAGGTTCACCTCGATCCGCTCACGGGGCTTCAACAGCGCGCGGATCGCCTCCAGCGGAACGTTCGCCACCGCCGCCGCGCCGGCCTTGCGCGCCGCCACGCCCAGCGCCGTCGCCGCGGCCTCGGACCACGGGCCTTCGGCGGGAGAAAGCCGGGCCGTCAGCACCTCCACCGCGCCAGGCGTGGCCAGCTTGCCCAACGCCTCCAGCAGCGTGATGCGCACATCGCCATCCGCTTCCGCGGCCTCGGCGCGTAGCAGCGCGGCGGTCAGCGCCGTCCGAGCGTCCTCCGGCAGCGGCTCCCACGACTGCGCCAGCTCGCCCGCGGCGAAGGCGGCCTCGTCGCGCACGGCCTTGTCCGGCGCCGTCAGCTCGGCGACGACGGCCTCCAGCGTCTCCACGTCCTGGATGCGCGCCAGGGCACGCAGGGCACGCATGCGCACGCTCACCTCCGGCGCGGCGGTGGCGAGCCGCACGAGCTCACCGCCTCCCAGCGAGCGGCGGTCCTCCCAATCCTGGATGCGCGCCATCACCTGGGCAGGCGTCTCCGGCGGCGGCGGAGCGGGCGGCGGCACCGTGTGGGCACAGGCGCTCACGAGGAGGAATCCGGCGGACACTGCGGCGGGCAGGCGGGCCATGGCAGCGGGGCTAGGTCAATTCCCCGCGAAAATCCAGGGGTTATGGCGCTGAACAGGTTTGACAGCCGCGCGCCGGGGCCGGGAAGATATCGCGCCGTTTCCCCCCTCCCGGAGCACCGGCCCTGAACTGCCCAGGCTGCAATCGCAAGGTCGCGGACGACACCGCCATCTGCCCCAACTGCGACTACATCATCGATCAGTCCTTCCTTGGGGGAGCCGGGGACGAGGGGGACTCCGGCGATGACGAGAGCACCGGGGTCGGACCTCCGCCGCGCTCGCGTCCGCCCGCGGCCCGCGCCGCGCCGGAGCCCCGTGCGCGCCCTGCCCCGGCCCGCGCCAAGACGGGCCCCCGTCCCGCCGCGCCTCCTCCGAGCGACGACGCCACCAACGTGCGCAGCATGGAGGACATCGCCCGGGAGAAGGCCCAGCGTGCCCCGTCGCGCGCGGGCAGCGGCGCAGCCAAGGCCGCTCCCGCACGGGCACCGGCCGCCCGCCGCGCCCCGGCCCCCGCGCCCATCGAGGAGGAGGACGACTCCGGCGACGCCGTGGCGGATCCGTGGTCCCGCGAGGCGCGCGAGTTGGAGTCTCCCCGCTCTCCCATCGATGATCCGGAGGTCCTGCTGGACGACGCGCGCTCGTTCCTGCGCGAGCTGGAGGGCGGCGACCGCATCGCGTTCTGGGGCGCGACGCTGGTGGTGCTCTCCTGCTTCATCCCGTGGAAGGAGACGGCGGCGGACGGCGACTTCCTGGGCCTCATCAGCCTGGGGTTCATCTCCTTCCTCTTCGCCATCGCGACCATGGTCTTCGTGGGCCTGCGCGCGCGTCAGGTGATGACCTGGGTGAACCCCATGCTGCCGTGGGGCGCGCAGATGGTCTGCAGCGTGGTGACGCTCGTGTGGTCGCTGGTGTTCCTGAAGCTCTCCTCGGACACCACGCTGGTGCCGTCGCCGCTCGGCAACTCGGAGATGATGAACTCGTCGCCGAGCATCGGCTGCTTCCTGGGCATCCTCGGCGGCGTCATCGCGGTGCTGGGTGGCCTCATGGGGCTGAAGCGCCAGCAGGATTAGGGCCCCGAGGATTTCGCTGCCTCGCTGGACGGGAGGCGGGCTACCGTCGCCGGCCACCATGTCCGACGCCACGCCCCTCTCCCGCCTCCTCGACGCGCTGGGCTCGGCCGTCGTGGGCCAGCCCCGCGTGCTGGCCGACCTGGTGACGGCCTTCCTCGCGCGCGGCCACGTGCTGCTGGAGGGCGTGCCCGGCGTCGCCAAGACGCTCACCGCGCGCAGCATGGCGGGGGCGCTGGGCCTGTCCTTCTCCCGCGTGCAGTTCACGCCGGACCTGATGCCCGCGGACATCCTGGGCACCAACGTCTTCCAGCCGCAGTCGCAGGCCTTCCGCCTGATGAAGGGCCCCGTCTTCACGGAGGTCCTGGTCGCGGATGAGATCAACCGCACCCCGCCCAAGACGCAGGCCGCGCTGCTGGAGGCCATGGAGGAGCGGCAGGTCACCATCGACGGCGTCACGCACGCGCTGCCGCCGCACTTCTTCGTCGTCGCCACGCAGAATCCGCTGGAGCTGGAGGGCACCTATCCCCTCCCCGAGGCGCAGCTCGACCGCTTCCTCATGCGCGTGCGCGTGGGCTACCCGGACGGAGACTCGGAGACGGCGCTGCTCCGTGCCTTCCACCAGCGCGAGGGCCGCCCGCCCGGCGTGTCCCGCGTGCTGGACGCGGCCACGTTGACGGAGCTTCAGGACCGCGCGGCCCGCGTCGCGTGCGACGACTCCATCCTCCAGTACGTCGTGCAGCTCGTGCGCGACACCCGCGCCCACCCCCGCGTGCGGCTGGGCGCGAGCCCCCGCGCCGCGCAGGCCCTGCTCGCGGCGGCCAAGGCGGCCGCGGCGCTGCGGGGCACCGACTTCGTCACCCCGGACGACGTGAAGGCCGTCACGCCTGGCGTCCTCAACCACCGCCTCCTCCTCAAGGCCGAGGCGGAGGTGGAGGGCGTCACCGCGGATGACGTGCTCAAGCAGATGCTCGAACGGGTGCGAGTGCCCCGGTGAGCCTCGGGCGTCCCGTCCCCAGCGGCCTCGCCGTGGCGCTGTTCGCCGGGGCGCTCGTGCCCGCCGCGCTCGCGGTGGCGAGCCCCGCCTTCGGGTGGCTGGCGCTCGCGGTGGACGTGGCCGTCCTGCTGCTGTGCGCGGTGGACTTCCTGCGCGCGCCCCGTGCCCAAGACCTGGAGGCGCGCCGCGAGGTGGAGCCCATCCTCTCCTCCGGCGTGGACAACCCCGTGCGCTGGGAGCTGCGGTCGCGCACGGACCGGCCCGTGCGCGGCGAGCTGCGCGACGAGCCGCCCCTGGACGTGGAGAGCCACGGCCACCGGCAGCCCTTCACGCTGGAGGCGGGCGGCGCGTCCACGCGGCTGACGTACCGCGTGCGTCCTCCCGCCCGTGGCGACGCGCGCTTTGGCGACGTGAACCTGCGCCTGATGGGCCCGCTGGGCCTGTGCTCGCGGCAGGTGAAGCTGCCCGCGGCTCGCGACGTGAAGGTGTATCCGGACCTGAGCGCCCTGTCGCGCGAGGCGCTGACGCTGGCGCGCGCGTCGGAGGCCGTGTCCGCGCGCACGCTCCTGCGCAAGTCGGTGGAGGGCCGCGAGTTCGAATCGCTGCGCGAGTACCGCCCCGGAGACGACTACCGCCACATCGACTGGAAGTCCTCCGCGCGCCATGGCCGCACGCTGGTGCGCACGTGGCAGCCGGAGCGCAACCAGCCGGTGCTGCTGCTATTGGACTGCGGCCGTCACATGGCGGGCCGGGTGCAGGGGCGCAGGAAGCTGGACCACGCGGTGGACGCGGCGCTGCGGCTGGCGCGCGTGAGCCTGGACGCGGGGGACGTGGTGGGCGTGCTCGCGTTCGCCAGCGACGTGCGCGCCTTCCTGCCTCCGCGCAAGGGCGCGGAGCACCTGCGCCTCATCACCGAGTCGCTCTACCGCGCGGAGGCCGGCCTGGAGGAGAGCGACTACGGCCGCGCGTTCGACTTCGCGTTCGCCCGCCAGACGCGCCGCACGCTGGTGGTGCTCTTCACCGACCTGGTGGATCCGGACGCGTCCGCCGCGCTCCTCACGCGCACGCTGGCCCTGCGCCCCCGGCACCTGCCCGTCGTCGCGTCGCTGCTGGACGAGGACCTGGAGGCCGCCGCCACCGACGTCCCCGGCGACGCCCCTTCCGCCTACGCGCGCCAGGCCGCCGCCCGCATGGAGGCCGAGTACCGCCGCACCGCCACCACGCTGCGCGACGCGGGGGCGCTGGTGGTGCGCGCACCGGCACGCGGCTTCGGCGCCGCTGCACTCAACGTGTACCTGGACGTGAAGGCGCGCGGGCGGCTCTGAGGAGTCCTGTCGCATTCGTCAAGCCTTTTGGAACACTCCGGTGCACGCGCACGCGCGTGGCGTTTCGCCGAACGCCACGCTTGCCAATCGCGCGGAGGCCGAGTTTTCGGCCTCGCGGAGGACCCCCTTTACAGATGCGGATCGCTGCCCAGAATGGCGCGCCTCAACTGTTCGCGCGCACGCGCGCACGCTCCAAACCGGACGGGAGGCGGGACTTGGCGGAGGTAGCGAGGGGTTTGAAGCTGGAAGTGGAGGCGGACGCCGCGGCCATCGCGGCCCGCGCCGCGGAGGAGCTGGTGGAGGCGGGGCTGACGCCCTTCCACGAGCGGCTCCTCGCCGAGGAGTTGCTGGCGCGCAGCGGTGACACGCAGCAGCGGCTGGCCAACGCGCTGGCCGAAGCGAAGGTGGACCTCAACCCCCACCAGGTCGAAGCGGCGATGTTCGCGCTGGACGCGCTGTCGCGCGGCGGCTGCATGCTGGCGGACGAGGTGGGCCTGGGGAAGACCATCGAGGCGGGCCTCGTCGTCGCCCAGCTCATGGCCGAGGGCAAGAACCGCATCCTCATCCTGGCCCCGGCGGTGCTGCGCGCGCAGTGGAACGCGGAGCTGCGTGAGAAGTTCGACCTGGACAGCGTCCTCGTCGACGGCCGCGACGTGAAGAAGCACAACAACTGCTTCGACCAGCCCTTCCCCGTCATCTGTTCGCACCCGTTCGCCGCGAACAAGTCCGCGCTCGTGTCGGAGATTCCCTGGGACCTGGTCATCATCGACGAGGCCCACCGGCTGCGTAACGCGCACCGGGCCAACAACAAGACGGGCCAGGCGCTGCGCGCGTCGCTGGCGGGCCGCCCCAAGCTGCTGCTCACCGCCACCCCGCTCCAGAACGACCTGATGGAGCTGTTCGGCCTGATGTCGCTGCTGGACGAGCAGATCCTCGGCCCCGAGCACGCCTTCCGCAGCCGCTACCGCGCCGACGAGGGCGGCGGCATGACGGAGGCCGCCGCGTGCGAACTGAAGGAGCGGCTGGCTCCGGTGGTGCAGCGCACGCTGCGCCGGCAGGTGCGCGAATACGTCCGCTACACCAACCGCCGCAGCATCGTGGAGGACTTCCACCCGTCGCCCCAGGAGCACGACCTCTACGAGAAGGTCAGTGAGTACCTGCAGCGCTCGGAGGCCGCGGCCATCGAGCCGGGCAAGAAGACGCTCCTGACGCTGTGCTACCGCAAGCTGCTGGCCTCCTCCACGTTCGCCATCGCGCCCACGCTGCGGCGGCTGTCGGAGAACCTGGAGAAGCGCCTGATGGCCGCGCGGCTGGGACAGCAGGCCCTGTCGCTCTTCGAGCCGGAAGAGGCCAAGCAGTTCGTGGAGGAAGGCGAGGAGTGGTCCGACGACCCCGCCAAGGCGCCCCAGGTCCGCACGCTGGAGCAGGAGGTCTGGGAGCTGCGCCAGTACGCGGACCTCGCGGACTCCATCCGCATCAACGCCAAGGGTGAGGCCCTCAAGCGCGCGCTGGACCGCACCTTCGCGGTGATGCGCACGCACTCCTGGCCGGAGAAGGCGCTCATCTTCACGGAGTCCAAGCGCACGCAGCAGTACCTCTTCAACCTGCTGTCGGAGCACGGTTACAAGGACAAGATTTCCCTCCTGTCCGGCGACGCCGGCGGCACGCCCGAGGAGCGCCGGGCGCTGGTGGAGGAGTTCCGCCACAAGACGCAGATCCTCATCTGCACGGAAGCGGGCGCGGAGGGCCTCAACCTCCAGTTCTGCAACCTGGTGGTGAACTACGACCTGCCGTGGAACCCGCAGCGCGTGGAGCAGCGCATCGGCCGGTGCCACCGCTACGGCCAGCAGCGCGACGTGCTGGTGGTGAACTTCCTCAACCGGCAGAACGCGGCGGACGCGCGCCTGTTCGAGCTCTTGGAGAAGAAGCTCAACCTCTTCGACGGCGTGTTCGGCGCGTCGGATGAAATCCTGGGCGCGCTGGAGAGCGGCGTCGACTTCGAGCGCCGCGTGCTGGACATCTACCAGTCCTGCCGCGACCCGAAGGACATCAACGTCGCCTTCGACAAGCTGCGCGAGGAGCTGGAGGGCAGCATCAACCAGCGCATGACGTCGATGCGCTCCGTGGTGCTGGAGCGCTTCGACGGCGACGTGCGCCGCCGGCTGCGCGTGGCGGGAGACGCGGCCAAGGAAGTGGTGGCCAAGCGCCAGCAGGAGGCGAAGGCGCTCACCGGCTCCGTGCTGGGCAGCCGCACCTCCGGACGGCTCCAGGTGGCCAAGGCCGCCTACGCGGTGCGCGACCGCACCCAGGACACCGTCAGCTACCTGCAGCTGGACGCGGCGGGCCTGCCTTCACGGCTGGCGCGGCTGGCCGGCAGCGAGGGCTGGTGGTTCGTCTACAAGTTCGAGACCACCGGCCTCAAGCCGGAGGAGAAGCTGGTCCACCTGGTGCTGGTGAAGGACCGGGACGGCGGCTTCCGGGCCCTGCCGCTGACGGACGGTGTCCACTTCACGAAGCTCGACGCCAAGGAGGAGAAGCGACGGCAGCCCGCGCCGGTGTCGGTCCAGCTCATGCAAGAGCAGTCGCTCATGACCGCCAAGGATGAGCTGATTCGGGCCGCGGAACGGCGCAACGCGTTGGAGCTGGACAAGGCCAAGGAGCGCGCGGACCGCTACGTCGAGGACTGCCTGATGGAGTCGCGCGAGGTGGTGGAGGCCGCGCGCCAGGCGTGGTTCGACGCGCGCAAGGACGTCTCCGGCATCGAGGACGTCGCGGAGCGCGCGAAGGCGCGGGCGCACTCGGACCGCCTGGAGCGCGACTACCGCCGCAAGCTGGCGTCGCTGCGCAATGAAGAGGAGAAGCGCTACGCCTCCAAGGACCGGCAGCTGGCGGAGCTGGCCAACAAGGGGCGCGTGACGGAGAAGCGCACCCTCATCGCCTCCGCGTACTTCTGGCTGTCCTGAAGCCTCTGCGCTCCGAGCAGGGCCCCGTTACAGGGGCTTGAGCCGTACCCACGTCGCGCCCCAGCCTCCGTCCGCCTCGGAGGCGGTCTGGAAGCCTTCCACTTCCGGCAGCGTGGGCAGCAGGGACTGCACGGTGCGCCGCAGCGCGCCCGTCCCCTTGCCGTGGATGATGCGCACGTCCAGCACGCCCTTCTGGCGGCAGGCCCAGAGGTACTCGGTGACGAGCTCCTTCACCTCGCGAGGCTGGAAGAGATGCAGGTCGAGGTTTCCATCGACCGGAATTTCTACCGCTCCCAGCTCATCGAGCGTGGGCGGAGGCTCCGGACCCTCCGGCGGCAGGGGCGGGAGTGGCTTTCGGCGTGACACCGTAGCGGGCCTCCTCCAGGCGGGCCTTCTCCTCGGCCGCCAGACGCTGGCGCTCGCGCGCGAGCCGGAACTGTTCCTTGAGGCTGGTGATCTCCCCCTTGAGCGAGGTGATCTCCTCCGTCACCGCGCCCTGCGGGTGGGCGTTCGCCTCGTCGACGTGGTTGCCCGCCCGCTTGCCTTCCGAGCCGGCACCACCGGCGGAGGTCATCTGCATCAGCAGGGCAGCCAGGGTCATCGCCTTCATGGCCTTTCACGTAAGCAAGCGGCGTGCTCGCGCGCAAGTCATGTTGCGTGAGCAACGCTTCGCTGGCCGCCCTCCTCCTTGTGTGACACGACGCGTTCCGCGAGCCGGACGGCGGACAGGGGCGCGCTGCCCTCCGCCTTGTTGTTGATGGTCACGAAGACGGGACGCTCGCGCCGCACGGCCGCCATGCACACGCGGGCCAGCACGTCGCGGGTGCCCACGTCCTCATCCACCAGCCGGTTGAAGGGCGCGTAGCGGGCGTAGGCCTCCTCGTAGCCGAGGTTCGGCGGCAGCATCCAGCGCACCACCACCGCGCGAGCCTCGAAGGCGCGCGTGAGCTTCGCCTGCCGCGCGACGGGCGGCATGTGGGCCCACACCGCGAGCACCGGACTCACGCCCGTGTCCGCGAGCGCCTGCGCGAAGCCCTCCGTGAGCAGCTCCTCGTTGCGGACCTCCACCGCGTACAGCGGGCCTTTCGGCAGCGCGGAGAAGAACGCGTGCAGCCGCTCCACGAAGCGGCCCGCGCCGCCCAGCGCCGCGGGGTCCTGCGGTGGGAACTGGAAGACGAGCGGGCCGGCCTTGTCCCCCAGCCCCTCCACGAACGGCGCCACCACGTGGTCCATCGCGTAGGCCGCCTGGAGGAACCGGTCGTTCACCTGCCCCCGGTGCGCGCCGTAGCGCTCGTGCACGGGGAAGCGGGCCAGCGTGCAGGCCTCGTGGGCCTTCACCAGGAAGCGGAAGCCGTCCGGTACCTGCTGGGCGTACTCGGTGAAGGTGGCCGCCGGCACGGGCGCATAGAACGTCCGGTCGATGCCCACCGTGCGCAGCACCGGGTGGTGCGCATAGGCGGCCAGGCCCTCGCGCGCCAGCTGGGTGGTGCTGGCCTCGTGGTCGTAGACGAGGCCGTTCCAGCCCGGGAAGGTCCACGACGACGTGCCCAGGTAGACGCCCTGGGGGAGCTGCTCGCCCAGCATGCGCAGGCTGTCGGACGGCTCGGCGGGCCCTACCGGCTGGGTCCGGCGCCGTGAGGACACGGGGGGCTCCTCCACCGCGCCGGTGAAGAGGTCGAACTGCGCGGGTCGTCGCGATGCGCTCATGCGTTCAGCTCCTCTCCCAGGCGGAAAAACCGAGGTGGGCCCCAGGGAGTAATCCCGGAGCCCAGGCGATGCAGCAGGTTGCCTGGAATCAGGGCGACGTTCCAGGTTTCTGGCACGCCCTCCAGGCGGACGGGCACGCACGGCCTGTCTCCCTCCCAACGAGACGGTCTGTGATTGGCGGGGCGTCCAAATGCAAACGCAGGCGAAGCGCTGTAAGCTATTCAAACCAAGGATTTCCGCACTACATCTGTAAAGCTTGACCGTGGTTGCAACGGCCGGCTGGGGGGCATCATGGACTGGTCGTTGACGGCATCCCTGCTCGCCGAGCGGGACACGCGCCCCATCGTCGTGATGGACCGGCGCGGCCGCATCGAGCTGGCGAATGGCGCCTTCACGTCGCTCTTGGGCCGGCCCCGCGAGGAGTTGCTGGGGCGCCGCTGGACGGAGGTCTGCACGCCGCCGGAACACGGGCGCGAGGTGGGCCAGGCGCTGCGGGCCGTCTTCACCCACGCCGAGCACCGGCTGGAGACGCAGGTGCTCACGCGCGGCGGCGAGCGGCTGTCGGTGGAGCTGGACGTGACCGCCGTGGGCCGGCCGCCGCTGCGGCTGGTGGCCATCATCATGCGCGCGTCACCGCCGCTCTCCGTCCCGGAGCCCACCGCCAGCGCCGGGCCGTCCCGCGCCTCCGGCCCCCACCAGGACCTGAACTATGAAATCTCCACCGAGCTGGCGTCGTTCGGCACGCTCAAGGCGGTGTGGACCTCCGGGCACGCACAGCAGGAGGAGATGGTGGGCCAGCCCTGCTTCGGTGCCTTCGCCCACCGCGACGCGCCCTGCCTGGACTGCCCGCTGACGGCGACGTCCCCCGCGTCCTGGCCCCACACCATCGTGCGGCAGGCCTCCGAGCACGGCGACGGCTACGAGGTCGTCACCGCCACGCCCACGGGCGCCGGCACCGCGCGCGTCAGCGTGCACACCATCGGTGACGCCACGCTCAGCGGCCTCTTCGAGGCGAAGGTGCGGAGGATGGCGAACGCGGCGCGGCTGTCGGAGCGGGAGGGCGATGTGTTGCGATATCTCGCGCTCGGCCGCTCGCCCACCGACATCTCCACCGTGTTAGGGATTACCGAGCGCACCGTAAAATTCCATCAGGCGAACCTGCTCCGGAAGCTGGGGGCGGAGACGCGGTACGACCTGCTCCGCCTGTTCTTCTGACCAGGGCGCCTTCCCTCCGGGACAGCTTTCGCGGCGCGCGCCTTGCGACATGCTGGGGATTCGACTCCGGAGTCCGGGGGGTCGGGGGGGCCGTTGCCCATGGGCAGCGCCAGTCAAATCCGTACCATCAAAGACATACAGTCCTCATGGACTTCCGTCAAAGGGCATCCTGTCCGTGAGTGAAACTCCGGGCTGGGACGACGTGATGCGGGAGTTCCTCCTCGAGTCCCGCGAGCACGTGCAGAGCATCGAGGCGACGGTGCTGGAGCTGGAGGCGCAGCCGGGCTCGCAGCCCCTGCTGGCGCAGCTGTTCCGCGGCCTGCACACCGTGAAGGGCACCTGCGGCTTCCTGGGCTTCACCCGCCTGGAGGCGCTGATGCACGCCGCCGAGGAGCTGCTCGGCCTGGCGCGCGACCGGCGCCTGGTGCTGGACCGCGAGCGCGTGTCCACGCTGCTGGCGCTGGCGGACGCGGCGCGCGCGGCGCTGGAGCACATCGAGGCGACGGGGCTGGAGCCCGCGGTGGACCACGCCGCGTTGCTCGCGCGCATGGCGGGCGCGGCGACGGCGAACGCCCCCGCGGAGCTTTCGGAGCCCCTGACACCCCCGGGCGCCCTGCCCTGGCGCGGCGCCGCCACCGGCGTGGACTCCAAGCTGCGCGTGGACGTGGCGCTGCTGGACCGGCTGATGAACCTGATGGGCGAGCTGGTGCTGGCGCGCAACCGCATCCTCCAGTGCGCGGCCTCCCCCACGCCGGGCGCGGACCTGATGACCGCGTCGCAGCGGCTGGACGTCGTCACCACGCAGGTGCAGCAGGTGGTGATGAAGACGCGGCTCCAGCCGGTGGGCCAGGTGTGGAACCGCTTCCCCCGGCTCGTGCGCGAGCTGGCGCACGGGTGCGGCAAGCAGGTGCGGCTGCAGCTCCACGGCGCGGACACGGAGCTGGACAAGACGCTGGTGGAGGCGCTGCATGATCCGCTCACCCACCTGTTGCGCAACGCCGTGGACCACGGCGTGGAGACGCCCGAGCAGCGCCGCGAGGCGGGCAAGCCGCCCGTGGGGTGCCTGACGCTGAGCGCGTCGCACGAGGGCGGGCTCGTGCACCTGGGCATGTCCGACGACGGCGCGGGCATCGACGTGCAGCGCGTGCGGCAGGTCGCGGTGCAGCGCGGCCTGCTCACGGCCGACCAGGCGGCGCGGCTGCCGGACGCGGACGCGCTGATGCTCATCTTCATGCCTGGCTTCAGCACCGCGGAGCGCGTCACGTCGCTGTCCGGCCGGGGCGTGGGCATGGACGTGGTGCGCACGCAGGTGGAGCGCATCGGCGGCACCGTGGAGGTGCACAGCCGGCCCGGTCAGGGCACGACGTTCACCCTGAAGATTCCCCTCACGCTGGCCATCATCCCGGCGCTGCTCGTGACGTGCCGGGGTGACCGCTACGCGCTGCCGCAGGCCTCCCTGCGGGAGGTGGTGTGGCTGGAGCCGGCGCAGGCCCGCAGGGACATCAGCCGCATCCAGGGCGCCTGCGTGCTCCGGCTGCGCGGAGAGCTGCTGCCGCTGGTGGTGCTGGCCTCCGAGCTGGGCGTGGGGCCCGCGACGCCGGAGCTGGACGAGGGCGCCACCATCGTCGTGTTGCAGGCCGGGGAGCGCGCCTTCGGGCTGTGGGTGGACGCCATCCACGACACGGAGGAGATCGTCGTCAAGCCGCTGTGGAAGCACCTGAAGGGGCTGGCCTGCTACGCCGGCGCGACGGTGCTGGGCGACGGGCGCGTGGCGCTCATCCTGGACGCCATGGGGCTGGGCCGCCGCGTGGGCACCGTCGCGGAGGCGCAGGCCCAGGTCGTCGTCCCCGAGGCCGCTCCGGAGGCGCCCCGCCCCGAGGACGCGCGCGAGCGGGTGCTGCTGTGCCGCACCGGCGCGGAGGGCCGCGTGGCCATCCCGCTGTCCCGCGTAGCGCGGCTGGAGGAGCTGCCCGCGTCGGACGTGGAGCGGCTGAGCGGAGGCATGGAGATGGCGCGCTATCACGGCCAGCTGCTGCCGCTGGTGCGCGTGGCCTCCGTGCTGGAGGCGAGGCCCGGCGCGACGGAGCGGCTCACGCAAGGCCTCCAGGTCGCGTTCGGCGAGTCGCTGTCCGTCGTCGTCGCCACGCACTCGGACACGCGCGTGGGGCTGGTGGTGGACGCCATCCTCGACGTCGCGGAGGTGGAGCTTTCGCTCCAGCGTGAGACGCGCCGCCCGGGCGTGCTGGGCTCCATGGTGGTGCAGAGCCGGGCCACCGAGTTCCTGGACGTGGAGGGCACCGTGCGCGCCGTGCACCCGGAGCTGCTGACGGGCGGTGCGCCGTGAGCGCCTTCCGCCAGCTGTGCTCGTTCCAGGTGGGGGACCACCTGTTCGGCCTGGACATCGAACGCGTGCAGGAGATCTTGCTGCCGCCCCCGCTCACGCGCGTCCCCGGCGCGCCTCCGGAGGTGGCGGGGCTGCTCAACCTGCGCGGGCAGATCGTCCCCGCCATCGACCTGCGCCGCCGCCTGGACCTGCCCGACGGAACCGCTCCGACGGACGCGCCCCACGTCGTCCTGCGCGGCGACGAAGGCGCGGTGAGCCTCCGCGTGGATGCCATTGGCGACATCCTCCCCTTCGAGCAGTCGGACCTGGCGCCACTGCCGGACAACCTGCGTGGGCCCCTGCGCTCGATGCTCCTGGGTGTCCATGCGCTGCCGGACCGGCTGCTGCTCGTGTTGTCCGCGGACGCGGTGGTGCACGGGCTTGCGCCCGCGTCCAGCGCCTCCGCCGCCCCTTCCTTCCCCTTGCTTCCCCAGGAGTCCCGCTGATGGCCCGCCCTACCGCGCCCGCCGTGAAAGCCACCCTCTTCCAGCGCCTGGGCGGCAAGGCCCCCCTGACGGCGGCCGTGCAGAAGCTCTACGCGCGGGTGATGACGGACGCGCTGCTCAAGCCCCTCTTCCGCCGCGCGGACCTGGTCCAGTTGCAGCGCCAGATGGTCGCGTTCCTCACCCAGCACCTGGGCGGCCCGGCCGTCTATCGCGGTCCGTCGATGCGCGAGGTGCACGCGCGCATGGCGCTGAAGCCCCATCACTTCGAGCGCGTCGCCGAACACCTGGCCACCGTGCTGGATGAGCTGGACGTGCCGGGCCCCGTCGCCCGCGAATTGCTGGCGGCGGTGGGGACGTCGCAAGAGGACGGCGTCAGCAGGCCCGCGTCGAAGCGCGCCCCGGCGCGTGCCTCCCGCACGGAGGGACGCCGGGTCGCCGTGGCGTCCGTGCCCGCGGCCCGCTCCTCCCGCCGCCGCGCGGCCACGCCGCTCGAGGGCGCCTTCAACGAGACGCTGCTCAACGCGGCGCGGGTCAACCTGTTCGTCCTGGACGCGGACCTGGGCATCGTCTTCATCAACGCGGCCGCCACGGAGGCCCTCGAGCGCATCAGCGACGGCGCGGAGGACCGCGACTTCCTCGCCCACTTCGAGCATCAGCTGCGGCTGGAGGAGGACCGGCTGGGCACGCCGTCCGCGCTGCCGTACGAGACCACCTTCGCGGCGGGCCCCACCCTGCTCAAGGTCCACGTCGACGGCATCGAGGGCCGAAGCGGAGCGCTCACCGGCTACGTGGTGACGTGGACGGACATCACGGATCAGCAGCGCGTGGACACGGAGATGGCGCGGCTGAGGGCCATGCTGGAGAACGCCCCCACCTGCGTGATGGCGGCCGACAAGGACCTGAAGATCGTCTACCTGAACCCCGCCTCGCGCCGGCTGTTGCAGCGGGTGGAGAAGCACCTGCCCGTCAGCGCGGACCGGGTGCTGGGGTCCACCATCGACGTCTTCCACCGCGACTCGGCGTACCAGCGGAAGATCCTGTCCAACGACAAGAACCTGCCGGTGCGCGCGAACATCCCCATCGGGCCGGAGGTCGCGGACCTGCTGGTGACGGCGGTGTACGACGGCCAGGGCCGCTACCTGGGCCCCATGGTGACGTGGGAGCTCATCACCGAGAAGCTCGCGGTGCAGAAGCGGGAGCAGGACCTGGACAGCACGCTGCGCGGCATCTTCCAGGAGGTGACGCAGCACTCGCAGACGCTCGCGGCGTCGTCGCAGGAGCTGTCCAGCGTCAGCCAGCAGATGGTGAGCAACGCGCAGGAGACCGCGGCGCAGGCCACCCAGGTGTCCGCCGGCGCGGAGCAGGTCAGCCGCAACGTGCAGAGCGTCGCGTCCGGCATGGAGGAGGTCAACGCGAACATCCGCGAGGTGGCGCGCAACGCGAGCACCGCCGCCAAGGTGGCGTCGTCCGCAGTCAAGCTGGCTGACACCACGTCCATCCTCGTCGGCAAGCTGGGGACCAGCAGCCAGGACATCGGCAAGGTCATCAAGGTCATCACCTCCATCGCGCAGCAGACCAACCTGCTCGCGCTCAACGCGACCATCGAGGCGGCGCGCGCGGGCGAGGCGGGCCGGGGCTTCGCGGTGGTGGCCAACGAGGTGAAGGAACTGGCGCGTGAGACGGCCCGCGCCACCGAGGACATCGGCCAGCGGATCGGCAGCATTCAGGGCGACACCGAGGAGGTGGTCAACGCCATCCTGGAGATCGGCGCCACCATCGGCCGCATCAACGAATTGCAGACGTCCATCGCCTCGTCGGTGGAGGAGCAGACGGCGACCGCGGGGGAGATCCTGCGCAACGTGGGCGAGGCCGCCAAGGGCAGCCAGCAGATCTCCGAGAACATGGCCGCCGTGGCGGAGGCCGCGCGCAGCACCACCGAGGGCGCGGGCAGCACGCAGCGCTCGGCGGTGGAGCTGGCCCACATGGCGCAGTCGCTGCAACGGCTGGTCGTGCAGGTGGACACCACGGACAAGCAGGCGCGGGCGAAGTAGCGCGGGCCGCTGCAAGCCCCGGGAGCCACGGCACGTGCGGATCGGATTGAAGCGGTGGTGGGAGCTGGGCCAGGTGGCCCGCGCCTCCACGCGCCTGCGGCGGGTGTCCCGTCCCCAGGACGAGGAGCGCGCGCGGCGAGAGCTGACCCAGCGGCTCCTGGGCCTGCGGGGACTGCCCCAGAAAATGGGCCAGGTGCTCACGCTCGCGGAGCTGGGCGCGGAGACGCCGGGATTCGGTTCGCTCGCGGAGGCGCCCTCCCCGCTCGCGCCGGAGGACGCGCTGGCGGAGGTGTCCCGACGACTGGGCCGCCCGTGGCAGGAGGTGTTCACGTCGCTGGAGGGCGTGGGCATCGCCGCGTCGCTGGGGCAGGTGCACCGGGGCGTGCTGCGCGACGGGCGCGCCGTGGCGGTGAAGCTGCGGCACCCGGGCATCGCGGAGGCCGTGCGGGATGATCTGCGCGCGCTGGGCTGGCTGGCCGCGCCGCTGGGGGGCTGGCGCGGGAAGCTGGACATGTCCGCCTACCGCCATGAGCTGGCCCGGATGCTCCAGGGCGAGCTGGACTACCACCACGAGGCCCAGGCCCTGCGGGACGCGGGCGCGCGCATGGCGGACGTGCCGGGCGTCGTCGTCCCCGTGCCGGTGGACGCGCTCACCCGTGAAGACCTGCTGGTGATGAGCTGGGTGGAGGGCGCTTCCCTCGCGGAGGGCTGGCGCTGGAGCGAAGCGGACCGCCGGGCGCTGTCCACCACGCTGATCCGGCTGTTCCTCCACGGCTGCTTCACCTGGGGCGCGCTCCACGCGGATCCGCACCCGGGCAACTACCGCGTGTCCCGGGGGCCGGACGGCAGGCCCGTGCTGGGGGTGCTCGACTTCGGCTGCGTGAAGCCGCTGCCGCCGGAGCTGGCCGTGGGGCTGGGGCGGTTGATCTCCCTCCTCCGGGCTCCGAACGCCACGCCGCACCCGGAGCAGCTGCTGTCCGCGTGGGTGATGCTGGGCTTCACGCCGGAGCTGCTGGAGCCCATGACGGAAGCGCTGCCCGCCGTGAGCCGCGTGCTGCTGGAGCCCTTCCTCCGGGAGGGTCCCTTCCACGCGAGGAGCTGGCGGCTGGGAACGCGGCTCACCGAGGCGTTGGGGCCGCACCGCTGGAACTTCCGCGCGGCCGGGCCCGCGTCACTGCTGTTCGTCCTGCGTGCGTTCCACGGGCTGGTGCGCCACCTGGACGTGCTGGATACGCCCATCGCCTGGGGGCCGCTGCTGGACGAGGCCCGTGCTCCATCGCTTCCCCCGCCGCCGTCGCCGCCCGAGGCGCGGGTGGAGGGCACCGCGCGCTACCTGAAGGTCCGCGTGACGGAAGCTGGGCACACGCGCGTCGCGCTGACCTTCCGCGCGGACGTGACGGCGCACCTGGAAGACCTGTTGCCGGAGGACCTGCCGCGCAAGCTCGCGGCGCGGGGCCTGGATCCGGTCGCCATCGGCGCGGCGGCGGTGGCGGCGGGGCTGCGGCCGGCGGAGCTGTTCCACCTGGACGAGGGCGACCGCCACGTCCGGGTCTGGCTCGAATGAAAGACAGACAAGGAGGTGACGGATGGTCACCATCGGCATGAACTACGAGGTGCGTGAGGGCAAGGCGGAGGCCTTCGAGCGGAAGTTCGCGCTCGTCCTGGAGGCGATGCGGATGCTGCCGGCGCACGCGCACACGGAGCTGTTCAAGAGCGTGGGGGCACCGGGGCGCTACCTCATCGTCTCCGAGTGGCACAGCCGCGAGGGCTTCGACGCCTTCGTCGCGTCCGAGGCCTTCCACCGCGTGACGGACTGGGGCGCAAGCGCCATCCTCGCGAGCCGGCCACGCCACGAGGTGTATGGCGATGCGGCCTCCAGCGCCCCCGCGGGCCGCTGCCCGGTCGCGCACGCGGTCCGGTGACGCGAGTGCGAATGAACCCCATCCGGGTCCTGGTGGTGGACGACGCGGCCGTGGTGCGGCGGCAGGTGTCACTGCTGCTGGACGCGGATCCAGGCCTGGAGGTCGTCGCCACCGCGCCCAACGGCCGCATCGCGCTGGCGAAGGTGGAGCAGTTCCAGCCGGACGTGGTGCTGCTGGACCTGGAGATGCCGGAGCTGGACGGGCTGGAGACGCTGAAGCTCCTGCGCCAGCGCGCCCCGGACCTGCCCGTGGTGATGTTCAGCGCGCTCACCGAACGCGCCGGCATGCTGACCCTGGAGGCGCTCGCGCTGGGAGCCCGCGACTACGTGACGAAGCCCACGTCCGCGGGCGGAATGAACGTCACGGTGGAGGCCGTGCGGGACGAGCTGGTGCGCAAGCTCAAGGCGCTCAACGTTCGCCCCGCTTCCGCCACGATGGCGCCGTTCCCCGTGACGCGCGCACCCCAGCCCCGGCCGCTGGTGCCCGCGCGGGTGGAGGCCATCGTCATCGGCGCGTCCACGGGAGGCCCGGGCGCGCTGGTGCGCGTGGTGTCCGCGCTGCCAGCGGACCTCCCGGTGCCGGTGCTCGTCGTGCAGCACATGCCGCCCCTCTTCACGCGGCTGCTCGCGGAGCGGTTGCAGGGCGTGAGCCCGCTCTGCGTGCGCGAGGCCGTGACGGGTGCGTCCGTGCGGGCCGGCTCGGTGTGGGTGGCCCCCGGGGACTTCCACCTGGCCGTGTGCCGGGACGCGACGGGCGTGCGGCTGCTCACGCACCAGGGGCCGGCGGAGAACGCGTGCCGTCCGGCGGTGGACCTGCTCTTCCGCTCGGCGGCGGAGGTGTACGGCGCGGGGGTGCTGGCGGTGGTGCTCACCGGCATGGGCCAGGACGGGCTGCGCGGCTGCCGCAAGGTGAGCGAGGCGGGCGGTCAGGTGGTGGTGCAGGACCAGGCCAGCTGCGTCATCGGCAGCATGCCGGGCGCGGTGGAGCAGGCGGGGCTCGCGGACGCGGTGGTGCCCCTGGACGCCCTGGCCCTGGAGCTGGTGCGGCGCGTGGATCCACGCGGACGGAGGACCTGAGCATGTCCCTGCTTGCCGACGACTTCGCGTACCTGCGGCAGCGCGTGCTGCGCCGCTCCGGGCTCGTGCTGGAGCCCGACATGCACGCGCTGGTGGAGACGCGGCTCATGTCGCTCCTGCGCGAGGAGCGGCTGCCGGACATCTCCGCCCTGGTCGCGCGGCTGCGCTCACAGCCGGAGAGCAGCCCGCTCCACCAGCGGCTGGCGGAGGCGCTGGCCAACCACGAGACGGCCTTCTTCCGCGACGCGCCCGTGTTCGACGCCCTGCGCTCCACGGTCCTGCCCGCCCTGCTGGCGAAGCGCTCCCGCACGCGCACGCTGCGCATCTGGTGCGCGGCGTGCGCCTACGGCCAGGAGCCCTACAGCATCGCGATGACGCTGGCGGAGGCCGGGCTGCTGATCACCGGCTGGACGGTGCGCATCCTCGCCACCGACTTCTCCACGCGCGCGCTCGTGCGCGCCAGCGAGGCCCGCTACGACGCGCAGGAGATCCACCGGGGCCTGACGCCGGAGCTGCGCCAGCGCTACTTCCGCCCGGAGCGCGACGGGTGGCGGCTGAACGAACAGGTGCGCAGGCCGGTGGAGCTGCGGCCGCTCAACCTCATGGACGACTTCCCACCGGAGGCGCCGGTGGACCTCGTCTTCCTTCGCAACGTGATGATCTACTGGGACGTGCCCACCCGCCGCGCGGTGCTCGCCCGCGTGCGGCGGATGCTCCAGGCGGATGGCTACCTGGTGCTGGGCGCCGCGGAGGCCTCACCCCTGGTGGAGGACGGCTTCACGCGGCACCTGATTGGACAGACCAGCTGGTACCGCCCCACACCCGCGCCCCACGCCAGCGCGAGCGCGCCGGTGGAGGACGCGCCGTGCCCGCCCCGCTCCGGCGCTAGACCTTGAGGCGGATGGCGCCGGGCAACATCGTCATGGTGCAGGGCAGCCGGCCCGGCGTCTCGCCGTCCACGTCCAGGAACACGTCGCCGTCCTCCGACTCCGCGTGGATGGTGCGGCAGCGCAGCCGCCGCGTGCCCTTCCAGGTGACGTGGTCGCCGTTGTAGACGCCCTTGGACTTGAGGACGAAGTCGGACAGGCCGTAGTTGGACCAGATGGTGACGTCGAAGAGGCCGTCGTGCGTCACCGCATCGGGCGCGACGAACATGCCGCTGCCGAAGTAGCGGCCGTTGGCCACGGCCACCGCGGTGACGCTCACCGTCTCCGGGGGGCCACCATCCACCGTGAGGCGCACCTGCCGCTCCTGGTACTTCAGGAGGCCCTTCACGGTGCCCCACATGAAGCTCAGGTTGCCGCCCAGCGCCTTGCTGCCCTGGTTCACCTCGCGGGCCACCACCGCGCTCACGCCGAACGAGGCGATGTTGGCGAAGAAGCGCGTGGCCGGGTTGCCGTCGTTGTCGATGAACTCCAGCCGCCCCACGTCGAAGGGCTCCGTCTTCTCCGTGCGCAGCCGCTCCAGCGCGGACGTCAGCTCCAGGTCCCACCCGAAGGTGCGGCGGAAGTCGCCGCCGGTACCCCGGGGCAGCAGGGCCAGCGTGGCCTGCGGGTTGATGACCTGCCCGTCGCGGAAGAAGCCGTTGGTGACCTCGTTGAGGGTGCCGTCGCCGCCCACCGCGACGATGCACTCAAAACCGTCGTCGATGGCCTGCCGCGCCAGACGCGCCGCATCCATGCCGCCGCTGGTGAAGCCGTGCCCGAACTCACCGAGCACCTTGCCCACCAGCGCGGAGATCTCCACCCAGCGCTTCCCCGTCTGCCCGTTGGCGCTGCGCGGGTTGACCACGAGGAACGTCTTCATTCAGTGCCTTCTCCCTGCGAGAACGGCTTGTTTACGCAATTGTGCGCCCAGGCTCCACTCCATGACCCACAGGAGGGCCCCGAGGCCCGGGGTGTTTGTCACCCGGACTGCTTCGTGCTGGGCTTCCCGCCCCCCGCCTCCCCCCGGACCCCGAGTGAAAGCCCCCGCCTCCACCGAGCAGCTCGCGCCCCACCGGGAGGCCACGCGCGCCCTGGACTGGGCGCTGCCCGCGCTCCGGGCGGACCTGGCGGCGGCGGCGAGGCAGCCCTTCCGGGAGACGGGCGCCCAGGAGGACTTCCTCCTCCGCCATGACGCACCGGCCCATGAATCCCAGGGGCCGGCGCGGACGGAGCGCTTCGAGCGGGCCCTGGGCCGGGTGCGGCGGCTCGCGGACGCGGGCGAGCCGCTGACCTTCCCCCGGATGGTGGAGGTCCAGTCGGAGCTGCTGGGCGGACCCACGGGCTTCCGCACCGGGGACGCCTTCGCGTGGGGTGGCGCGCACCGCTACGCGCACGTGCCCGGCCTGGAGGCGGCCTTCCGCGAGAAGGTGGAGGCGGACGCGCGGGAGGAACGCCATCCGGTGGCGCATGCCACGCGGTTGTACCTGGACCTGTGTTTCTTCCACCCCTTCCCGGACGGCAACGCCCGCGCGGCGCGGCTGTGGTTGGAATACATGCTGCGCCGGGGCCGGCTGCCCACGCCGCCGCTGGCGCCCGTGGTGCTGTGGCCCAAGCATCCGGGGGACGCGGTGAACTACACGCGGCTGGCAAGGCTGCTGGCCCGGAGCATCGCGGGGCCGGACGCCCCGTGCCGCAACGAGGTGCCCGAATGACCAGCAACGCTTCGGCTTTCACGTGGCGCCGCATCCGCGACAGCCTGGATGCCTATGCGCCGCAATCACTGGCGGCCCGGCTGCGAGAGGTCCTGGCCCCCTTGCGGTCCGGCAGCATCCATCAGGCCCGACTCAAGCAGGCGAAGAACGCCGTGAAGGACCTGCTCCAGGCCGAACTGGGGCCCTGGTACATCGAGAGCGGCCTGCCCCTGGGCAACGAAGTGCTGGGGGGCTATTGCTGGTGTCACTCGTTCTTCAACCAGAACCCGCCGCATCGGACGATGGACGTGGATGCGAACATCCAGCTCATGCTGGAGGCGCTGGAGCGGATCCGTTCGTTCCTGTACGCGCTGGACGGCGTGTACCAGACCGCGCGCCGTCAGCTCGAGCTGGCGGCTGACGACCAGGCGCTCCGGGCGAAGGCGCTCGCGGAGGGGCTGGTGCGGACCGTGGAGTTGACGGCGGAGACGACGTCCTGTGAGGAGACCTGGTACCAGGTCGCGCAGGACGCCATGTCGTGGTGCATCGAGGCGATGGGGCTGCCCCTGTCGGACGCCACGCAGGAGCAGCTGGACACCGCCTTCGTGTTCGAGTCGTGGATCTCGCCCACCCCGGAAGCCCTCCGGACCGCGGCGGCGCGGGTGGCGGAGGTGGCCGTATGAGCAGGTCGGCCCTGGGCCATTGGCTGCGCATCCGCGACAGCCTGGAGGGGTATGAGCCGGAGAAGCTCATCCGCCTGCTGCGTGAATACCTGGCACCACGCGTGCCCCCGGGGACGCGCAAGCTCACGGACGAGCAGCACGACACGATGGCCAAACACATCCAGCGGCTGCTCCACCAGAACCTGGGGCCCTGGTACACGGAGACGGGCCTGTATCTGGGCAATGAGAGCTTCGGCGGCTACTGCTGGTGTCATCGCTTCTTCAGGCAGAAGCCCACGCCAAACATGGACGTGGAATACAACCTCCAGCTCATGCTCGACGCGCTGGAGCGGTCGCGCCAATGGCTGTTCAAGCTGGACGCCCACTTCGAGGCGCTGAAGCGGGACCTGCCTTCGGGGCCGGGCGACCACGACATCCGGGCGCTCGCGCTGTCGGATGGAATCGTCACCACGATGAACCTCACCATGGAGGCCACGGGCTGTGAGGAGGCCTGGTCCACCTTCGCGGACCAGGCGCTGGCGTGGATGTTCGACGCCATCGGCCTGCGGCCGGGCTATCAGGCCGGCAAGCTGATGCGAAAGCTGTTCGCCTTCGAGTCCTGGCACTCACCGTCCGAGGAGGAGCTGCGCGGCTCGGCGGAGAAGGTGGCGGCGGCCGTCGTGGAGGACGAGGGCCACCGACACAGGCACTGAGCCGCGCGCCCGTCCCGTCAGTGGATGGGCTTCCCAGGCTTCAGCCGGGCCTTCTCGCTCGAGCCGCCCTTCACCTCGATGCGCTTGCCCTGGATCACCTGCTCCGGGAGCTTCAGGGAGATCTCCAGCACGCCGTTCTCGAAGTTCGCCTGCACCGTCTCCAGGTCGATGTCTTCCGGAATCGGGATGACGCGGCGGAAGGAGCCGCTGCCGCGCTCCAGGCTCCAGACCCCTTCGGCCTCCTCTTCCTCCTCCACCTCGAAGCTGCGCTCGCCTTCAATCACGAGCAGGTCCTTCAGCAGCTCGACGTGGATGTCCTCCTGCTTCATGCCCGGCAGGTCCGCCTTCACGATGAGGTTGCCGTTCCGCTCCAGCACGTCCACCTGCGGCGACCAGAGGCCTTCCTCCAGCAGGCCACCGCGGAGGCCGAGGCCCCGGCCTCCGAAGCCGGTGACGAGCTGGTCCATGTCCTCCAGCATCCGCCGCAGCAATCCGAACGGGCTCGCGGGAATGGCCTCACGGCCGAGGGCCTGTGCAAGGGACTCGCGGCGGGTGATGCCAGCGCCCGTCCTGGGCTCCTGGGCCTGCAAGCCGCCGCCCTGCACGTCGGGCTGGGCGTTCTTCACGCCGGGCGGGGAAGAAGGCCCCCCCTGGGCCCCCGGGTTCTTGTTCGCGGTTGCCATTGACGTCCTCCCCCGGTGGCGTCCGGCTGGCGCCCGGCCGCTGGACCGCCCCGGTGACTCGAGCGGGGATGGGATTATCCCACCCTCCAAGTTGGCCGCGCCCCCGGGAGGCATCAAGGGTCCGGGGCTGGCGAGCCCCGGTGTCTGCCATTGGAGGGAGCCCCCGCTACGCGAGCAGCGTGGCGTCCATCACGGTCAGCGCAACGCCGCCCACGCGGGCGCGCTCGATGTGGCCCGGCCGCCCGGCGACCTGGATGTCGATGCGGCCCGGCTTGCCCAGCGTGTCGCCCTGCTCGATGCGGCTCGCCACCGTGCCGCCTTCCGCTGGCAGGCGAAGGCTCCCGTGCTCGGCGAGGTACGCCGCCAGCGGCCCCGCGGCGGAGCCCGTCACCGGATCCTCCAGGATGCCGAACCCCGGGACGAAGTAGCGCGCCTGGGCCACGCTCCCCTCCTCCTTCGCCTCACGGGTGAAGAGGTAGACGCCTCGCAAGCCGTGCGGCATCAGCAGCGCGTTCATCGCGGCGCCTCGCGGCGTCAGGGCCTCCAGGTCCGCGAGCCGCAGGAGCGGCACCACCAGCCGGTGGCCCTGGCGGATCACCGGCAGCGACGGGTCCACCTGCGCGGCCGTCCCGCCGAGCGTCGCCATCAGCGCCTCCAGCGCCACGGGGTTGGGCTGCACCGGCGGCTGGGGCGTGGTGATCCACACGCGAGTCCCACGGCCGCCCTGGGGCTCCAGCTCGATGGCGAACGTGCCGCCGGGGCACTCCAGCGTGTACGTCCCCGGGCTCTTCAGCAGCCCCTTCTCCGCGAGCAGGTGGAAGGTGGCCACGGTGGCGTGGCCACAGAAGGGGATCTCATCCACGGGCGTGAAGTAGCGCAGGCGCACGGTGGCGTCGCCGGGCCGGGACAGGAGGAAGGCGGTCTCCGACGCGCTGACGGCCGCGGCGGTCCGCTGCATCGTGGGGACGTCCAGCGCCGAGGCGTCGAGCACCACGCCCGCGCGATTTCCTGCACCGGCGGTGCGGGTGAAGGCATCGATGATGTGGACCTGCATGGGCGGACTCCGGACAGGGGAAGGGCCTGGGGAACGGCGCAGGCATGCTCCGCTCCGGTGTTGCCGTCAAGCGCCGGACCGACATGCCGGGGGGCCGCACAACGGGGTTGAACAGGAGCGCGCAAGCAGGCACAGCGGTAGCACATGGGTTTCCTGAAGCGAGGTGGGTGGGTGGTGCTGGTGGTGCTGCTCCACGCGAGCGGCGCGGTGGCACAGATCGTCAACGTGCAGGCGCTCTTCGACGAGAAGGCGGAGCTGGGGCCGGCCGCGGCCATCGAGCTGGGCGGCGACTGGCGCACGGGCAGCACGCAGCTGTTCTCGATTCGCGGCTCGCTGGTGGGTCAGCTGCGCTCGGAGCGCGAGGTCTGGCTGGGCGTCATCCGGGGTGAGTACTCGTTCGCCAGCG
This sequence comes from Corallococcus caeni, assembly GCF_036245865.1. Classification (NCBI taxonomy): domain Bacteria; kingdom Pseudomonadati; phylum Myxococcota; class Myxococcia; order Myxococcales; family Myxococcaceae; genus Corallococcus; species Corallococcus caeni. The sequence continues at coordinate 84,701 of NZ_BTTW01000008.1, read as the reverse complement.
GCGAGCGGATCGTCAGCCAGGTGCTGGAGCACGTGCGCTACCGGCGCCAGTTCAGCGACCTGGTGTCGGGCGAGGCCTTCGCGCAGCACGAGTACAACGAGTTCCGCCGGCTCCAGCTCCGGATCCTGCTGGGCGCGGGTCCCCGCTTCGTGCTGGTCAATGAGGAGGCCACGGGGCTCACCTTCGGCGTGGCGCTGATGCTGGAGCACGAGCGGCTGCGCAAGGATGGCGAGCCGGACGCGGGAGACCGCTACACGGATCCACGCGTGTCCAGCTATCTGCTGGGACGGGTGAGGCTGATGCAGAACATCCAGCTGGTGGAGACGGTCTACTTCCAGCCGCGCGTCACCCGCCCCTCCGACCTGCGCGTGCTCAACGAGACGTTGTTCGCGGTGACGCCCAACCCCCGGGTCACGGTGGGCATCGGCTTCAACCTCACCTACGACAGCGCGCCGCCCGCGACGGTGCCGCCGCTGGACACGCAGCTGCGGACCACCGTGGGCGTGAAGCTGTAGGAGTAGACTCCAGCCATGGCCTCCCATCCCGTTCCCGCACCCGTCGCCCTCCTCGGAGGCGGCAAGCTCGCCGAAGCCATCATCCAGGGGCTGCTGCGCTCCGGCCACGCGCGCCCGTCCGACCTCCGCGTCACCGTTCGCCGGCCCGAGCGCGGCGAGGAGCTGCGCTCCCGCTACGGCGTGAACGTCCTCACGGACAACGCGCAGGCTGTGCGAGGCGCGGCGGTGGTCCTGCTGGTCGTCCGACAGGCGCAGATGCGCGACCTGATGGCGCTCATCGCCCCTGCCCTGGAGGCGGGGCAGGCGGTGGTGTCGCTGTCCGCGGACGTGCGGCTCGCGCAGTTGGAGGCGGCGCTGCCCCTCAGCGTCTCCGTGCTCCGCGCCATGCCCCACACGCCCGTGCGCGTGGGCGCGGGGGTGACGCCCCTGACGCCCGGGACGCGGGTGACGGAGGCCGCGCGGCGGGCCACGGAGTCCCTCTTCGCGGCGACAGGCCGCCCGCTGTGGGTGTCCGAGGAAGCGCTCACGGTGTGCACCGGCGTGTCCGGCACGGGCCCCGCGTATGTCTTCCGGTTCGTGGAGGCGCTGGCCCAGGCCGCGATGGCGCACGGGATGGACGCGGCGGAGGCAGCGGAGCTCGCGCGGGGAACGCTCATCGGCGCGGCGAAGCTGCTGGCCGAACCGGACGCCTCCACGCCACGGCTCATCGCGGAGGTGGCGACCCCGGGTGGCATCACCGAGGCGGGGCTGAAGACGCTGGAAGCCCAGGGCCTCTCCCGCGTCGTGGGTGAGGCGGTGTCCGTCGCCATCCAGCGCACGCGGGAGCGCGCGGACGCCTCCGCCGCGGCCTACGTCACGCCGAAGTGACGCTTGAGCCCCCGCTGGCCTCCAGGCGTGACGATGAGGCCTCGGGAGTCGGGCTGACGCTCCACCCACCCCAGCGAGAACACCCGGGAGGCGAGCGCCGCGCCCAGCGCCCCCGCGAGGTGGTCGCGCCGCTCGCTCCAATCCAGGCAGCGGTGGGCGAAGTGGCGCCGCTGCTCACGCACGGGCTCCAGGTCGATGCCGAAGTCCTGGAACCAGGCCTCGCCGCTCGGGGTGAGCGCGAAGGCGTGGCGGCGGAGGGACAGGTGCCCGGCCCGGAGCAGCGCGTCGGTGATGCCCATGCCCAACCGCCCCGCCAGGTGGTCGTAGCAGTAGCGCGCGGCCCGCAGGGGCTCCGGGGTCGCTGACGCACGGGGTCCCCGGACCGCCACGGTCATCAACGCCTCCACCATGCGCGCCACGGTGGGCGTGGCCAGGCGGAACACCTTGTTGCGGCCCTGCTTCGTGGAGCGGACCAGTCGGGCCTGCTCCAACCGCTGGAGGTGCGCGGTCGCCGTCGCGGGGCTGACGCCCGTGCCGAACGCGAGCTCCTTGGCGACGAGCGAACGTCCCTCCATGAGCAGCTCCAGCATCCGGATCCGCGTGGCGTCCCCCACGGCTCCCGCCAGCGTCGTGAGGTCCGGCCCTGCATTCATCGTTCGGTCCATGGCGAACCATTTCCTAGCACACGGACAGGGCTTCGGGAGGAGAGTGCCCGGAAGCGAGGACCGATGACACCGCCCACCGACCCGTATCAGGCCGTCACCCACCCCGACCCCTACCCGTACTACACGGAGCTTCGCACCCCAGGCGGACTGCACCGCATCCGCGGGTTCGCGCCATGGATCGCGGCGGACGCGGCCACCGTGCGCGCAGTGCTCACGAGCGAGCACTGCCGGGTCCGGCCGAGCGCGGAGCCCGTGCCTCCGCAGCTGGTGGGTAGCGCCGCGGGGGCCCTCTTCGGACGGCTGGTGCGCATGAACGACGGAGGCCCCTACCCCGCCGTGAAGCAGACCCTGTCGCGCGCGCTGCCGGAGGCGCTGCGGGAGGTGGAGACGGAGAGCCGGCGCCAGGCGGAACGGCTGTTCGCTGAGCCCTCCCTGTCGCGGCTGCCGGACGCGGCGCTTCAGCTCCCCGTGTTCGTGCTGGCGACACTGCTGGGCTTCCCGGAAGACACGCTGGAGGCGACCGTGCGGGACGTGGAGTCTTATGTCCGCTCGGTCGCCGGGCCCACGGTGAGCAGCGAGGGCGCGGCGAGGCTGAACGAGCGCGTGGCGGCCTGCTTCCAGGCCACACCGAGGACCGCGTTCACGGCCCGGCTCATGTCGGGCCCTGGCGCGGAGGAACTGCGCGTCCCCAACGCCGTGGGCCTGCTAACCCAGGCGTATGAAGCGACGGCCGGGCTCCTGGGGGCGACTCTGCGGGCCATCGCTCGGGAGCCCGCGCTGCGGGAACAGCTCTCCCGGGGCGAGTGCACGCTCGACGACGTGGTCCAGGAGGCGGTTCGTTACGAGTCGCCGGTCCAGAACACGCGGCGCTTTACCCATGCGGCGGCGACCGTCGCGGGGCAGGAGCTGGAAGCCGGTGCGACCGTGGTCGTCGTGCTCGCCGCCGCGAACCGGGATCCGCTGGAGAATCCGCGGCCCGACGCCTTCCTGCCCCGGCGCGTGGGTCGTCAGACCTTCACCTTCGGCCTGGGCGCGCATGCCTGTCCGGGGCCGCTGCTGGCGACGGCGATGGCCACGGCGGCGGCGGAGCACGTGCTCGCGACCGGACTGGACCTGTCACCGCTGTCGGGCGCCGTCACCTGGCGTGCATCCACCAACACCCGCGTCCTGGGAGGACTGTGATGATTGCCGTTATTTTCGAGGTCTGGGCACACGAGGAGCATCGGCAGCGGTACCTGGACCTCGCGGCGGAGCTGCGGCCGCTACTGGCAGGCATTGATGGCTTCATCTCCATCGAGCGGTTCCAGAGCTTGAGCGCGCCAGGAAAGTTGGTGTCGCTCTCCTACTGGCGCGACGAGGCGGCGGTGGCGGAATGGCGGCGGCTGGAGGCCCACCGTGAAGCCCAGCGCGAGGGCCGCGAAGGCGTGTTCAGTGACTACCGCCTGCGCGTGGCGCACGTCGTGAGGGACTACGGCCTGAAGGACCGGGCGGCCGTGCCCGCTGACAGTCGCACCGTGCACGGCTGAAGCGGCCGGGGCACGGCGCCTGTCTTTCCGTCCGTCTCTCGCATGCGGGCCATGCCTCCCCCACCTTCTCCTGGGGGTGCACGATGAAGCGAGGGCCATGGAGAGGAGCCTGGGGGCTGGTTGCCACGTTGCTTGGGGTGCCGGCCATGGGGCAAGTCGAGGAGCCGCCCGAGAGCGCGCCGCAATACTCCTGCTTCGAAGCGGCGCGCGAGGGCAGCGGAGTGAGCGAGAGCATCGCGGCCCAGCTCTGCCAGGGTGCCCGTTCGGACGCCCCGGCGAAGTGTTTCCAGCGGGTCCAGGAGCGAGCGTTCCTCGAGGATCCACAAGCGCTCCAGCTCTGCCAGTACGCCCAGCCCTCGGATGATCCCGCGTCCTGCTTCCTCAAGGCGCGGAGGTCCTCGTTCGTGGACGAGCCACAGCTCCTGCTGCTCTGCCGCCCGCTCATCGCGGATCAAATGAACATGTATCCCTACGGTCCTTGACTCAAGGGGCCGAGCGCCCGCCAATCGCAGGGAACCGCTCATAGGCGCGCAGGAGCGCGTCCAGGTGGACGGGGTTGTCCAGGTCGAGCGGCGCGTCGGTGAGCTGCACGACCCACCCGCCCGACTCCGTGCGACGCGACCGAGAAAGCAGGTCCGCGTCCCGGGCCGGGTCCGGGAATCCAATGGCCTGCGCGGCAGCGGCCGACCAGTAGTTCAGCCACCCTAGGTAATAGGGGATCTCAGGCGAGCGGATCCGATCGAGGAGCTTGAGGGCAGGCAACCCGCGACGTGGGGATGGCGGCCCTTCCAGCGTGGGGGCTGTCTGATGCGCGATGTCTAGCGCAGCGTCATCCGGCGTCGCATGTCCCCAGAACGCGCAAGCGCCCTCCGCTACGCGCTCCAACATCTCCCCCGATGCCGCGATAACGTCCGCGTCTAGCGGCAACTCCGCACGGACGTCGAACAGAGGTTGACCGCCCGGGCCGAGGCGTCCCGCTCTCCCCCGTCCCGAAACCGTCACGGGGTAACTCTCGTCGCCATTACACAGGAGCGGGAGCTTTCCACGTGATGTCGCCTCAACGAGCCACGCGTCGCGTTGCGGCAACTCGATGAGGCGCCCTCCTTCGCCGACTTCCCACTTCAGGCGCAAGCCAGGCAGCGCCTGTTCCATGCCATGGACGACAGCGAGTGTGCGGCGCTCATTGGCCACGAGCACTGGCGCGTAGACTGTCAGATCGAGGCTTTTCTGAATGGTCATCGTTTGCATCCTGTAACGAAGACATTGAGGAATCGATTCGCTCGCAACAGCGCGTCTCTATGCGCCTGGGTGCTCACCCCGATCGCATAACCAAATCCGCATGCCGCTGCTGCTTCTTGCTCCCTTTCTATTTGCTCCAACTCCTTTGCAATCTCCTGTCTCTGGACGAAGTTATTATACGTGTCGAATTTATGCGTCTTGATCTCCCACAGCACGCGCACGCCGACTTGCAACGCATCGAAGCGCACGCCGCCAGCGAGCACGTCCATCCCGGGATAACGGTTGGGAGGGAACTCGTCGGCGCACTCGTTATGCGCGGGGTCTCCGCCCGCGTGAGGCACTGGAACAGGCTCGCAACTGGCGTGGCCCGTCCGGTCTACGGGCACAGGCGGCACTGGGGGCTGCCTGCCCTGCCCCGCTGGCTCGGGCTCCAGCCTGGGATTGCGTTGTGCTTCGGCATCCCGAGATGCCACCTTCGTTCCTCGTGAACTCCCTGCTTCCTCTGGGTAGGCGTGGCGGAGTTCATAGGCATCCAGCGCTTCTTGAATGGCGACGGCGATCACCACCACGCCAAGCACGATCACTGCTCCCACGGCAATCTCAGGAGCCGCCAGCACGCAGAACCCGAGCCCCACGGCTGCCGCATCCGCTGAGGCGACCGTGCATCTCCCCGTGGTGTCGTGGAACTCGATCCGGTCATGGTCGAGAGCCGGATAGCAGCGCTCCACCAGCACGGGCCAAGGCTGGGAAGCCTCGTGGACGGACGCACCGCCCCCTGTCAGTCCACGGCAACGTCGCCGCTCGCTGGAGATTGGCGATCCTCGGGTTCCGCGTCACGCGAGCCCTTGGTCTCGGCGCTGAAGTCGCGCAGGCAGAGAGGAAGAGGAGAAGTGCGATGCAGGCTCGGAGACGCATGGTCACGTTTTAGCGAGGGGTACGGGACTTGAACCTGTGGGCAGGGCGATAGCAAACCCCGGCTGGAGGGGCACACGGGGGGCACATGCGGCCCCACAGGGGCAACCCGCTCACGGACGCGAGCGACCCGAGTTCCCCAGTCTCGCAGGGCTCGCGAGAAGCCCGTGGGAGGCTGACGGTGGCTCCGAGGTACGATGCCGCGGACCCATTCGTCGAACTCGAGAAAGGCACAGAGGCCATGCCCAGAATCGAAGGGAAGCTCCACGGCGTGTTCTACGGCCACGGCGCGGTGCTCAAGAACAAGGAAAAGATGGGCTTCACCGCGGGCAAGAACATCATCTTCTACGGCCCGCCACAGACGACCCTCGCGGACGAGGTGGCCAAGTACGTCGTCCTCTACCTTCAGGGGTACCCCGACGTAGCGCCCATCCGGCAAGGGGACCTGGCGCGGATCTCGACCGCGAACTACGAGTCCGTCCGGAAGGCGAACTTCCCTCGAAGTATCGATGATCTGTCGCCGGAGCTGTGGGCCGCCGCGACCGTGCTGGCGGACTACCCCAAGGTCATCGGCAGCAACAAGACCTTCCCGGAGGTCTCCATCTCCGCGTTGGAGAGCGTGTCCATCTACGGCCTGCGTCCGCTGTTCGTCACGGAGTTCAATCACCCGACCCTGCTCTCGGAGGCCATCAAGGCCACGGAGTTCGAGGTCGTGCATGTGACGACATGCCAGGCTCAGTCATACACCGACGACCTGGTCCTCCTGCGCCCGGAGCTGTCCGCCTTCGCCGCCCGCACCCGGGTGCGAGCGGAGATCCGGGAGGAGGTCCATGCGCAGACGCTCGAAGAGCTCATGGCGGAGAAGGTCGGCCAGCCCTCCCAGCCGCCATCCTGGAACATGGGCGGCGTGTCGTCGACGCCGCGGGTGGATCCCTTCGCCAACCTGGGGCGCGGTCAGCCAGGACTGTCAGCGCCGTCCTTCGGCAGCCCGTCCTTCGGCAGCCCGTCCTTCGGTGGCAAGTCCTCGAGCTTCGGGAGTCAAGCCATGGGCTCTGGCGGCCCGCCGTTGGGATGGGGCCAGCCGAAGCCTCCCGCCCCGGTCATCCCCGTCCCCAAGTTCGCGTGCCACAACAAGGCCTGCAACCGCTTCGAGTCCTGGACGGGAGAGACGAAGTGCGGGGACTGCAACAAGGACAAATACGAGGTGCGCTATGTCTGCCAGAACTCGGGCTGCCCCGTGTACCAACGGGGGCAGAGCGAGTACCTGAAGACGACGGACACCTGTCAGTACTGTGGCGAGCGGATACGCTGATGAAGCCGTTCGATCCCGGCGCGTAGCGCGTACAGCCGTCAGCGGAGGGGGGCACGCGAGGTGGGCGGGCAGGCGACCTCCATGTCCCCTGAAGCCATGCCGGGTCCCGGGATGCGCGGAACATGGGACTTCCACTACGCTCCCGGCACCGCCTCAAGCCCGCGCCCCTGGAGTCCGCATGATGCTCTTCGCACCGAAGGTGTTCCCCAAGCTGTCCACGCTGAGCCACGCGGGACGCTCGATGTATATCTGGGTCTACTACACCATCCCGCTCGCCTTCACGCTGCTGCTGGTGCCCGGGCTGTTCCTCAAGGTGATGGGCATCTCACCCGGGGCCGCGGACGGGGACCTGTTCTTCATGAGGCTCGCGGGCGCACTGCTGGTGTCCATGTCGTTCATGTCTCATCAGGCGGCCATCCTGGACATGCGCCAGTTCTTCGTCTGGGCGGTGATGGGGCGCACGTTCATCGTGGGAGTGCTCATCGTCTGCACGGTGCTGGGCCTGTGTAATCCCATCGTCACATTCTTCGGCTGCATCGACTTCAGCGGCGCAATGTGGACGCTCATGGGGATTCGCCGCGACGAGGCCGAGGCGCGCGGACAGCAGGCGGTCATCGCCCAGCCCACGCCCTGATTCCAAGCGACCTCCCTCCACGCGCACCCTCTCGAACCCGCCATGACCACCGCGACGCCGCTGCCGGCCTCCCTTCCCCCTCCGGCCTGGAATCGGGCCTTCCGCAACATCTCCCACCAGCACGGCTTCCAACCCCTGCGGGTGGAGGGACACCTCCCCGAAGGCCTCCGCGGGACGCTGTTCCGCCTGGGCGCGTGGACGTTCGACGTGCATGGGGCACCGCTCCAGCACTGGTTCGACGGTGACGGCGGCGTGATGGGCGTGCGCTTCGGGCCGGACGGCGTCCAGGGCGCGGCCCGGCTCGTGGACTCGCGCACCATGGTCACGGAGCGCAAGGCGGGCCGGCAGCTGTATGGCAGCTACGCCATGCCCACGCCGCTGCGCAACAAGCTGCTCAACCCCCAGAAGAACAACGCGAACACGGCGCTCTTGCCGTGGAACGGCCGGCTGTACGCGCTGCACGAGCCGAACCTCCCCGTGGAGCTGTCCCCGGAGGACCTGACCACCCTGGGCGAGACGAACCTCGACGGCGCCGTGCTGAAGTCCTTCTCCGCGCACCCCCACCGCGTCCCGTCGCGAAAGACGCGCTACAACTTCGGCCAGCACCACGGCCGGGTGAACACGCTGGAGCTGTATGCCCTGCCGGACGACGGCAAGGCGCGGCACCTGGGGTCCGTGCCGCTGCCCGGCGCGACCATGGTCCATGACTTCACGGTCACGGACCGCTACCTCGTCTTCTTCCTGCCGGCGATGAGCATCAACGTCTTGAAGATGCTGCTGCGCATCGGCGCGTTCGCGGACAACGTCTCCTTCCGGCCGGGCGCGGCGTCGGAGGTGGTGGTGGTGCCCATCGACGACGTGGCGCACCCCATCCGCATCCCCGCCGACTCCTTCTTCAACTGGCACTTCTCCAACGCTTACGAGGACGGCGACACGCTGGTGGTGGACTACGTGCGCTACCCCGACTTCGCGTCCAACCAGTGGCTGGGGGACCTGCTGCGCGGCAATCCATCCACCGACGCCGACGGCATGCTCCACCGCGCGCGCATCGACCTGAAGGCCCGCACGTTCCGCAGCGAGCCCCTGCTGGACCTGAGCTGCGAGTTCCCCCGCGTCGCCCCCAGCGTGGAGTGCCGGCCGTACCAGGCGGTCTACCTGGGCGCGCACGGCACCCAGGAGGCCCGGCGCGGCCTCTATGACGCGCTGGTGCGTCTGGACCTGGGCAGCGGCCGCGTGACGCGGGCCGCGCTGGAAACAGGCCAGTACCCCTCCGAGCCCGTCTTCGTGCCCCGCCCCGGCTCGCGGACCGAGGACGACGGCTGGCTGCTCACCCAGGTCTTCGACACGAAGACGGACACCACCCACGTGGCCGTGCTGGACGCCGAGCGGCTGGACGCGGGTCCCGTGGCGCGCTGCCATTTCGAGCACGCCCTGCCCCCCACGTTCCACGGCACGTTCGTCCCCGCCTGAAGCCGGGCCTCCCGCGAATCCAGCCACGCGCGTCGTCAGGAGCCTCCTGGTGAAGGCCTCTCGCCAGGAAGTTCAGGCGTCCTTGGGCAGGCCGGACGCGGGGCACTCACCGGGTGCGGAGGAACGCCTTGACGCTCGGGGCCTGGACCTTCTGGGACTCGATGCACAGTCGGATGGACTCCAGGGCCCGGGCGAGCGCGCGCGGGCCGCCTTCGATCTTGTCCACGCGAGGCCTGAGGAACGTCTCCACCTGCGCCAGGTCGATGTCGTTGCAGAGGTTCCCCGTCTGTCCAATCAGCCTGCCCAGCTCATCCGAGCGCAGCCGCTGGGTCAGTGCATCGAAGTGCGTCTGGTAGAAGTTCCAGGCCAGTGACTGCGACTCCGGCATCATCAACGCCATCCCCAGGATGCCCTGCGAGTCCCGCACGTCGAAGTCCGGCGAGACCACGACCCCCAGCGCCCGCCACAGCAGGTCCGGGTTCCGGAAGTACGACAGGGACGCCAGCAGCCGGGTCCGCTCGCTGCGGTCCTGCTCCTTCTTCGCCGCCTCCAGCAGCGCGTCGAACAGCGCCGCATCGCCATGCGTCGCCGCCCGGGGCAGCGCGCTGCCGAACGCCTCCGGGTCCACCGACTTGCGGTCCGCCAGCCATGCGCGCACCAGGGGCAGCGCTTCCTTCACCAGCCGCGGATCCTCCCCGGTCCCGCCAGCCAGCCGGAGGAACAGCGAGCGCGACTCCTTCACCGAGTCGTCCTCGCCCTTCTTCGGCACCCAGCCCATGGCCCTCGCGCGCGCGGAGTAGAGCGACGCCACCCACGCTCGGAAGCGCTGGCGCTCCTCCGGCGTGAGCTGATCCACGCGCACCTGAGAGAGCAGCGAAGCACCGCTCTGCACCACGAGCCGGTTCGGCGATTTCGCGGAGGCAGGCACCGCCTTCAGCGCCTCGCCCAGCGGCAGGTCGCCCCGCTCCACCGCCGCGTCCACGTCCGCCCAGAGCGCCATCTGCTCCGCCGGAGTGAAGGCGGCGACCGGGGTCGCGAGCAGCTTCGTCAATTGCTCGCGCGTGTAGCCGCTGCGGTAGTAGCCCATGCCGCCCGCGTTGAGCAGCACCCACGCCGGGCACTGCTTCGTGGGCAGCGCCACCTCCGCCGAGGCCCCCTGCAACATCGAGCACACCCGCGACGACTGCGTGCCCGTCCCCACGCGAAGGCACACGGGCACCTGCCACTCCTGCTTTGCGTCCGCCTTGGAGCCCACGGGCAGGTACCGCTCCTGCGACAGCTTCACCGTCGGCGCGCCGCCCGCGGGGCACGACAGCTGCGCGCTGATTCGCGGCGCCCCTTTCTGGACGATGAACCCACCGAAGGACTGGGCCACCTCCGGCCCCGCAGCCTGGGACAGGTCCGCGAGGAAGTCCTCCAGCGTCGCGACCTTCCACGCGTGCTTGCGGACATAGCCCCGCAGCACGTCACGGAAGCGCTCCGGCCCCAGCCAGGCCTCGTACATGGCGATGACGGACGAGCCCTTGTCATACGTCGTCCCGTTGTCGAACGAGCCCACGATGTCGTCATTGCTCTCCACCGGCTTGCGCACGGGGAGCGCCGCCTCCAGCGCATCCGACTCCAGCGCGGACCGTGTCGCGGACATGGCGCGCTCCTGCTGGAAGTCCCAGGACGGCTCCAGCCGGTCCACCGTCTGCCGGTCCAGCCACGCGGTGAAGGACTCGTTCAACCAGATGTCGTTCCACCACGAGCAGGTGACGACGTCGCCGAACCAGTAGTGCCCCAGCTCATGGTTGGCGATGACCGCGTAGGACCTGCGGCGGGCCAGCGTCTCCTCCTCGGGCCGGATGAGCGTGAGCGGCTGCCCGAGCGCGACGATGCCCGGGTGCTCCATCGTCCCCCAGTAGCGGGGCACCACGGCCACATCCAGCTTCTCGTAGGGATACGGCTGGTCGAAGAAGTCCTCCAATCCCTTCACGATGCGAGGCGTGATGCTGGCGGCGTAGCGCGTCTCCGCGCCCCGGCCCTTCGGGACGACGAAGCGCAGCGGCACGTTCGTGCGGCCCACGGTGCCCGCCTCCACCACGTCGAACGGCCCCACCATGAAGGCCACGAGGTAGCTGGGCATCGGCTTGCTCTCCGCGAAGGTGACGCGCTCCAGCCCGTCCGCCAGCGGCTCGCGCGACACGACCGGATGGTTGGCCAGCGCCACGTGTCCGGCCTTCACGGTGAAGCGCAGGCGCCACGGCATCTTGAAGGTCGGCTCGTCGAAGCACGGGAAGGCGCGGCGCGCGTCGATGGGCTCGAAGAACGTGTAGAGGTAGGACTCTCCGCCCTCCGCCACCCCGTAGAGCCCCTGGCTGCGCTCGCGGTCCACCTTGCCGGTGAAGTCCAGCAGCAGCTGCGCCTTGCCCACGGGAAGCTCCTCTGGCAGCAGCAATCCCAGACGTCCCTCGTTCGCGGTGACGGGCTTCGCGTCGAAGGTGCGGCCCTTCACGGTGACGCGCGCCCGCGTGACGTCCAGGTCCTGCGCGTGCAGCCACACCTGACGCACCGGCTCGTGGACCTCCACGTCGATGGTGACGCTGCCAGGATACGTGTCTTCCGTGGGCACGAGCTTCAGGTCCAGCGCGTAGTGCACGGGCCGCACGCTGTCCGGCAGCCGCAGCGCGGGAGGCAGGGCCTCCGGCCAGGACACGGCGGCCGGCGCGGAAGCAGGCGGCGCGGCCTCCGGCGCGTGGGCACAGCGGACGGTCAACACCACCAGGACCAGGAGTGGGATCAGTCGCATGGGGGCGCAGCGTAGACCAGGCGCGTACGTCTCACGCGGGATGCATTCAGCCAGGGGAGTCGCTACGGTCCCGTTCCCCCCGTTTCAGCTACAAACCGAGGAATACATGCTTCGTCGCGGCAGCGGTCTCCCCTCCCTCTTCGTGTCCGTGCTCTTCGTCGTGGGCTTCGCGTCTTCCGCCAGCGCTGACACGTCCCAGACGTACGTGACGCCCAAGGTCAATGGCTATCAGATTGGCACCATCCAGCCGAACTACCCCACCGGGAACTTCAGCACTGCCGCCGATACCGCCCGCCGCTTCTGTCAGGACCAGGGCTACGGCGGCGCGCAGGTTTTCACCACCGCCATCCGGGGCTCCGCGTACACATACGTCGTCGGAGCGAGTGGCGTGGGGCCGTGGAACACCACCGGCAACGCGAACGTGACGATGCTGGAAACCATCACCTGCATCACCTCCGATTCGGACGTCACGTACACGACGCCGATGAAGAATGGCTACCAGGTGGGCACCATCCAGCCGAACTTCCCCACCGGGAACTTCAGCACTGCCTCCGATACCGCCCGCCGCTTCTGCCAGGACCTGGGCCACATCGGGGCTCGCAGCTTCACCATCTCCATCCGGGGCTCCGCGTACACGTACATCGTTGGCACCAACGGCGTGGGCAGCTGGAACACCACCGGCAACTCCAACGTGACGATGCTGGAGACCATCACCTGCATCACGCAGTAACCGACAGTCCGGGCCGGGGGCGCCCATGCCCCCCGTGCCCATGCTGTCTTCCTGATGCACGCGGTGGAGGACTGGGCGAGGATGCGCCCCATGTCCAACCTCCAAGGCAAGACCCTCTTCATCACCGGCGCCAGCCGCGGCATCGGCAAGGCCATCGCGCTGCGCGCGGCCCGCGACGGCGCCAACATCGTCATCGCGGCGAAGACGACCGACCCGCACCCCAAGCTGCCCGGGACCATCTACTCAGCGGCGAAGGAGATTGAAGAGGCCGGCGGCAAGGCCCTCCCCTGCGTGGTGGACATCCGCGACGAGGCGCAGATCCACGCCGCCGTCGCCAAGGCCGTGGAGACCTTCGGCGGCATCGACATCCTGGTGAACAACGCCAGCGCCATCAGCCTCACCGGCACGCTGGAGACGCCGCTCAAGCGCTTCGACCTCATGCACGGCATCAACACGCGCGGGACGTTCGCGTGCTCGCAGGCGTGCATCCCGTACCTCAAGAAGTCCTCCAACCCGCACATCCTCAACAACTCGCCGCCGCTCAACATGGAGCCGCGCTGGTTCGGCCCCCACGTGGCCTACACCATCGCGAAGTACGGCATGAGCCTGTGCGCCCTGGGCATGGCGGAGGAGCTCAAGGACGACGGCATCGCCGTCAATACGCTCTGGCCCCGCACCGTCATCGCCACCGCCGCCGTGCAGAACCTGCTGGGCGGTGACGACACCATCAAGGGCAGCCGCACGCCGGAGATCATGGCCGACGCCGCCTACGCCATCCTCACCAAGCCCAGCCGCTCCTTCACCGGCAACTTCTGCATCGACGACGAGGTGCTGCGCGCCGCGGGCGTCACCAACTTCGACAAGTACCAGTCCGTGCCCGGCGCGGAGCTGCTGCCGGACTTCTTCCTGTAGCGCGTCCAGCGCCCATGCCCCCGCGCAAGCTCCAGCGACACCTGGTCTGGCTCGAGTCCTTCACCGCCGCGGTGGAGGCCGGCAGCATCGACGCCGCCGCGGAGCACCTGGGCGTCGCGCGCTCCGTCGTGAGCGAGCACATCCGCGCCCTGGAGGAGGTGCTCGCGGACGGCGCCGCCCTGCTGGAGCGGGGGCCAGGCCGGCGCCTGCAACTGTCCGCGCGCGGAGAGCGCCTCTACGCGGGCACCCAGACGCCGCTGCACCAGCTGGACGTGAAGCGGTTGATGGACCTGGCCCGCGTGGAGCCCACCCTGCGCCTGGGCCTCAACCCCACCCTCTCCATGTCCCTGCTGGGCGGCATCGCGCAGGACGCCGCCGCCACCGACCTCAAGCTGGTGGTGGGCTTCGGCGGCTCGCACGAGCTCATGCGGCAGGTGCAGACGCGGCAGCAGGACCTGGTGCTCGACTTCACCCCGCTGCCTCCGCACGAGGGCGTGGACACCGAGTCCCTGCTGCGCATGTCCTTCGTGGTCATCGCCGGCCCCGACTCCGCGCTCGCGAAGGCGCACCCCTCCCGCCGCTCCCTGGACGTGAAGGACCTCCAGGGCCAGCGCTTCGTGGACTGGCTGCGGGACGACCCCTACGGCGGCGCCAACAGCGCGCGCTTCGCCGCCCACGGCGTCTCCGTCACGGAGGTCGGCCGCGTGGAGAGCTTCCTCCACCTCTACGAGCTGCTGCGCGCCTACAAGGCCTGCACCATCGCCCCCGACGTGCGCCCCACCCAGCCCTTCCCGCCCGACCTCCACGTCTGGCCCCTGCGCGAACAGGAGCCCCAGGTCGTGGAGGTGGTCGCCCTGTGGCCCTCCGGCGGCCTCAGCCCCGGGGGCCAGAGCATCCTTGACGGACTGCGTCGTCGCCTGAACAAACGACGATAATCCGACGAAGACGTCGAATTCTGCCGGATTTCCGTCTTCCAGTGGGATGCGTATTCTTCAGGAGTCCTGTTTCTCTTGAAGGAGCCGCCGCGATGACCCCCACGGAACGGACCATTGCCCGCCTTCCCGCGCACCTGCGCCGCTACGTGGTGTCGCAGGACTACGCGGCGTACACGCCTCGTGACCAGGCGGTGTGGCGGCACATCCTGGGGCAGCTGCGGGAGCATCTGAGCGACAAGGCGCACCCCGTCTACCTGGAGGGCCTGGAGGCCACGGGCATTGGCGCGGAGGCCATCCCCAGCCTGGACGAGATGAACGAGAAGCTGTCCAAGCTGGGCTGGTCCTGCGTGGCGGTGCGCGGCTTCATCCCGCCGGCCGTCTTCACGGAGCTGCAGGCGCTGGGCGTGCTGGCCATCGCGGCGGACATCCGCACGCACGAGCACATCCAGTACACGCCCGCGCCGGACATCGTGCATGAGAGCGCGGGGCACGCGCCCATCATCGCGAACGCGCGCTACGCGCAGTACCTCAAGGCCGTTGGGCTGGTGGGGTTCAAGGCCATCGCCAGCGTGGAGGACCAGGCCGTCTTCGAGGCCATCCGCAACCTCTCCGTGGTGAAGGAGGACCCCACCGCCACCGAGGAGGAGATTTCCCACGCCCAGGCCCGCCTGGAGGCCGCCAACGCCAGCCACCGCTACATCAGCGAGAGCACCCGCGCGAGCCGCCTGTACTGGTGGACGGCGGAGTACGGGCTGATTGGCGACCTGAAGCACCCGCGCATCTACGGCGCGGGCCTGCTGTCCAGCATCGGCGAGGCGAAGCACTGCCTGACGTCCGCGGTGCACAAGCTGCCGCTGGGCGTGGCGTGCGCGGACACGGACTACGACATCACCCGCATGCAGCCGCAGCTCTTCGTGGCGCGCGACTTCGAGCACCTCTTCGAAGTCCTGGCCGAGTTCGAGGCCACGCTCGCGTGGAAGCGCGGCGGGGACCTGGGCCTCAACGAGGCGCTGCGCGCCCGCACGGTCAACCACCTGGTGCTCGCGGACGGCCGGGAGGTGACGGGCAAGGTGGTGGAGCTGCTGCCGGCCCCGAAGGACGTGGCCCCGGGCCTGTCCACCGCGCTGGCCCGGCTGGAGGGCCCCATCCTCACGTCGAAGAACGGGCACGCCCTGGACAAGCCGTTCACCGGCGCGGCGCTGGTCGCATTTGGCCAGGGCACCCTGCCGGAGCGCGGGAGCTTTAGACTCGAGCTCGACAGCGGGCTGGTGCTGGAGGGCTTCGCGGTGGGCGGCGGCGAGGTGATTGCTCTGAGCGGAAAGCTGGCGGACCGCGAGCTGACGCTGCCGTCCATGGCGCGCCTGTACCTGACGGAGCGGCTGCCGTCCGTGGCGGGGGGGCCCGCCGACCCGGGCACGTGGGACAAGTGGTTCGGGGAGCTGGACGCCTTCACCGCGGGCGACGGCGAGGCCCAGGCGCGCGAGCGCAAGGCGCAGGCCCTGCACCCGTCGCTGGCCGCCCTCTACACGGAGGTGCGCCGCATCCGGGAGACGGGACAGCTGGCCCCGGAGCGGCTGGAGCAGATCGCCCGCGCGTCCACGGACTTCCCCACCGACTGGCTCCTGCGCGCGGAGGTGGCGGAGCTGCGCGGCGAGGTGCCCCCTCGGCGCGAGACGGCGCACGCGTAGGGCCTGTCACCCGGAAAGACAGACGGACGGACGTGTAACGGCCCGGTCGACCTCCTCACGAGGTCGCCGGGCCGAAGCACTTCCGGGGGCGTTCTTCGCCGGGGACTACCCGTTGATGCGCACCATCGCGACGTCGTAGTGGCGGTCCGTCACGTAGCCGTTCGCGGCCTTGCCGGGGCGGTACATGTTCCCGGTCTTGTCATCCACGTAGAAGCGATTGTTCGGGTTCGTGTCCTTGCCCTTGCTGGCGTTGGTCGTGCCCGGGTCGTGGAACGTGTAGTAGGTGCGGCCCTTCTCGTCGACGCCACGGCCCGTGATGGTCACGAAGTGGTCCGTGAGGCCGTCCACGTTGTAGTTCGAGTCCTTGTGGCTCACGCCCACGACCACCGGCTTGCCGGCGTTCAGCTGCTGGTCGATGTACTTGCGGCCCTCGGCGGCCTTCTTCGAGTCCACGTTGAGCGCGCCGACGCCGTTCTCGCTCTTGCCCACCTGGATGCGGCGGTCGGGGCCCAGCACGTTCGCGCCCTTCGCGCCCGCCATCGCCACCGCGGCCTTGAAGCACGCCGTGTCGCTGGGGGTGTAGCCGTGGCCGCCCTCGAACTGGCTGTAGTACGGCACCTTCACGTGCACCGCCGGGCCCGACTTGGACGGGGCCACCTGCTGCGTGTCCGTGCGGTCCGCCTCCGTGGTGGGCTTGGAGGTGTTCGCGCCGTTCGTGCGGCCCGGCTTCGAGTCGTTGTTCACGGACGGGGGAACCACGCCCGTGTTGGTGTTGGCCGGCTTCGTCGTAGCGCCCGACTGCTCCTTCTTGAGCATGGCGAGCGCGTCCTTCACCTCCGACTTGAAGCGGTTGGCCACGCCCTGCTGCACGTCCTTGGAGTTGCCGGAGAAGTGCACCAGGGTGCCGCTGGCGTTCGTGCGGCCGCGCTCGGCGTAGATGTCCTTGATGAGCTGCTCGTCGCTCACCTTCGCGGGGTCGCGGCCGGCCAGCGCCTTCTTGAAGATGTCGTCCGCCGCGCCCGGGCCGTGCTGCACGGAGGTGGACCAGGCCACGTCACGCAGCGCCGCGGAGCGCTTGTCCAGGTCGATGCCCGTCGCCTTCTTGATGTTGGCGGCGCCCGGGTCGTAGTGCGTGGCCTTGATGTAGTCGTGCTGCGCCTTGTCGAAGCCCTTCGGGTCCTTCGCCGCCAGCTGCTTCCACTTGGCGGAGAACTCCGCGGAGCCCGGCTTGCTGCCCGACAGCGCCTGGTAGTAGTCCGGGTTCGACTTCTTCAGCGAGTTGACGAACGACTGCGCGGAGCCGTTCGCGGACGCGAACTGGTAGGAGCCGTAGGACACGCCGCCCTTGTCACCCTTGCCCGTGGACACGGTGCCGGGGCCGCGCGCCTCGTACTTGCGGCTCAGCGAGCCCAGCTCTCCGCCCGCCGTGGTGGTGGTGCCACCCTCGGTGGAGGGCGTCGTCTTCTGCGTGCCGCGGGTGGACTGCGTGAAGCTGTCGCCCGACGTCTTGGTGCTCGTGCCCGGCTTCGTGCCCTTCGCCTCGAAGCCGTCCTGCTGCACCTTCAGCGTCTGGCCCGCCAGGATCTTGTTCGGATCCTTGATGTTGTTCGCCTTGGCCAGGTCGGAGACGGACGTGTTGTAGCGCTTCGCGATCTCCGAAAGCGTGTCGCCAGAACGGACGCGGATGTTGGAGACGGACATGGGAAGCCCCGGGTGTCAGGCCGCGAACACAGGCGCCGCGGACGTGCTTGGATCGCCGTGATTATCGAAAGGCAATGCGATCAGTTTCGCATTCACATTCACAATCGTGTCAAACCAGTGATTCCAGCAACTTCAGTTTCGACGGATCAATCCGCTGAGACTAGAGAGCCCGCCCAGGAGGCCCAATCGGATGTCCAGGATCCAACCGGATTTCAAAAGTGTGGCATTGCTGTTTGCCATTTGCGTCACGGGCGTGGTCCCGGACGCCTCGGCCCAGGGGCCCGAGGGACTCACGGGGGTCTACTCGAACAAGCAGGGGCGGCTGGCCATCGTCGAGGGGAGCAACGAGACGCTCGTGCACTTCTCGGGGTCGTTCCCGCAGGGCAGCAGCGTGGGCACCTGCGACTGCGCGTGGGTCGTCCAGAAGAAGACCGCCACGGCGTGGACGTTGAGCCAGGAGGACGAGCCGCACCCCTGGACGCTGCGCGTCAATCCCAAGCAGTTCGTGCTGGAGTCCGGCCCGTCGCCCCAGTGCTGTGGCGCGGGCTACCCGGGCAAGGACACGTTCGCCCGGAGCACTTCCAAGCCGCTGGGCATCTGCAAGGTGAAGGCATCCAAGGCGAGCTTCCACGCGTCGGACGCCGCCAACACCGCGCGCAAGGCGTTCGTGGTGTCAGGCGACGCGGTGGAGGCGTACGTCGACCCGCTGGAGCCGGACTTCCTCGCCGCGCGCTTCCAGGGGCCGCAGAAGGCCACGGCGGGGCTGCTCAAGCGTGAGGACCTGGACTGCTCGGCGGACTCAGGCCCCACGGCGGCCAAGGCACCGGTGGCCGCGGACAAGCTCCAGCCCTTCGCGGGGACGTGGGTGGAGCTGACGAAGCAGGGCAAGGGCTTCGTCGTCCTCAAGCCCTGCTCCGCCGCGACGCGCAGCTTCACCGTCAAGCCCGCGACGGGCGAGGTGGAGGTGCAGCTGGGCCAGGAGGCCACCACGCTGAAGGTGACGTCAGTGGAGCCCGGCAAGGGCGCCGGGGCGTGGGTGCTGGGGCTCACGTCCTCCGACGGCAAGCCGGAGCCGCTCCAGTGGAAGACGGCCGACGCCGCGAAGGGCACCGTGACCGTGACGAGCCCGGACCTCTTCTCCCAGAGCCACGACTACGTGCGCCAGGAGAAGAAGTCCGCGTTCCCGTCCAAGCAGGAGACGGGGTGCGACGAGTACGAGCGCTGACGCGCCCGTGAGCGCGGCCGACGCGCGGCATCGCCTGGTCGACCTCAGGTGGAAGTGTCTCCAGGCGGTGTCGGGGCGTGGTGGGCGGACAGGCGCGGCTGGCCTCCGGGGCCCAGGAGCCCCTGCATGGCGTCGAAGAGGTTGAGGTTGGACCCGCTGGGGAGGAAGACGACCTTGTCCAGGCCTCCGACGACGGCGGCCTGGGCCTGCGCGGCCACGGCCTTCACGAAGTTCTCTCCGCCGCCCAGGGACTCCACGCGCTGGCGGAACTGCGAGGCCTCCACCTCCGCGAGCCGGGACTGGCGCTCCACCTCCAGGTCGTTGAGGCGCTGCTGGCGCTCCAGCGTCACCTGGGTGGTGAGCCGTTCGCGCTCGGCCTCCGCCTCGGCGCGGATGCGGGAGGCGCGGGCGTCGGACTCGGCGCGGGCCAGGGCCTCCTCGCTCTCCACGCGGGCCCGCTCCAGCTGCGCCTCCGCCTCCACCTTGGCGCGGCTGAGCGTCTCCAACTGGTGGTTGCGGTTCTGCAGTTCGATGAGGGATTGGCGCTCGGCTTCCGACTTGCGGTGGCTGGCGATGTCCGCGAGCTGCTTCTCCTCCTCGCTGCGGATGCGCTTGAGCTCCGCGGCGGCCTGGGCCTCCTGGCGTGAGGCGTCCAGCTGGATCTGGATGTTGGTGTCGATGGCCTCGCGCAGCTTCAGGGCCGTCTTCTCGTCGACGGGGGCGATGTCCTTGATGTCGATGTCGATGATGCGCAGCTGGTTCTCGGAGAAGAGGCGGTCCTTGCGCGCGCGGCCCGCGTCGTCCATGCCGAAGATGGCGCGGCGGATGAGCACGCTGGCGTTCTTGTGGAAGGTCTCGAACTCGTTCTCCGCGGCGACCTGGCGGATGCGCGACGCGAGGTTCTCACACACGTATCCGATGAAGTCGTTCACCCGGAAGATGGCCTTGTCCTTCTCCGGGTCGCCCTGCACGTCGAACTGCCACTTGTAGGAGAGCTTGATGCGCAGGCGCGCGTGGTCGCGCGTGGCCACCTCGAACAGGTCCGTGGCGAAGTCCGGCCCCAGCCGCAGCATCAGCACCTTGAGCTGCCGCGGGCGCTTGGGCGTACTGCCGGACAGGTCCAGCACGGTGACGTCCTCGTACGGGCGCAGCATCACCTTCGCGGGGCCGAACTCCACGCGCGCGTGGTTGGTCTCGAAGTCGTTGATGAGAACCGCCGTGTTGTCCTCGATGCGCAGCACGATGGCGCGCGTGCGGTCCCCCTTCTCCGCCTGGGTCGTAGGGCGCGGCGCGCGGGCGTCCTTCGCGTCCGCCGAAGGTGGCAACGGCGGAGCAAGGCCCAGCAGCGCCTCCGCGTCCGGAGACAGGCGCTTCTCATGCAGCTCCTGGTGCGCCTCCGGCATGAACTGGCACGGCCCCTGGACGAGCGACACCTTCCCCGAGCGCAAATCGCGCACGTAGAGGCCTTCCCCCTGCCCCAGCGACAGCGCGGAAATCTCCCGGTGGATGAGGACCTTCTCGCTGGGCACGTAGGTGCGCGGGCCGCGGACGATCCACGTGTCACCGGCCTTGCGTGCGCGGGGCTCGCCGCCCTCGTTCTCGGAGAGGTCATCCAGCGCCTGGAGCTTCAGCCCCTGGAGCTCCGACAGGACGTGCTTGCGGCGCACGTCCCCTTCCAGCGCTTCGCCGGGCTCCAGGAAGAAGACGTCCGGACCGGAGACGACCTTGCGGCGGCCCTCCTGGACGCGGCCGGTGGCGCGGTCCACGGGATTGAGGATGACGCAGTATTCGGTCTCCTTGAGGACGCGGGCCTTCTCCAGCGACACGACGGTGACGGCCTCGCCGGGCACGTAGCGGCCGGGGCCGCGCACCAGCCACTCGTCACCGGCCTCGCGACGGCGGGGCGCGTCCGGGGTGCTGGTGTCCATGAAGGCGGTGAGCGCGCGCAGGCGCAGCGCCTCCGACACGCCCAGGACGTACTCCGGGACGATGTCGCCCTCCAGCTCCTCGCCGGGGTACAGCGGGAAGACCTTCGGGCCCACGCGGACCTCGCGGTCGCCCACCGCGACGCGGGCCTGGCCGAAGTCGTCCAGCGCCACCTGACCGTCCACGCGCACCACGGGGTTGCGCACCACGCACCAGCTGCCGGCGCCCACCTCCACCATCCGCTCCTTCGCGACGAGCGTCAGGTGCGCCTCCAGCGTCAGCACGCGCGGGCCCACCTCCATCAGCACAACGCCGCGGTTGGCGTCCTCGATGTAGGCGTACTCGCGGTTCTTCAGGGAGATGCGCTGGATGGCTTCGGTGCTGGGGGCGGACGGCACGGGACACCTGCTCGGGCGGGAGGGATTGGCCGCGAGTCATTGCGAGCCCCGTGCCTCTGTCCACCGCCCTGGGACGGTCTTGCACTGCTCCGGACTGGCACGGCCGCCCGCTCCATTGCGGTTCGGACAGCGCGCCAGACTGGACCAGCGTCGAACTTGGATCGCCTCTGCGCGTCTGTTCGAATGCCCTCGCGGTGTGGGCCCGGATGCTCCGGCCCCATTCCCCCCGGAGGAAGCATGAAGCCGTCGCGACTGAAGCGGTCCCTTCCCGGCCTTGCCCTGATCATCGGCGCCATGGCGGGCTCGGCCCTGGCCATGGTTCCCGGCTCGGCGTCGGAGACGAGCGACAACCAGGCGGTCCGGATGATCTGCTCGGCCAGCTGCAAGCCTTGCTACAGCCAGTATGACTGCGGCAACGGCGAAGGCTCCTGCGGCGTCTGGCGTTGCATCAACCCGTAGCGCGCACTCAAGAGCCTCCGAGTCCATGGACCCGGAGGCTCTTTGCCAGCCGTCAGCCCCGGGCGGCCCGTGCGTCGCGGCCCCGGGCGCGGGCGGCCTTGGAGAGCACGTCGCTCCCCTTCTCCTCGCCCTTCATCCACGCCTTCATCGCGGGCACCACCTGCTTGCTCCAGGCGCGGCCGGCGCGCATGGGCAGGAAGTCCTGCACCAGCGCGTCCACCAGTCCGGAGAGCTGCTCGGTCAGCTCCAGCCGCTCGCTGAGCTGATCATCCTCTTCCTCCGTCATCAGCGCGGGCAGCTTGGCGGCGCGGATGTCCAGGAACTCGGAATCGAGCGTGACTTCGTATTCGCGCTCGCCGTGGGAGATGCGCAGCCGCGCCTGGGACACCAGCAGGCCCCGGTCCAGTGAATGGCGCACGTTCTCCGAATACGGCGCCAGCGTGCCCTTGGCGCTCATCTCCGTGACGTCGCCCGCCACGCCGCGCAGCACCACCTTGCCCAGGAAGAGGACGACGACACCCGCGCCGTCGAACTCCACCAGCGGGTCGCCCGACTCCGAGCGCCACAGCAGCCACGTCATGAACTCGCGGCCCAGGTAGGCCCGGCCGCGCAGCAGCTGTTCGCGCGCCTTGCCCTTTTCGACCTCGGCTTCGTCCTTCTCCTCCTCGGTGGCGACGCCGTCCACGCCGACATCGCCCCGCGCGAACGCCGCCTCTTCCCTCGCCTGCTCACGCCTCGCCATGGGTGTCCTCCACCGAAGCCGTCGCCGGCAGGTCCATTCCAATGAGCTCCGCCGTGGGGCCCAGGGCCTTCTCGTCGATGCCCGCGCGCTGCGCCATGGACGCGGGCGTGATGCCAATCACCTTCACCGCCAGGGCGCCTTCCAGCGCCACGCAGATCTCATCCACCGTCTTGCGCGACGCGGCCCAGACCTGCACCGTCTGCGTCTTCAGGTTCCACGTCACGTCCAGCACGCTGGTGCGCGGCACCGCGCGCTGACGCAGGAGCTGCTTGAGCTCCGCGCGCTGCTTGTTCTTCTCCGCGCGCGCGGGCGGGCGGCCGTTCTCCCTGGCGAAGGCGGCAGACCACTTGTCCAGCTCCGACTTCATCATCGACGCGGGCACCTTCAGCGTGTCGATGCGGAAGCCGAACAGGGCGTACTCGCCATAGAAGAGGTTTCCGGTGGCGAACTCGGAGGACTCCGGGTTCTCCAGCTCCACGAAACCGGCGGCGCGCTCCTCCTCGGAGCGGCGGTCGATGGGCTCGAACGCATGGGACTTGAGTCCCTTGGTCAGCCAGCGCTTGACGTCGGACGGCGCATCCTTGGCCGGCTCGGTCCGGAAGCGCGAAAAGGTCACGGCACCACGTAGGACAGGCATGGGGCGCGGCAGGATGGGGGTCGCGTGGCGCCGCGTCAAGGCACTCGGTGTGGCTGGACGGAGAGGCCTGGGAATAGCCCGCGCGCGAAGCCGTTTGCCCGTGCTCCGTCCAACCGTGCACGCCTCCGCCCCACCCCGCCGGCGGGAAACCATGACACTCCCAGGCACGCGACATACGGTGGCCGCCGCCATGCGCCGCGCCCTCTTCCCCGCCAGCGTTGCCCTCTTCCTGTCCGCCTGTACCCACGCGCCCGCCACTCCGGACGGCGCCCCGCGGAACACCCTGCCCGGGGTGACGAACGCCCTGCTGGAGACCCTGGAGGCGGACGGCGCCATCACGGGCGCCTATGTGGTGGACGCTCGCACCGGGGCGCCCCTCTTCACGCACCGGGAGAACGTGCGGCTGTTGCCCGCGTCCACGATGAAGGTGGTGTCCACCTCCGCCGTGCTGTCCGCGCTGGGGGCGGACTTCCGCTTCGTGACGCCGGTGTCCCTGGAGGGCTCGCAGACGGGAGGCCTGTTCCTGGGCGACGTGGTGGCGCAGGCGTCCGGGGACCCGTCGCTGGGCTCGTGGCGCTTCCCGGAGACGGCGCTCGCGTGTGACCGCATCGCGGAGGCCTTCCAGGCGCGCGGCATCCACCAGTGGCGCGGCAACGTGCGCATCGCCGGCACGGACGGCGTGGATGGCGGCCTGGGCCCCGGCTGGGCCTGGGACGACGCGGCGTATGCCTACAGCGCGGCACCCACGCCCTTCGTCTTCCGCGAGAACGTGGTGGACCTGGCGCTCGCCCGCGCCCCCGGCGCCACCTGCGCGGATGCGCCCTCCATCCAGTGGACCCCCACCTTCGCCACGCTGTCCGCGGTGGTGAACGTGGACGTCAACGCGGAGCGCGCGAACCTGGCCTGCGTGCGCGGGGGCGGTGGAGTGCGGTGCACGTGGCGCTCGCCTTCAGGGGGGCCGTGTCCTCAGGCCGCCGCGGTGAAGCTGTCCGTGGACGCGCCGGAGGCCCTCTTCGCCGCGTGCGTGGACGACGCGCTGGCCCGCCACGGCGTGACGCGGCTGCCCATGTCGCTGGAGGCCCCCACCCCGCCCATGCCGCCGGTGCCGGTGCCGCTGGTGGAGTTGATCAGCCCGCCCCTGTCGGAGCTGGTGCGCGCGACGAACAAGGAGAGCCTCAACCTGTACGCGGAGCGGCTGGGCATGCGCTTCGCGCGCGAGCGCACCGGCAACGAAGGCTACGCCGCGCTGCGCACCGCCCTGGTCGCGGAGCTGACGCGCCGGGGCGTCCCGTCCAAGGACCTGCGCCCGGTGGATGGCAGCGGCCTGTCCCGCTACAACCTGGCCACGCCCCGGGGCATGGCGCGGGTGCTGCTCACCAGCCTGCAGGAGCCCTACGGCGCCGCGCTGGTGGACAGCCTGCCGGTGCTGGGCGTGGACGGGACGCTGGCGGGCCGCAAGACGACGCAGTCCACCGCGGGCCGCATCCGCGCGAAGACGGGCACGCTCACGGGCCAGAAGTGCTTCGTGGGCGTGGCGGAGCGCCCCAACGACCCGGAGCACCCGCGCGTCGTCTTCGCGCTGATGCTCGGCAACATGGACGAGGGCACGAAGCCCAACGCCAACGAGACCTTCGACACCTTCTCCACCGCCCTGGTGGAGCTGCCCCTGCGATGAGCGTCCCGCAGGGGACCACCCGCATGCGAGGTGAACCATGAAGTCCAGAATCGCAGTGACGACCGCGGCGCTGCTGTTGCCGCTGGTGGCGGGGGCCGCCGGCAAGGCGCCCGCGAAGCCGGCCGCCGCGGAGAAGCGGCCCGTGGAGACGACCTACCACGGCACCACCGTGGCGGATCCGTACCAGTGGATGGAGTCCGCCACCGACCCCAAGGTCCAGCAGTGGACCGACTCGCAGAACACGTACACGCGCGCGTACCTGGACAAGCTCCCGGGCCGCGAGCCGCTGCGCCAGCGCATCACGGAGATCCTCTCCTGGAAGTCGCCCGGCTACGGCGGCCTGGACGAACAGGGCGGCACGCTGCTGGCGCTGAAGTACCAGCCGCCCAAGCAGCAGCCCACGCTCATCGTGGTGGGCTCGCTGGACGACACGTCGAAGGAGCGCGTGCTGGTGGACCCCACGGTCGTGGACACCTCCGGCAAGACGACCATCGACTGGTTCCAGCTGTCGCACGACGGCAAGAAGGTCGCCGTCTCCATGTCCAAGGCGGGCACGGAGAGCGGTGACGTGTCCGTGTGGGACGTGGCCTCCTCGAAGGCGATGCCCAACGAGCTGGTGCCGCGCGTCAACAGCGGAACGGCGGGCGGCAGCCTCGCGTGGAACGCGCAGGGCACGGGCTTCTTCTACACGCGCCATCCGCGGGGCGAGGAGCGCCCGCCCGAGGACCGCAACGTCTACCAGCAGGTGTACTTCCACGCGCTGGGCACACCCACGGAGAAGGACACGTACGCGCTGGGCAAGGACTTCCCGCGCATCGCGATGACGGAGCTGGAGTCCAGCGACGACGGCCAGTACACCTTCGCGCGCGTGGCCAACGGCGACGGCGGCGAGTACGACCTGTTCCTGCACGGTCCCAAGGGCACCTGGACGCAGGTGGCGAAGTACGCGGACAAGGTGGTGTCCGCGCGCTTTGGCAGCGACGGCGCGGCGTACCTGATCAGCCGCAAGGATGCGCCGAAGGGCAAGGTGCTGCGGCTGCCCCTGGCCACGCCCACGCTGGACAAGGCCGCCGTCATCGTGCCGGAGGGCGAGGCGACGGTGCAGGCCGTGGTGCCGACGAAGAGCCGGCTGTACCTGCTGGAGCAGCTGGGCGGTCCGTCGCAGCTGCGCATGGTGGACCTGACGGGCAAGGCGCAGGGGCTGGTGCCCACGCTGCCGGTGTCGTCGGTGGGAGGCCTGGTCCGCCAGGGCGCGGACGACCTGCTCGTCGTCAACGGCAGCTTCACCCAGCCGGCCGCGTGGTTCCGCTACTCGGCGGCGGACAACAAGCTCACGAAGACGGCGCTGGCGCGCACGGCGCCCGTCGACATGAGCGACGTGGAGGTGGTGCGCACGGAGGCCACGTCCAAGGACGGCACCAAGGTGCCGCTCACCATCCTGAAGAAGAAGGGCACGAAGCTGAACGGGAACAACCCCACGCTGCTCACCGGCTACGGCGGCTTCAACGTCTCCATCAACCCGGGCTACAGCCCGCTGACGGGCATGTGGCTGGAGCAGGGCGGCGTGTTCGCGGTGGCGAACCTGCGCGGCGGCTCGGAGTTCGGCGAGGAGTGGCACAAGGGCGGCTCGCTCACGAAGAAGCAGAACGTGTTCGACGACTTCTACGCGTGCGCGAAGCTGCTGGTGGACCAGAAGTACACGCAGCCGAAGAAGCTGGCCATCCAGGGCGGCAGCAACGGCGGCCTGCTGATGGGCGCGGCCCTGACGCAGCACCCGGAGCAGTACGGCGCGGTGGTGGCGCGCGTGGGCATCTACGACATGCTGCGCACGGAGCTGACGCCCAACGGCCAGTTCAACGTGACGGAGTACGGCTCGGTGAAGGACCCGGAGCAGTTCAAGGCGCTGTACAGCTATTCGCCGGTGCACCAGGTGAAGGACGGGACGAAGTACCCGTCGGTGCTCTTCACGTCCGGGGCCAATGACCCGCGCGTGGATCCGTACCACTCGCGCAAGATGGTGGCCCGGATGCAGTCCGCGACGGCGTCCCCCAAGCCCATCCTGCTGCGCGCCAACGCGGAGACGGGCCACGGCATGGGCACGCCGCTGTCCGCGCGCATCGAGGAGGAGGTGGACGTCTACTCCTTCGTCTTCAACGAGCTGGGCATGACGTACAAGCCCAACGCGACGAAGAAGGTCTCCGCGCCCGCGCCGCAGTAGCCGTGCTTCTCTTCACGCCCGTCTCCCGAGCCCCAGGGCTTGGAGACGGGCGTTTCTTCTTCCGGATTTCGTGGCAGCCTGCCGCCCCATGAGCCCGCTCATCCCCTACTTCATCCTTTCGCCCGTGGTCGCGGGCGGCCTGGCCTGGTGGACGCTCACCCGTCTTGGAAAGAAGCGGAACGCGCGCGCGAAGGGTTCACTGGACGCGGTGGTGACGCGGCTGCAAGGGCAGAAGGCCACGGGGACGGTGGACCTCTTCGTCCAGGACGTGTCCTGGTCCGGGGAGACGGAGCTGTCGCCGCAGAACTGCCGCATCCGCGTGGTGATGGGCGGCCAGGATGCGGCGGCCATCCCCCCGCGCTTCGAGGTGGAGAGCGCGCCGGGAGCGCCCCGTCCTCCCGCGGACGTGCTCGCGGCGCTGCGCGTGCTGGATGCGCAGGCGACGGAGGCCCTGAAGTCCGGCGGCTGGAGCTGGCAGCGGCCCACGGTGAGCTTCGAGCCAGCGACGCCGCCGCGGTAGCGCTGGGAATGGCGTTGCCTGCCGCACGTCCGGCGGGATTCCGGTGACGGGTCGAGGAGCGCGGTGCCAGCATGCGCCGCATGTCCCAGACCTTCCTCGATACGCTCGACACGCCGGCCGCCATCGTGGACCTGGACCGCGTCGAGCGGAACGTCCAGCGCGTCGCGACCTACGCCCGCGAGCACGGCCTGCGCTGGCGCCCCCATACGAAGACGCACAAGACGGCGGAGCTGGGCGCGATGCAGGTCGCGGCGGGGGCTTCCGGCGTCACGGTGGCCACGGTGCTGGAAGCCGAGGTCATGGCGTCCGTGTCCGACGACGTGCTGCTCGCGTACCCGCCCGTGGGCGCGCACAAGCTGGCTCGGTTGATGGCCCTGCCCTCGCGCGTGCGGCTCAGCGTGGCGCTCGACTCCCATGAGGCGCTGGAGGGGCTGGCGCGCGCGGCCCGGGAGGCGGGGCGCACCGTGGGCGTGCTCGTGGAGGTGGACCTGGGCATGCGCCGCGTGGGGCTGCGCACGCCGGAGGAGACGGTGGCGCTGGCACGCGCGGCGGCGTCCACGGCGGGAGTGGCCTTTCGCGGGGTGACGTTCTACGCGGGCCACATCCGTGTTCCCCAGGCGGAGCTGTCCGCCGCGATGCAGGCCCAGGCAGCGGCGCTGGCGACGTTCGTGGGCGCATTGAGCCACGCGGGCCTGCCGCCGGAGGTGGTCAGCGGCGGCTCCACCCCGACGCTCTGGCGATCCCATACCGTGAAGGGCCTCACGGAGATCCGTCCCGGTCTCAACGTGCTCAACGACCGCAACGCGGCCGTCATCGGCGCCTGTGATTGGACGGAGTGTGCCTATTCGGTGCTGGCCACGGTGGTGAGCACGGCCGTGCCCGGCCAGGTGGTCATCGACGCGGGGTCCAAGGCGCTGGTGAAGGAGGAGGGGCTCGCGCCGGGCTACGGCGCCCTGCTGGACCGGCCGGAGGTCGTGGTGAAGAACCTGTCGGAGGAGCACGGCCTGCTGGACGTGTCCGGCACTGAGTGGCGCCCGCGCATCGGTGAGCGCGTGCGCGTGGTGCCCAACCATGTCTGTGTTTCCGTCCCCCAGCATCCCCGGCTGCACGTCGTGCGCGGCGACGAGGGCGTGGCGGCGTGGGAGGTCACGGCGCGCGGCTGGTGACAGTCCGTACCGCCCCAGCGTGCCGCCCGGCTGTCATCTAGCGGTCCGTGCGCTGCCACTGGCAATGGGGGATGCCGCTGACGGTGTTGTGTCTAGCATTTCGCCGGTTGCCGGAAGGACTTCCGGCTGGGAGGCGGCATGCATAAAGCAGAGGGCTTTTCCGTCACGGCGGCCATCGCTGCACTGTTCCTGGGAGCACCCGCGGCATTCGCGGCGGACAGGGAGGCGCTCGACGCCCGGTTGCAGCAAGCGAAGCCTGTCGAATGCGACGTTCAGTGTGGCGACGTCATCACCCAGCACACGAAGCTCACACATGACCTGTCATGCCCGGGCACGGACGAGCCCGCGCTCCGCATCGAAGGTGACGGCATCGTCCTCGACCTCGGCGGCCACACCGTGAGCCGCTCGGGCCCGGAGCGGTTCAACACAAGGGGCGTCGTGGTCAGCGGCGAGAGCATGGTGCGCCACGGCACGATTCGCGGCTTCGGTCAGGGTGTCCGGACCGTCGCCACGGGCTATCTGCGGCTGCACGAGCTCACGTTCGCGGACAATGGCGTCGCGGTCTACAACTACACGGGCAACCGCTTCCTCGTCACCCATTCACGCTTCATTGGCAATGACTTCGGATTCTTGAGTGAGTTCGACGTGTCCTCGGGGTCGCTCGACGTGAGGTCGAGCCATTTCGAGAACAATGGCCAGGCGATCTTCCTGAACAGCCACTCCGCCGACGTCCTCGACTCGACCTTCACGTCGAACGAGGTCGCCATCAACTGTTTCTATGGCAGCACGCGCGTCCGCTCGAGCGTCTTCACACGGAACCAGGCCGTGGCCTCAGCTGCGGACCCCGGCCAAGGTCCATTCCTCTGCGATACGCTTCGGTTCGAGGACTCCCTTCTCGCGAACAACACCTCGTTCGGATTGCAAGTGGTGTCGAACCTGGCGATGGTCAACAACCTGCTCATGGGCAACGACGGTGGACTCGCAGTCAAAGCCAGCACGGTCTACATCCATGGCAACACCTTCTGGGACAACGCGGGTGGACTGACCCTCAGCGACTCTCCCATCGTGGCTGGACAGCGGCTCACCGGCATCGTTCGCGCCAACCGGTTCCTTCACAACGACGGTGACGGCCTGCGCGTCCTGCCGCCCAGCACGCCCACGGTGATTGGCAACGTGGCCGTGGGCAACACGGGCTGGGGCATCCACGCGCCCACCGCCTACGACGGGGGCGGCAACGTCGCGCGGAACAACGGCGCGGGCCAATGTGAGGGCGTCACCTGCGCCCCCTACTGATCCTTCGCCTGCTTGTCCCGCCCCATCGTGCCTCCGAGCCGTCAGCTTCTGGCGGCCCTGCTGACACTGACAGGCAGGACCCCGGCCACCCGTCCTTGTCTAGCATTGCGCCGATCGCCGGAAGGACTTCCGGCTGGAGGCGGCATGCATAAGGTAATGGGCTTCTTCGTCACAATGGCAATCGCGGGACTGGCCCTGGGAGCGCCCCCGGCGCTCGCGGCAGACAGGGAGCCACTCGACGCCCGGTTCCAGCAAGCGAAGCCGGTCGAATGCGACGTCCAGTGTGGCGACGTCATCACCCAACACACGAAGCTCACGCATGACCTGTCCTGCTCGGGCACGGACGGGCCCGCGCTCACCATCGAAGGTGATGGCATCGTCCTCGATCTGGGGGGCCACACCGTGCGCGACTCGGGTCTGTCCCAACCGGGCGGATACGGCATCGTGGTTTCCGGCGACAGCATGGTGCGCAACGGCACGATTCGCGGCTTCGCGATAAGCATCTTTACCGAAGGCGCAAGCTATCTGCGGCTGCACGAACTCAAGTTCGAGGACAACGGCGTCGCAGTCTACGACTTCACCAGCACTTACTTCCTCGTCACCCACTCCCGTTTCATTGGCAGCAATTACGTTTTTTTCAATGACTTCGAGCAGTCCTATGGGTTGTTCGACGTGAGGTCGAGCCATTTCGAGAACAATGGCAACGTTTTCCTCCTGCAAGGCCACATCGCCGACATCCTCGATTCGACCTTCACCTCGAACGATGTCGTCATCGACTGCTTCAGTGGCAGTCTGCGCGTCCGTTCAAGCATCTTCACGCGGAACCAGGCTGTGGTCAGAGCGGTTGACACCGGTGGGAGACCTGACTTCTGCGGTCACTTGCGGTTCGAGGACTCCCTTCTCGCCAACAACACCTCGTTCGGGACCACGGCAGAGCCGGTTTGGGTGCCGCAGAGCCTGGAGCTGGTCAACAACCTGTTCGTGGGCAATGGCAGCGGCCTTGAGGTCTACACCTTCACGGTCTATGTCCATGGCAACACCTTCTTGAACAACGCGGGAGGGTTGACCTTGAGCAACCTTCCCTACGTGGCCCTTCCGCAGACCGGCATCGTTCGCGCCAACCGGTTCCTGTACAACGACGGTGACGGCCTCCGCGTCCCGCCGCCCCACACGCCCACGGTGATTGGCAACGTGGCCCTGGGCAACACAGGCTGGGGCATCTACGCGCCCACCGCCTACGACGGGGGCGGCAACGTCGCGCGGAACAACGGCGCCGGTAACTGCGAGGGCATTCTCTGCGCCCCCTACTGACCCCTCGCCCATCTCAGACGATGCGCTGCAGCTCCTGCGTCAGCATCTCCTCCAGGTGCCGGATGTTCCGGTAGACGAGGCACCGGTAGCTAGAGACATCGAAGCGCAGCTCCTTCACGTCGCGCACCAGCATCAGGGTGGGCTTGCCGCGTCCCCAGGCATAGCCCACCTCCAGATAGACATTGGGGTTCGCCAATGACAGGTCCGCGATGACGACCTTCGCCGTGTCGATGCGGTCCCGGATGCGCTGGATGATGGGGCCGTCGAAGACGGCCTGGTCCACCCGCTCGCACAGCAGGCCGGCCGCCTTCACGGGGTTCAGGATGCCGTAGTGGTAGGTGTCCTCCAACTCCGGCGCGAAGGGCATCGCCACGAAGGCGTGGGGCTTCTCGTTGGAGTTCGCGCCCGCGCTCGCCATGGGCGGCGCCTGGACGAAGCGGGACGTCCGCCGCACGCGGAAGCCCGTGGCCCCCATCAGCGGCTCCACGCCCGGCGTGAGCCCGAGCCCCAGCGCGATGGCCTTGCGCAGCCGCTCCACGCGCTTGGGGTTCAGCTCCACCACCGTGATGCGCGTGAGGTCGCGCGGCCCGCTGCCGCGCTGGAACGCGTCCACGAAGCCGCCCACCAGGGCCAGCACGGCCTCGTCCTCGTCCAGCCCATAGTTGGGGCCATGCACGGTGCACGCGAGGTGACGCACCTCGTGCCGGGGCTCCAGGAGCTGGAGCGCGCGCACGGAGAACTGGCGGATCTCGTGGTAGCCGAACTGCCGCAGGCGCACCGTGCCCAGGAAGAGCACCAGCGGAGCCCCCAGGCTCCTTCGCGTGTCGATGAAGCGGTGGTCCCCGGGGAGCAGGTCGAAGGCGTCCATGGCCACGCCCGCCGCCTCCAGCCGGCGCGACACCGCGCCGTCCGCCCCGTGGAAGCCCTGCGCGTACTTCAGCAGCACGGCGTCCGCGGGCGTCTCCCCCACGTCTCCCAGGTCCACCACGACGTCCAGCGTGTCTCCCATGGGCCAGGGACTGTAGGGCGTCCCGGTCCGCCCACGCCATCCCCGGCGCCCGTCGCCGTGCGTCAGGAAGGGCGAAACACAGACGTGACAGCAGCGGTCAATCCCTGTTCAATGAGCGCCCAGCGCCTGCCTGGCTGTCTTTCAGGCCACCTCCGCGCTGCCTGTGAAGCGCTTCACAGTTTCCGCCGGGGCGCCCCGGGTAGCATTTGGCCACCATGTCCCTGTTCGCGCGCCTGCAGGCCCTGCTGTCCGCCCACCCGTCCGCCCCGGCCACCTCCGCCGTGCAGACGCCCGCGACCTCCGCCGCGCCCACGGCGGCAGGCGCTCCGACGGATGCGGAAGGTGCCCCCGCGCCGCCGCCCGTCTGCACGCGCTACCTGCCCGCGGGCCAGATCGTCGTGCGCGAGGGCGACCCGGGCCATTCGATGTTCGTCGTGCTGGAGGGCCGCGTCGCGGTGCTGCGCGGCGGCGACAACGGCGCCAACACGGAGGTCGGCCGCCTGGGCGCCGGCGAGTTCTTCGGCGAGCTGGCGCTGCTCACCGGCACGCAGCGCACCGCCACCATCGTGACGGTGGAGGACGCCGTGCTGCTGGAGCTCACCCAGGCCGGCGTCCGGGAGCTGGGCAAGGACTACGGCGTCAAGGGCGAGCAGATGCAGGTCACCGCCCGGGAGCGCCTGCTCGCGGACGCGCTGCGCAGCAACCCGCTCATCGCCGCCCTGCCCCCGGAGGTGCAGCACGAGCTGGGTGACGCCTTCGTCCCCTGCACCGTCCCCGCCGGAGAGACGCTGCTCACCCGGGGCCAGCCGGGCGACGCGCTCTACGTCCTCATCCGGGGCCAGTGCGAGGTCTTCCACACGCACGGCGACGGCCGCCAGTCCCCCTACCCCACGCTGGAGGAAGGCGCCCTGTTCGGGGAGATCTCCCTCTTGCGCAGCCGGCTGGCCACCGCCACCGTGCGCACCGTGACGCCCTGCACGCTCCTCAAGCTGGAGCGCGACGTGTTCAAGAAGGCCTTCCTGGGCCAGCCCGACCTGCGCGGCGCCCTGGTGCGGCTGGGCCTGGAGCGGCTCAAGCACACGATGGAAGTCATGGGCGGGCCGACGTAGTCCGCGGAGCCTCCCGCGGCCTCAGCCGTGGAGCGTCTCCCCGGCCTCCAGCATGGAGACGAACTTCTCCAGCCGCCGCGCCCGCGTCTCGGGCTTCTTCGCCTCGTGGAGCCGGTAGAGGATGGCGTAGCGGTTGGCGCTCTTGAGCGTGGCGAAGAACGCCTTCGCCTTCGGGTTCTTCTCCAGCGCGAGCGTCAGGTCCGCCGGCACCACGATGGTCTTCGCCCCCGCGTACGCGGCCTCCCAGCGACCATCCGCGCGCGCCGCCTCCACCTCGCGCAGGCCCGCGGCCTTCATGCGCCCGGCGGCGACCAGGGCCTCCACCTTGCCGCAGTTGATCTTGGACCACTTGCTGCGCGGCTTGCGCGGCGTGAAGCGCTGGAGCCAGTACTCCGCGTCGAACGCGTCCTTCTGCCCGTCGATCCAGCCGTAGCAGAGCGCCACCTCCAGCGCCTGGGCATACGTCACGGACGGGATGCCGGACTCCAGCTTCGCGAGCTTCACCCAGACGCCCGGCGCGTCGGCGTGATGCTTCTCCAGCCACTGCTCCCACGCCTTCTCCGACGCGAACGGCACGACCGGGAGCTCCTGCTTCACCTTCGCCTTCGCCTTCATCCGGGAGCCACGCCTTTCCCTGTCCCGCGCTCGCGCGACGGGTTCATGACAATCCCACTCTACCGGCGGAAGGCGGCGGGCGCGGAAGCGGTTATGAAACACGCCATGGCTGATTCCACCCTCCCGCCGCCCGGCGCCGTGCCGCCCTCGCTCGCCCGCGTGGCCTTCCACGCCGTGGCGGCCGGGCTCACCCCGCTCATCCCCGTGCCCTTCCTGGACGACTATGCCCTGCGCCAGGTGCGTGAGCAGTCCGTGCGCGACCAGCTCAAGGACAAGGGCCTGAAGGCGCCGGACAAGGCCATCGCGGTGCTCGCCGGCTCGTACGAAGCGCGCAGCCTGGGCGGACAGCTGGTGTCCTATCTCAAGGCCGTGGCCCTCTTCCCGGTGCGCAAGGTGTTCCGCAAGGTCTTCTTCGTCCTCTGGGTGAAGGACTGCGTGGACCTGACGAGCGCCTGCCTGCACCACGGCTACCTGCTGCACCACGCGCTCCAGCGCGGAGACCTGGACGCGGCCTCGCTCCAGGGGGACGCGCCCCTGAAGGTGCAGGCCGCCATCGTCGCCGCCTGCGCGGAGTTGGACGCCCGCCCCATCAACCAGGCCCTGCGCCGCATCTTCCGGAGCAGCCGGGTGCTGATGGCCGAGGCCACCCGCGCCTTCATGGATCCGAAGCAGGGCGGCGCCCGGGTGCCCGACCCGAAGAGCGAGAGCGCGGAGGTGAAGTCCCTCACCGACCGGCTCCTCCAGGAGATGTGGGAGGAGCGCGGCTACTTCACCGCGCTGGAGAGGCACTACGACAAGCACCTGCGCGGCGCCCCTGCCCCCACGCAGGCCCCGGCCGCCACGGGCACCTGAGGCCGGCCGGCGCCAGGCCTCAGGGCGCGGGCGCGGTGGCGGTCTGAAGCGGCGCGCGGATGCGGGCGGAGAAGTCGTCCCGCCCCTGCGCGGCCAGGGCGCGCGAGTTGATGTGGTAGCGCTGGCGGACCTGCGGCAGCGGCACGTCCGTGTCGATGATGCCCAGCTCGTAGGCGAGCTCGTCCGCGAACGCCGGCATCAGCGTGCGGTGGTCGTACGGCACGTCCTTCGTAGCCACCTTCTCGAAGTGGCGCACCAGGTTGGTGGTGCAGTTGCTGGTGAGCGTGTCGTAGAACTCCGGCTGCGTGTGCAACCCGTTCATCCGCTGCACCATGTCCAGGAAGAACGCGGTGATGCGCTCCCGGGACGCGTTCACCGGATACACATACACGACGTCGTGGCGGAAGTTGGACCGCAGCTGGATCAGGTCCCGCTCGTCGCCCACGACGTAGGCGATCTCGAAGCGGCGGAAGAGCCCGCCCAGCGCGGAGAACGTCTCCCCCTGCTCCCGCCGCACCTCCACGGAGAACACCACGCGGCGGCCGTCCTGGAAGCCGAAGCTCACCATCGTGTGCGCGGCGCCGTAGAACCCGGAGAAGGGCTCCACGATGAACGACGCCTCCGTGAGCGCGTCCGTGTCGTAGGTGGCCGTGTACCAGGCGGGGTCCCAGTCCGTGGTGCTGCGGTAGCGGAAGTCGCGCACCTCGTGCAGCGTCACCTTCGAACCCGCCACCTCCGCCCACGGCGCCCGCGCCAGGTCCGGCGCCCAGTCGCGCGTGTTGGAGGGCTGGAACGTCCGCACCCAGCCCTGCACGCCAAGGCACCCCAGCAGCATCACCGCCACGCCCCAGCGCCCGGAGCGCCACCGCCAGGTCGCCACCGCCGCGGCCACCAGGGCCCCCGCCACGAGGGTCCGGGCCACGTGCGGCCCCTCCGGCCCCGTCCCCGTCAGGGCCATGGCCAACGAGGCCCAGGCGCCCCCCAGGAGGAGCACGAGCCCCGACATGGCGTTCTTCCAGATGCGCATGCGGCCGAGTATCCGCGCCCCATGCCGCTCGTGTCACGGCCACGGGTTCCGGGCGCAACCCCGGCGGGCGGCCGGGCGCGGATCCGCCTTCCCAGGAAGGTCCGGGCGTTGTCGCCTCCACCTACCTTGACCGCTTTTCCCCGGGTGTGCGACGAAAGGGGGTCCCCTGCATCCAGGAGCCCCCCGATGAGCGACGAGCGCGAAGACACGACCATCTACAAGGTCGTCGTCAACCACGAAGAGCAGTACTCCATCTGGCCCGCGGACCGTGAGAACGCGCTGGGCTGGAAGGACGCCGGCAAGCAGGGCCTGAAGGCCGAGTGCCTGGAGTACATCAAGGAGGTCTGGACGGACATGCGTCCGCTGAGCCTCCGCAAGAAGATGGAAGAGGACGCGGCCCGCAACAAGAACTGAAGGCCGCGTGCGCTTCCCACCGCGCCCTCCCCGCTTCAACGGGGAGGGTGGGCCGGACCGGCTAGAGGTCCGGCGGAGGCCTGACGCCCAGGTGGCAGGCGCGCAGGGCAAGCTGGGTGCGGTTCTCCGCGCCCAGCTTGCGGTAGAGCTGCGTGACGTGTGACTTCACGGTGCGCTCGGCGATTTGAAGGTGCGCGGCGATCTTCAGGTTGTCCGCCCCGCCCGCCACGTACTGGAGCACCTCGCGCTCCCGCTGCGTGAGCAGCAAGAGCACGCTCGCCGTGGGTGACGTCACCGGCGGATGCTCGAAGTCGTTGCGCAACAGTTGCACCGGGAAGAGGCGCTCGCCCCGCACCAGCGACTGGACCGCGGAGGACACCGCGTTCACGCCCAGCCCCGCGCGGAAGAGATACCCGGAGGCCCCTTCGTCGAAGCACTGGGAGATGACCTCCGGCGTGCTCACCGCGGACAAGAGCAGCATGCGCACTTCCAGCCGGCGCTTGCGGGCCTCACGCAGCAGGTTGAGCCCCTCCGTCACGGAGCATCCGATGGCGGCCTCGCCGTCGCTCTCCACGTCGAGGATGGCCACCTGCGGTGGATCCGTGCCGAGTCCGTCCAGGAAGCCGCGCACGTCGCGCGTCACTGAAGTGGAATGACCCTCACCCCGAAGCCCATCGGACAAGCCCTGCCAGGCCGCCCACGGTCCTTCGAGAATAGAAATACGAACTGCCGATTGATTCGCTGCCATGCGATGGCCCCCCAGCCGTCGTGGCGAATTGCTTTCAATGCTACCTGTCGACTTCAACCTGCCCCGGAGTCGGTGGAACCGCGGCGGAACTTCCGCCTGTGCTGAGCGTGCGAGAACCGCGCTTCAACTCCATCCGGGGGTCTTGTCAGTGCTGCCCTGCGGACTGCGCTTGCGACTGCCGAACTGGCCCATCCGGGCCGTTCCTCCCTTTCCGTTTCAGGCAATTCCTGCCAACCGAGACCCTAACATCATCCAAGGCCTCATGCGAACCGCCCCTGTCGGGACTGTCAATTGCGCACGAATCGTATCGAAATCCAGGGCCCTGTCCGTCAGGTCGTGATCGCTGTCGGCCGCGGGACACGCATCCGGCGTCCACATTTCAATGTTTCGCCTGCTGTTTCGCCCGGCGTCCGAGGAATGGCGCCAATGCACGGGGATGGCGCGTCCTGGACGCCAAGGGCGTATGCTGTGCGTCCCGCGCGCATGACTCCCTCCGCCCCCGCACCCCACGTCGACGTCGCCACCCCCGAACGCGTCGCGCTCTCCCTGCCCGTGGCCGGCATCGGCTACCGCTGTCTGGCGTGGCTGGTGGACGCGAGCCTGCTGTTCTTCTTCTGGGTGGCGCTCTACTTCGTCATCACGCTGCTGGTGTCCGACGTGCTGGGAGCCTTCCAGGCGCTGTCGGGGCTCACGCAGACACTGCTCGCGGTGGGCCTCTTCGCCACGCAATGGCTGTACTGGACGCTGGCGGAGGTCTTCTTCCATGGACAGACACCCGGCAAGCGCGTGATGCGCATCCGGGTGGTGCGCGAGGATGGCTCGCCGGTGGGCTTCTTCGAAAGCGCGGTGCGCAACCTCTGCCGTGCAGTGGACTTCCTGCCCGTGCTCTACGCCACCGGCTGCATCACCATGCTGCTGGACTCGCGGCACCGCCGGCTGGGGGACCTGCTCGCCGGCACCGTGCTGGTGCGCGAGGAGGCCATCGACCTGGACAAGTACACCCAGGCGCCCCCGGCGGACGCCGCGCCCGGCTCCACGCCCGGCGCCAGCGTGCAGCGGCCCCTGGACGCGGAGGACGTGGAGCTGGTGCTCGCGTTCCTCGCGCGCGCGCCCGGCCTGGAGCCGGAGGTGCGCCAGCGGCTGGGCGCGCGGCTGGTGGACCGCGTGGGCGCGTCCCTGACGGACGAGGAGCGCGCGCGGGTGCTCCAGTCCGCGGAGGCCACGGAGGCCTTCCTGCGCACGCGCGCGAAGGCGGCCCACTGACATGGCCGTGCCCCTGCCCACGTTCGTCACGCGGCGCCGCCCGGACTGGGACGCGCTCCAGGCGCTGCTCACGCGCCAGCGCTCGGGCCGCCTGGGCCTGGCGGAGCTGCGCACGCTGGACACGCTGTACCGGCGCGCGGCCGCGGACCTGGCGCAAGCCCAGACGTTCTATCCAGGCACGGACGCGCACCGCTTCCTCAACCAGCTGTGCGCGCAAGCGTATGGCGCCATCTACCAGCCGCCGCGCGAGCGCTGGGCCTCCACGCGCGACTTCTTCCGCCGCGACTTCCCCGCCACGCTGCGCCGCGAGGCGCGCTTCGTGGGCGTGAGCGCGGGCCTGCTGGTGCTGGGGTTGCTGCTGGGCGCGCTGGTGGTGACGCTGGAGCCGCGCGGCGCGGAGC
Source organism: Corallococcus caeni (assembly GCF_036245865.1). NCBI lineage: Bacteria > Pseudomonadati > Myxococcota > Myxococcia > Myxococcales > Myxococcaceae > Corallococcus > Corallococcus caeni. Next base: position 45,796 of record NZ_BTTW01000008.1, on the reverse strand, counting down.
TGCTGGTGCCGGAGGGCGTGCGGCGCTACGTGGCGCAGGGGCGCATGTGGACGGACGACCTGTTGTCCGTGGCGCCGCCCAATGCCGTGGCCTCCGGCATCGCGACCAACAACCTCACCGTCACGCTGTTCGCGTTCGCGTCCGGCATCCTCCTGGGCGTGGGGCCCATCTTCACGCTCGTGAACAACGGCGTGCTCATTGGCGCGGTGGGCGCGCTGTGCTTCCGCGAGGGCATGGCCACGGGCTTCCTGGACTTCATCGCCGCGCACGGGCCGGTGGAGCTGTCCATCATCGTCATCGCGGGCGGCGCGGGGCTGATGGTGGGCCAGGCGCTCATCGACCCCGGCGAATTGCCGCGCGCGCAGGCGCTCCAGGCGCGCGGACGTGAGGCGGTGAAGCTGGTGGTGGGCTGCGCGCCCTTCCTCGCCGGCATCGGCGTGGTGGAAGGCTTCATCTCCCCGGGCCACCTGTTCCCCACCTGGGCCAAGGTGGGGCTGGGCCTGTCATTGGGAGCGCTGTTCTGGCTCTACCTGTTGCGAGCGGGCAGGACGGACGCGGGCGTGGCGCGCGTGGACGTACCGGAGGCCATGGCCTCCAGCCGCTTGCGCTGACGGTGCTTGAGGATGCGCTCGTAGGCGGCGTTGAGCTCGCGCATCTGCTCCGCGGAGCCGCCCCGGTCCGGGTGCCGCTCCATGGCCAGCGCGTGGAAGCGCGCGCGGATGACGTCCGCGGAGTCCAGCGGCGACACGCCCATCGTCTGGTACGGGCACTGCTCCTGGACGGCGGTGAGCCACTGGTCCAACCGGGCCTTCACCTCCACGAAGCGCGCGTCCGCGTCCGCGGTATCCTTCACCGGGTGCGTGCGCATCTTCGCGTCCGCGCGGAAGACCTCGCTGTAGGTGCTGGACACCCAGCGGTGGCATGAACCGCACCGGTAGTACTTCACCCGGCTCCCGGGCTGGAGCGTCATCATCACGCCGCAGTGGGTGCACTCCACCGTGACGTTCTCCAGTGTCTGCCAGCTCGCGACCGCCGCACTCATGGTGACTTCGACCTCCGTTCGCAACACGCCTGTAGCAGCGGCAACCTCCCACGTCCGGCGATCCCGTCAAGAAAATGTCGTGGACGACCCAGGGGGAGCCCCCGGGCGCGCTGCCGGGCTTCCCGGGTTTCGGGTAGAACGAGGCCCATGCGACCGCTCCTCGCCGCCGCCCTGCTCCTGACCGCCGCCGCGCACGCCCAGGCCCCGTCGGCCCCGGCCGCCGCGCCCAAGGCCTCCCCGAAGCCCGAGAAGGCCCCCGCGGACAGGGCCGCCCCCGCCCGGCCCCCGGAGGACGCCAGCGCGTCGGACGCGGCCCTCCTGAAGGGTCTGCTGTGGGCGGCGGAGCCCGCGCCGGAGGAGATCCGCGCGCTCGCCATCGAGGACCTGGCGCTGCTGGGCGACGCGCGCGCCCTGGACCCGCTGGCCGCGTTCATCTGGGACCCGAACCCGCGCATCCAGCAGGCGGCGCTGCGCGCGGTGGCCCTCTTCCAGCACCGCCGCGCGGAGGAGATTCTGGGCAACGTCGTGCGCCACCCGCGCCTGCCGGACGCGCTGAAGATCCAGGCCCTGAGCGGGCTGCTCTATCAGCGCACGCCCACCGCGCGCCGCGTGGTGCAGGACGTGGCCGCCGACAGCCGCGTGGGCTACGCGGTGCAGAACGCCGCGCGCTCGGTGGCGTCGCAGTGGGAAGCCGCCGCGGCCCCCGCGCCCTGAAACACGCCTGCCCGCCTGCCCTCCCTCCAGGCCTGACATGGCCGTGGGCCCCTGCCGCCCCGGGGCCGATTCCTGGAGTGCGCGCGTGTATGGGTTAGACTGGGGCGCATGAAGATCACCCCCCTCGACATCCGGCAGAAGCGCTTCGAGACGGTGATGCGCGGCTTCGCGCGTCCCGAAGTGGGCGCGTACCTGGAGCTGATCGCCGGCGAGTTCGAGGAGGTCGTGAAGGAGAACATCGCGCTCAAGGAGGAGCTGAAGCGCACGCAGGCGCGCCTTGAGCAGCATCAGGAGCGCGAGCGCACCCTCCAGGAGACGATGGTCACCGCCCAGCGCATCAGCGAGGACCTGAAGGACGCCGCGAAGAAGGAAGCGGAGATCATCATCGCGGACGCGGAGCACCAGGCGGAGAAGATCGTCCACGGCGCGCACCAGCGGCTGGTGCAGGTGGTGGAGGACATCAACGAGCTCAAGCGCCAGCGCACCCAGTTCGAGTCGCAGGTGCGCTCCGTGGTGGAGGCCCACCGCAAGCTGCTGGAGACGTTCGCCGCGCCCGCCTTCGCGGACCGCGACTACGCGCGCGTGGAGGACAACGTCGCGTTCCTGTCGCAGAAGAAGGCCACCTCCAACGACTGACGCCCGCGCATGCCCGCCCCCTGGCTCAAGGCCGTCCCCGCCGGGGTGGAGCTGACGGTGCTCGTCCAGCCGCGCGCGTCCCGCACGAAGGTGGTGGGCGAGCATGACGGCCAGTTGAAGATCCAGCTCGCCGCGCCGCCCGTGGATGGGGAAGCGAATGCCGCCCTGGTGGAATTCATCGCGAAAACGCTGGGCGTGCCGCGTCGCCAGGTGACACTCGTGGCGGGTGACACGTCGCGCCGTAAGCGATTGAAGGTGCAGGGGGTTGATGCGGCGGCGGTCGAGGCTGTTATCTCTGGTGGACCGTGAGGCCACGCATGCTCCGCCTGTTCGCCTTCCTGATGATGCTGCTGGCCTCGCCGGGCGTGTTCGCGCAGGACGAGGGTCCTCGAGGCATCCACGCCACGGAGGCCGTCGTCACCGACAGCGCGCTCGTGCCCCACGCCCGCCCCGCCATCGTCGCGGGCGAGCTGAAGACCCAGCGCTTCGTCATCCTGCACACCGCGAAGGCCGCGGGCGCGGCGCGGGCGCTGGCCGGGCAGATTGAAGGCGTGCGGGACGCCTTCGGCGCGATGCTGGGGCGGGACTGGCCGGGCACCACGGAGATCCGCCTGGGCGTGGGCCGTCAGGAGTTCGAGGCGCTGGCCCTCCCCGGCGGCAAGCCCCCGGGCTGGGCGGTGGCGCTCGCGTATCCCGGGCATCAGATCATCCTGCTGGACGCGCTGAGCCTGAGCGACACGGAGGGCCCCACGACGCTGCGGCATGAGATGGCGCACGTGGCGCTGGGGCAGCTGGCGAAGGACTGGCCGCGCTGGTTCCAGGAGGGCGTGGCGCAGAACCTCACCGACGAGCGCTACTCCGTCGCGCACTACACCGCCCTCTTCCGCGCGGTGACGCAGGAGCGCGTCTTCCACTTCGAGGACCTGTCCGAGGACTGGCCGGACGTGCCCGCGGACGTTGAAATCGCGTACGCGCAGAGCGCCGCCTTCGTGGCCTACCTCACCGGCAAGCACGGCTCGCACGCCATGGGCCTGCTGGTGGACGGCGTGCGCGCGGGAGAGCCCTTCGAGCAGGCCTTCGGCAAGGCGTTCCGCACGTCGCTGTTGCTGGAGGAGCAGGACTGGCGCGAGGGGCTCGCGGCCCGGTACGGCTGGCTGCCGCTCACCACCAGCTCCGCGCTCCTGTGGCTCACCGCCTCCATCCTGTGCGTGGCCGCGTTCGCGCGCCGCATGCGCCAGAAGTCCGCGCGCATGACGGAGCTGGCCGCGGAGGACGCCGCCGAGGACGCCGCGCTGCGCCTGCTCGCCGCCGCCCGCGCGGCGGGGCCCGTGCCCGTGGACGGCGCCGAGCCGCTGTCCCCCGCCCTGCCCTGGCCCGAGTGGCCCGGCGCCACCACCCCCACCCCGCCCAACCCGTCCGCGCCCGCCCAGCCGGAGGCCCTGGAGGGCGCGCCGGAGGCGCTGGAGTCGGGCGCCGGCCTGCCGGAAGCCCCGGAGGGCCCGGACGCGGCGGACGACGAGCCGGAGTCCTCCAGCGGCGAGTACGAGCTGGACGGCGAGTCCCCGTCAGGCCGCCCGCCCAAGCCGACGCTCCACTGAGAGGCGCGGGCTGCCCAGGCAGGGAAGGTTCTTCCCCTGCTCCCGGCCTTTCAACATCCGCCCCGTAGGATTTACGTCCTCCGCCCTCCCTTCAGGGCAGGCCCATTGCCCAAGTGGGCGGATTCATTGGGAACCAGCACACGTCTGGCGTTGGCAAAGCCCTTGCTATGTCTTTGCTCGCGATGCGGACGACAACGGACATGGCGGCGGAGCGGGGACGGAAGAAGGCCGGGGCGGCCCGGGTCTTCAGCAGGCAGCCGGAGCGCATCGCGGCGCTGTGGCGGCGGATGCGGCTGGCGGCGCACGAGGGCCAGGGCGTTCCGGGCGCCAGCCTGCTGGACGGACTGGTGGAGCCCTTCGTCCGGGAGCTGGGGCTGACGCTGGAGGGCGTGGAGTCCAGCCCCTGGAGCCGCACCCGCGCGGTGCTGCGCCTGGCGCCGGAGCGTGGCGCGCGGGCCCTGCACGACGAGTTCGCACTGCTGCGGCGGTGCCTGGTGGACGCCCTGGAGGTCCTGGGCGGTGGGGACGCGGAGCGCCAGCGCATCAACCGCGCGCTCGACGAGGCCGTGGACAGCGCGGTGGCGCTGCTCCAGCGGATGGCGGACCCGAAGGCGGATGGTCCCCGGGTGCCGTTTGGCGGCCTGGTGGTGGAGTACTTCGAGCGGCCGTCCCACGCGCGCCGGGCCCCGGCGGGCCGTCGCGACGAGCGGTCCGCCATGCATTGAGAGGCATTCACGGCGCGCGGTTGGCGCCAGGGTTTGGTTGCAAGGGTTTGCCGATCCGTCCGGCTTGACACTCCTCAATGAGGAAGGGTCCGGGGGCTGGCGGGAGGGTGCGCTGTCGCGGATGGGGGTCCGTGACCGCGCCTTGAGGGTGCGTGTTCCTGCTCGGGGGAGCGGTGAGCCGCACACGGTCGAACGCCGGAACGCGTGGATGGGGGTCCGCGCGCTCCGCCGGTCGGACGGATCGGCATGTTTTGTCGGGGGGATGTGGGGATGGGGCAGCGGGAGGGCGCCTACGGGGGTGGGCGCTCTCCCGCATTTTTTTGGGGCTCAGTGCGCGTCCGCCCAGCTCTTGCCCGCGCCCACGTCCACCTTGAGCGGCACCTTCAGCTCGGCGACGGAGGCCATGCTCTTCACGGCCAGGGCCTTCACCGCGTCCACCTCCGCGTCCGGCGCCTCGAAGAGCAGTTCGTCGTGCACCTGCAGGAGCACGCGCGTCTTCAGCTTCTGCGCGCGCAGCGCCGCGTCCACGGACAGCATGGCCTTCTTCATCAGGTCCGCGGCGGTGCCCTGGATGGGCATGTTGATGGCGGCGCGCTCCGCGGCCTGGGCCACGCCCCGGTTCTTGGAGAGCAGGTCCCCCATCAGGCGGCGGCGGCCGTAGAGCGTCTCCACGTAGCCCACCTTGCGCGCCTTCTCCACGGTGTCCTCCAGGTACTGGCGGATGCCCGCGTACCGGGTGAAGTACCGCTCGATGACGTCGCGCGCGTTCTCCTGTGAAATCCCCAGGCGCGTGGACAGGCCGTGCGCGGACAGGCCGTACGCGATGCCGAAGTTCACCGTCTTCGCCACGCGGCGCTGCTCGCGGTCCACGTCCTTGGGGTCCACGCCGAAGATTTCGGCCGCCGTGCGGCTGTGGATGTCCTCGTCGTTGCGGAAGGCCTCGATGAGCACCGGGTCCTCCGCGATGTGCGCCAAAAGCCGCAGCTCCACCTGCGAGTAGTCCGCGCTCACCAGCTGGTGCCCGGCCTCCGCCACGAAGGCGCGCCGGATTTCACGCCCCAGCTCCGAGCGGATGGGGATGTTCTGGAGGTTCGGGTCGGACGAGGACAGCCGGCCGGTGGCGGTGGCCGCCTGGTGGTACGTCGTATGGATGCGCCCGTCCTTCGCCACCAGCGTGGGCAGCGTGTCCAGGTAGGTGCTCTTGAGCTTGGACAGGCCCCGGTACTCGATGAGCGCCCGCGCGAGCACGCTGTCGTGCTCCTCCGCCAGCTTCTCCAGCACCTCCTGATCCGTGGACGGGCCCGTCTTGCCGCGCTTGAGGATGGGCAGCTTCTGCTCCTCGTAGAGCACCTGCGCCAGCTGCGGATTGGAGCCCAGGTTGAAGACGTGGCCCGCGGCCTGGTGGCACTCGGCCTCCTTCGCCTTCACCTCCACGTCCACGCGCTCGGAGGTGCGCGCCAGCTCCGCCACGTCCAGCTTCACGCCCTCGCGCTCCATGCGCGCGAGCACGGGCAGCAGCGGCAGCTCCAGCGTGCGCGCCAGCTCCGCCAGCCCGCCCAGCTCCAGTTCCTTCCACAGCTCCGGGGCCAGCCTCCGCGCCGCGTCCGCGCGCACCGCGTACGCCGCGGCCACCTCCTCCGGCCCGTGGTCCGCCAGCGCCCGCCCCTTCTTGCCCCCCACCGACGCGGGCAGCGCGGGCAGCTCCGAGCGCAGCCGCTCGCGCGCCAGGTCCTCCAGCGCGTGCTCCCGGCGCGAAGGGTTGAGCAGGTAGCTGAGCAGCTCCACGTCGTCGTGCGCGCCCTCCAGCGTCAGCCCCTCGTTGGCCAGCACCAGCGTGAGCGCCTTGAGGTCGTGGCCGCCCTTCTTCACCGCCGCGTCCGCGAGCACGTCCTTCATCACCGCGGTGAAGGCCGCCGCCGGCACCTGCGTCGCGCCCAGCTGCTGGTGCCGCAGGGGCACGTAGCGCGTATTTCCGTCCGGCAGCGCCACGCCCAGGCCCACCAGCGGCGCCGCGAAGGGCATGCCCTCGAAGGCGGGCACCAGCGTGAGCGCCCCGCCGGCCTTCGCCGCGTCCGCCAGCGCCTTCAGCTCCTCCTCGGTGGTGACCAGCGTGGTGGTGACGGCGAGCGGCGCCACGTCCGGGCGGGCCGCGGGCTCCTCCGCCGGCAGGTCGCGCAGGAGCGCGAAGAACTCCAGCTCCGTGAACAAGTCCCGCGCGCGCGTGGAGTCCGGCGGGCGGCGGGCCAGGTCGTCCAGCTTCACGCCCAGGGGCAGCGTGGTGTTGAAGGTCACGAGCTGCTTGGCGCGCACCAGGCTGTCGCGGTGGGACTCCAGCGCCGCGCGGATCTTCGGCTTCTTCACTTCCTCCACGCGCGAGAGCAGCGTCTCCACGTCGCCGAACTGGTGGAGCAGCTCCACCGCCGTCTTGTCGCCCACGCCCGGCACCTTGGCGACGTTGTCCACCGCGTCGCCCACCAGGGCCAGGAAGTCGCGCACCTGCTTCGGCAGGATGCCCATCTTCTCCTGCACGTCCACGACGCCGATGCGCTTGTTCTTCGCGGGGTCGAAGAGGGTGATGTCCTCGTCGACGATCTGCATGAAGTCCTTGTCGCTGGTGATGACCAGGACCTGGAACCCTTCGGCCTTCGCCTGGAGCGCCAGCGTGCCGATGACGTCGTCCGCCTCCCAGCCCTCCGCGTCCAGCGAGGGCAGGTTCAGCACGTCCCCCACCTTGCGGATGAGCGGGAACTGGGGCGTCAGGTCCTCCGGCGGCGCCTTGCGGTTCGCCTTGTACGTGGGGTCTATCTTCTGACGCTCCACGCGGCCCGACTTGTCGAACGCCAGCGCCACGTGCGTGGGCTTCAGCTCCTGCAGGGCCTTGAGCACCATGCGGGTGAAGCCCAGCACCGCGTTGGTGGGCACCCCCTTGCTCGTCGTGAGCGGGGGGATGGCGTGGTAGGCGCGGAAGATGAAGCCAGAGGCGTCGAAGAGCGCCAGGCGGCGCTCGGAGCGCGGGGGGCTGGTGTCGGCCATCCCCCGTCCCTAGCGCGCCTCCCGCTCCCTGTCCACGAAGCCCCGCACCCGAGCGCCGCTCAGCGGCACTTCAGCTCGGCCTTCTTCGCGGCCACCTGCTCCGCGATGCCGTCACCCGGCACGGCATAGTCCTCCACCATCGCCAGGTCCGAACAGCTGCCTACGCCGGACAGCGCGTTCTGCGCCTGCGTGGAGCAGAAGGCCACCACGCGGTTGAGGTCCGTGTTGCCCTTGTAGAAGTCGAAGCCCAGCTTCCAGATGCGGCAACCTCGGCGGCGGTCCTCGCGGTCGGCGAAGTGCTTGCCGCGCAGGTAAGACGCGGCCGCCATGTCCTGGAAGATGTTCTTCCGGTAGAAGGACACGTGAGACTCCGCGAGCTCCGCCATGATGCGCTTGTCCGTCGCCAGCGCCTCCTTGAACGGGGCCACCGCGCGCTCGGGGTCCTCGTTGGTGAGCGCGCTCTCGCCCGTCTTGAAGAGCTGATCCACGTTGGACACGTCGCGGATGAGCTCGTCCGCCAGCGAGTGGAACTCCGCCTGGTCCACCTTCGCGCGCAGCTTCTGCAGCGTCGCCACGGATTCGCTGCCGCGGCCGGTCCAGTAGTCCATCATCGCCGCCTGGACGAGCTTCGGGGCGTAGCGCTTGGTGAACATGGCGCGCACCTCGCTGGCCTGATCCGGGCCCAGCTCATCCGACGCCAGGATGTCGGACACCGGGCACGTCCACGGCGCGGCGTTGCGGTCCACCCGCGTGCGGGCGACGAGGAACTTCACGAACATGGCGTCCTTGGGGCGCCAGTCGTTCTTGCGCAGGCCGCCCTCCAGGCGGAGCGTCTGGCCGATGGGCGGCTCCAGGTCCTCCTTGCTCTGCTTCTGGCACCACACCTCCATGTACTCCTGGCAGCGCGGCACCGCGGGTCCCCACTGCGAGTTGTTCAGGTAGCGCTTGCAGTCGTCCTTCGCGCGCTCCACGAACTGCTCGGCCGTCTCCCGCGCCTTGGAGCGGGCGCGGCGGAAGTACTCGCTCTCCTTCGGAATCTTGCGCAGCAGCGTCAGCGCTTCCTTCTCACGGTTGAGCTCGATGGCCTTCTTCGCGGCCTCGAAGTTGCCGAAGGCCTCCTTCTCCAGCTTGATGCGCCGCACGAGGGTGTTCGCCTCGGCGTTGATGGGGTCCATGTCCAGCGCCTGCTCGCACGTGGACTCGGCGCGGTCCCAGTTGGGGGCGCCCATCTCGTTGGAGGCGTAGGAGCGGCACTCGCTGAGCAGCTCCTGCACCTGCTGCGCGGGATCCAACGGCGCGGCCGGACCGGCCTTCGGGGCCTTCTGGGGAGCCCCGACGGAGGACTTCACCACCGCCGCCACCGCCAGCAGGGCCACCACGCCGCCCGCGACCACCAGCAGCTTGCGCTTGCTATCCGCCGCGGGCTCCGCGCGGCTGCCACGGCGGGGCGGCACCGCGCCCGTCCCCGGACGCCGCGCGGGCGTGTCGGAGGCCTCGTAGGTCATCTCCACCACGCCGAACTGGAGAACGTCCCCGGGCTGCAGGTCGACGAACTCCTCGCCCAGCAGCTCGCCGTTGAGCAGGGTGCCGTTGGCGCTGCCCAGGTCGCGCGCGCGCACGGCGGCGCCCTCGCGCCGCACCTCCGCGTGCTTCCGGCTCACGGAGTCGTCATCCAGGATGACCGCCGCCGGAGGCGCCCGGCCCACCAGCAGCGTGCCGCTGATGGGGAACGACTTGCCCGCCCACGGCCCCGTCATGCCCTTGAGCACCGGACCCGCGCCCGCGCCCGCCGCCGCGCCACCCGCGGGCTGGGGCCGTGAGGGCCGCTTCGCCAGCGCGCCCTCGGGCTTCGCGGCGCCGTTCTGGGTGGCCTTCGCGCGGATGCTGGGCATGGCGCGCGTGCCCTTCACGGGCGCGTCCGCGAGCGTCGCGGGATCGCCGGGAGGCGGCGTCGCCGCGCGGCGGCCGCTGCTGCTGCTCCGGGCGCTCCCCTTGAGCTTCAGCTCGTAGTCGCCCAGCAGCACCTGCGAGCCCGGCGTCAGCGCCGTGGGCCCCTCGATGCGCTCACCGTCCACGAAGGTGCCGTTCTGGCTGCCTCCGTCCTCGATGTAGACGGCGCCGCCCTCCACGTAGACGCGCGCGTGCTGCCGCGACACGCCGCCTTCCGTGAGGACGAGGTCATTGCCCTGCTGGCGGCCAATCTTCAGCTCGCCAGCGATTTCGTGCTCGTGCTCAGTGCCGTCAGGGTGACGGACGACCAGGGTTGCCATGGGCGCGTCAGTCCTCGCGGAAGATGCTCATGTTCACGGGGATGCCCTTGCGCTGGAGCTCGTCGTAGAACTTCGGGACGAAGCCCGAAGCCACGTACCGCCCGCGCACCTTGTGGTCCTCGGTGAAGCCATCCTGCTTGTAATAGAAGATGTCCTGCAGGGTCACGATGTCGACCTCCATGCCGGACACCTCCGTGATGAAGCAGATCTTGCGGGAGCCGTCGGAGAAGCGCGTCTGCTGCACGATGAGGTGCACCGCGCTGGCGATCTGCTCGCGGATGGCCTTCACCGGCAGCTCCATGCCGGACATGAGCACCATCGTCTCCAGCCGCGCGATGGCGTCACGCGGCGTGTTCGCGTGCAGCGTGGTGAGCGAACCGTCGTGGCCGGTGTTCATGGCCTGGAGCATGTCCAGCGTCTCGCCGGAGCGGCACTCGCCCACGACGATGCGGTCCGGCCGCATGCGCAGGCAGTTCTTCACCAGCTCGCGGATGGTGATGGCGCCCTTGCCTTCCAGGTTGGGCGGGCGGCTCTCCAGCTGCACCCAGTGGTCCTGCGGCAGCTGAAGCTCCGCCGCGTCCTCCACCGTGATGATGCGCTCACCCTCCGGGATGAAGGAGCTGATGATGTTCAGCGTCGTCGTCTTCCCGGAGCCCGTGCCGCCGGAGATGACGATGTTGCGGCGCGCGGTGACGCACATCTCCAGGAACTCGGCCATCTGCGCGGTGACGGTCTTGTACTTGATGAGGTCCTGGATCTTCAGCGCGTCCTTCTTGAACTTGCGGATGGTGATGCAGGGGCCCTTGAGCGCCAGCGGCGGGATGATGGCGTTCACGCGGCTGCCGTCCTTGAGGCGCGCGTCCACCAGCGGGCTGGACTCGTCGATGCGCCGGCCGATGGGCGCCACGATGCGCTCGATGACGCCGAGCACCGCCTGGTTGGAGGAGAACGTCTTCTCCGACAGGGTCAGCTTGCCCTTGCGCTCGATGTAGATCTGGTTGGCGTGGTTCACCATGATCTCGCTGATCTCTTCCGACGCGAGGAACGCCTCCAGGGGCCCCAGGCCCAGCGCCTCGTTGATGACGTCGGTGAGCAGCTCCTCCCGGTCCACGTCCGTCGGAAGCTCTCCGTCCGCCTCCATCTGGTCGATGATGTCCCGGATGGCCTTCTCGGTGCGGCGCCAGAGCTCCTCGTCCCCGAGCCGGTCCATGTCCATGCGGCGCAGGTCCAGGTACTCGATGAGCCGGTCGTGGATCTCCTTCTGGAGCCGCGAGTAGCGCTCCAGCCGGGGGTCCACCTTGCGCTTGTTCTTCGCCATGGCCGCGGCCATGGACGCGGGCATGCGGCTGGGAGGGGCGGCGGCGGGCGCGGGCGCCTCCTCCTCGTAGGGCTCCTCCTCCTCGTAGGCCTCTTCCTCCTCGTAGGCCTCCTCGCCCTGCTCCTCGTCGTAACCCTCGTCCTGGGGCGCGTCCTCCAGCGCCTCCACGTTGAGGATGTAGTCGCCGATGGAGACCTGGTCGGTGGGCTTGAGCACCATGGGACCGGCGATCTTCTTGCCGTTCACGAAGGTGCCGTTCGTGGACTTCATGTCCACGATGATGAAGCGCCCGTCCTTTTCGACGATGCGGGAGTGGGTCTTGGAGACGTTCCCCTTGGCGAGCACGATGTCGTTGCCGGCAATCCGGCCGATCGTGATCTCGTTCTTGGGGTACTCCCGCTGCTCCGAACCGCCGCCCTTCTCCGTCAGCGTGACTAGAAACATGGGCCGGGATGCTACCAAGCCCTCCTACGACCTCAAAGACTCCTGCGACGCTCGCCCGCCTGCTGCCCGGTAACAGACGGGCCGGCACCCTCCCCCGCTGAAGCAGGGATGGGGCCGGCCCGGATCCGACGTGAGGGCTGCGAGGGCCTCAGTCGAAGATGTTGAAGTTCACCTCGGAGCGGGCCTGCTTGTAGCGGGTCTTCACGTCCTCGATGATGCTGCGGACCTTGTCGGAGTCCGGGTTCACGATGCGCGGGGTGACGAAGATCACCAGCTCGCGCTTGGTGGAGTCGAACGCGCGGTTCTTGAACAGCTCGCCCACGATGGGGATGTGGCCCAGGCCCGGCAGCTTCGCGACGGCCTTCTGCTCGTCGTGGCTGAACACGCCCGACAGCACGATGGTCTCACCGTGGCGCACGGTGACGTTCGTCTTCACCTTGCGGGTGCGGAAGCCGGGGATGGCGGACGAACCACCGAAGGACACGGACACGGAGGTGTCGATTTCAGAGGCCTCCGCCTCCACCTCCGTCTGGATGTTGCCGTTGCGGTCCGCGGTGGGGCGGATGTTCAGGATGACGCCGTAGGGCTTGTACTCCACCGTGAACTGCGTGTTGGTGATGAGCGGGATGGGCACCTCGCCGCCGGCGAGGAACTCCGCCTTCTCACCGCTGGCGCACACCAGCTTGGGCTGCGCCAGCAGGCGGCCGTAACCGTCGTTGGCCTGGAACCCGATGCTCAGGTCGGAGCCGCCCGTCGCGCCCATGATGAGGTTGGACACCGCGTCGCCGGACGGGATGAGGGCCTTGTTCAGGTTCACGGTGGCCGTCAGCGACCCGGTGATGTCCGTGGGGTACTTGATGCCGTAGCGGTCGCGGCTGTTGCGGCGGATTTCGACGAACTGGACCTCGGAGAGGATCATCCGCTTGATGCCGACGACGAGCAGGTTCTCCACCTTCTCACCGATGGCCTTCGTGATCAGCTCCGCCTTCTGGAGGTCCTGCTGGCTCTCCACGGAGCCCTCCAGGAAGATGGTCGCGCCCACCACGTTGGCCTGCACGTTCTTCAGGCCCGCCTTCTGGAAGGCCGCGTTCAGGTTCTGGGCGACCAGCTTCTTGGCGTTGGGGGCGATCTTCACGAACGACTTCACGTTCGGGTAGAGGCTCACCACCTGCTCGATGCGGTCCGCGTCCTGCGTGGTGTAGGCCTGACCGTCCAGGTAGATGCGGTCGCCCACCATGCGCACGGACACGCCTTCGATTTCACCCAGGAGGCGCTTGATCTCCGAGATGACCTCGTTGGGGTCCTGCTTGCGGACGGTGACGAGGTAGCTGATGCGCTGACCGGAGGACTTCCAGACGAGCAGCGTCGTCTTGCCCTCCTGGTTGCCGGTGACGAGCAACTGGCCGGTGCCGAGCGTCTTCACCTCGGCGATGGACGGGTCACCCAGCGCGACGCGGCTGAGGCCGGGGATGGTGAGCACCTTCTGGGTACCCACACCCAGGCTGACGCTGCTGCCCTCCTGGGCGAGGGCGGGGGCACTGGCCACCAGGGTGACGAGGGCGCCGAGCGCCAGGGCTTGCGTGAAGCGAGTGGACATCGTGTGAATCCCCTTCTTGCGTGCGCGCGCCCGGACGCAACGGCGCGCTATCCCAGATGTTGTTGCTGCCACCACATGGCCCAGAAAGTCCCGAGCGCGATGGAGACGCCGTAGGGGATGTGTCGCACGGGAGCGGGCGAGGTTGCCTCGCGCATGAATTTCATCCGCACCGCCCAGCGACGGGCCACCGCCGCCAGCGTGTCCCAGACAGCCCCCTGCCACAGCAGTGTGACGACTGCCTGCAGCGCGCCCACCAGCGAGATGAAGGCCGCCGCCGCGAGCACCGTGGGAAAGCCCAGCACGCAGCCCACGCCCGCCATCAGCTTGACGTCACCCCACCCCATGCGCCCGCGCAGCGCACCCGGCACCAGCAGCAGCGCGAGTCCCGCGCCCGCCAGAAGCCCGCTCACCAGCCCCGACTCCAGCCCGCCCCACCCCTCGGACACCGCGCGCACCCCGAGCCCCAGCACGATGAGCGGATAGGTCACGGCGTTCGGGATGAGCCGGCGCAGCACGTCGGTCACCACCGCAATCACCAGGGCCACTCCCAGAATCGTCCACAGCGCGAGCTGAACAGGTGTCATTCGGCACCTGCTCCCATGGGGAGCAGGCGACCCCCATCAAACAATGGAGGCCTGGAGCCCGTCAATTCCTGAACAAGACCATCGCACCGTGGGGCCCTGCGTCATCCCGTTCCTCAATGGATGACGAGGCGGATCTTCTCGCTGCAGATGAAGTACTCGTCCCCGTCCTCAACCTTGCGGCGCTTGATGCGCTGCTTGTTGAACCAGGTCCCGTTCGAGGAGCCGAGGTCCTCGATGTAGAAGTCGCCGCCGTCGCGGGCGATGACGGCGTGCTCGCGCGACACCTTGCCGGAGTTGATGACGAAGTCGCAGTGCTTGCCGCGGCCGATGACGTAGCGGTCCTTGACGATCTTCTCCTGCTCGCCGGACTCCGTGACGAGGTAGAGCGCGGCGCCCTCCTCCTCGTCCGGCTCCTCCATGGCCTCTTCTTCTTCGGCCTCTTCCGGAGGCTCGTCCTGCATGTCGTCGAGCGGCGGCTCCTCCTGCTCCGGCAGGGGCTCCTCCTCGTCCTCGATCATGTCGTCCGCGGAGGGCGGGGGCGGCTCGTTCTTGCCCTTGATGAGCCGCTCCAGCTCCGCGGCCGTCTCCAGGACGCGCTCGGCGACCTCGCGGCGCACCGGATCATTGTCCAGTCCGTTGGAGGAAGGACGCTCCTCCGCCCCGTTGCGCGCGGCGGGGCGCGACGACGCCGGCGCGGGCGCCAGCACCGGCGGCGCGCCCTTGGCCGCGGCGGCCGGGGGGGGCGCGGAGGCCGCGCGCGCGGAAGGCGCCGGTGACGGCACCGCCGCCACCGCGGGCTCTCCCTTCGTCTTCACGTCGATGAAGCCGTTGAGACGCGCGAACATGAACAGCGCCTGGTTGATGAGCGCGTCGCGATCCGACCCCATCTGCTGGGCCATCTCTTCGTACGTCTCCCACAGGTGCTCGGCGATGCCGACCTTGCGTGCGGGACGGGAGTTCTGATCGATCATCGGTCTTGGCTCGGGAAATGCTGGACGTAGAGGACGATAGCAGAGCCGGCCGGGCGCGCCCAGTTACTGGAAGGCCCGGAGATACTGGAGGTTCTTCGCGTTGTCGCTGATGGACTCCAGGGCCACCTGGAGGATGCCGTCCGCGGAGGGGTAGGCGATGAAGGCCAGGCTGGAGCCCTCCACGTCCGTGGCCACCACGGAAGCAGGCAGGGTGTAGACCGCCAGGTTGCTCGACGAGCCGGTGTCCACCCCGAAGACGAAGCGGCGGAAGCGCGGCAGCAGCGTCACCACGTAGCGGTCACCGGCCACCAGTCGGCTCTGCGCACCGATGGTCGCGGTCATGGTGAGCGTCAGCGGCGCGGGCACGTAGGTGGTGGGTGACTTGGGCGGGTCCAACCCCAGGTCGAAGTCGTCCGGGTGGGCGTAGTAGTCCAGGAAGCTGGAGACGGTGTACGGCTCGTTCACATCCAGCCGCTGGATGAAAGAACCGCTGCTCTCCGCGCCGGCATAGAGCAGGTAGGGCTTCACGTTCGGACCGGCCCGCACGGAGAAGAGCGGGTACGAGGCGCAGGGCTCCACCGCGGTGGCGATGGCCGGGTCGGACAGGTCCGGGTAGAGCCGCGTGAGGCCGTTGCCCTGGTCCTCCAGGCGGAGGATGGGGATGGCCGTCGCGCAGGCGCCCGCGTTGTTCGCCAGCACGATGGAGTCCCCGGGCACCACGCCTCGCGACGTCGCCAGGGTGGTCTCGATGAGGATCGGAGCATCCTCCACGGTCAGGTCGCGCGTGAGGCTGGTCAGGCCAGGCAGCGCGCCCTGGAAGACGAAGCGGTAGGTGCCGTTGGGCACCGTCCCGCTGCAGAGGAACGCGGTGGCGTTGGTCGCGTCCTGCACCTGGGGGCAGCCCGGTTCCGACACGGTGATGGCCTGGAACTGATCCGCGCGCACGGCCTCGTTGCTGTCGCGAAGCTCCGCGGACACGGACGCCTTCAGCGGGCCCGTCTTGGGGTCGCGGTCCAGGTTGAACGCGCGCCGCTCGTCCGCGCGGAACAGGGTGATCTCCCCGCTGGAGGACGGCACGATGCCCAGCAGCGGCACGGGGGTGGTGTAGGCCACGCCGTCCGACAGCAGCTCGCGGACCTCCAGGCCCGTGCGCAGCGTGAGGCCCGTGGGCAGGCCCGCGGACGGCTTCAGGGTCAGCATGGGCGCGCCGGTGATGTCCCGGGCGAGCGCCGGCGCCGTGGAGGGCGCCAGGGGATCCGGCCCGTTGTCGAGCGCGATGACGCCCTCGCAGTCCGACGAGTTGCACGTCAGCTCATCCAGCACCACGTACACGAAGCGGCCCGCGGGCACGGTCACCGTGTCCGACACCTTGAAGCTGGCGTGCGTGGCCACGAGCCGCGCCGGGATGTCGATGAGGTCCGTGTACGTGGGCACCGCGTAGGGGACCGGACGCGGCCGCTTGTACGGAATCTCCACGGAGGCCCCGTCCGCGGCGGCGCGCACCAGCCGGCTGGTGCCGGACACGTTGCGGATGGCGAGCACCAGCGAGTCCGTCACGTTGGCCCGCGCGGGCAGCGTGATCATGGACAGCACGGTGTCCGCCGGCTTGAGGCAGAACACGGGCAGCGCGGGCGGCAGCGCGGCCGCGTCGAAGCCCTCCGGGCCGGGCAGGTCCTGGCGCATCACCACGCCGCCGCCGAAGGGGCCGCAGAGCTGCTCGGCGGCCGCCGGGCGCGTCTGGAGCGCGTAGTACAGGACGCTCGGCGCGCCGTCCGCCACCGGGGCATGCGCGGCGAAGGCGGTGATGAGCTGGCCGGTCGCCAGGCGCGTCACCTCGTTGAGGCGCGCGCGGTCCGCGGCCACCACGGAGATGCCGCGGCCACCGGAGCTGCGCGCGTAGATGTACGGCCCGGACACGTCGTTGCCGGTGGCGTCGTAGCCCACGTCGCGGGTGAGCGAGTCGGGCCGCGCGATGACGGGGATGGACAGGGGCTCCAGCGGGTTGGGCGCGGGGAGGAACTCACGCGGCGAGCGCGTCAGGTCCAGCACGCGCAGCTCATCCCGGTCCTGGGAGGTGACGAAGACGAGCTGGTTGGAGAGCACCACGTCGTACGTGCCGGACAGGCCGGCGGCGCCCGCGGTGGAGGTGGTGTCGGAGCAGGCGAGCGCGAGGCTCGCGCCGCTCAGCAACAGGGCCGCAAGAAAGCCGCGCTTCAAGGTCAGTTCTCCTGGCACACGCTGGTGCCCTGGTTCGGATCGCGCTGTTGCTGCGTGCCCAGCCTCGCCACCAGCCTCGCGTCCTGGGGGCGCGCGAGGTCGGGGATGTCCACGATGGACACCTGTCCGTCACCGAAGTTGGTCACGAACAGCCGCGCCGCGTTCGTCCCGGCCGGGTTGTCCACCGCGAGCCCGAAGGCCTGCGACGGGTTGCTGGTCTGGTTGAGGTTGTTGACGAGCGGCACCTGCGCCACGACCTGCCCGAGCGCCTCGTCGTAGAGGGACACCGCGCTGTCGCCCGTGCTCGTCACCGCGAGGATGTTGGTGTCCGCGTTGGACGTGCCCGGCGTCCGCTCGATGAGCTGCATGTCGCTCACGCCGTCCGGCAGGGGCACCGCGGAGACCACGCGGAAGAAGGGCTGGGTGGCGGCGGTGCCCGGCACCGCGTCGTATTCGAAGTCGAGGGTGAGCAGCGTGTCCGGGCCGCGCGCCAGCATGTAGAGCCGCTCGCGCACGAAGTTCGGACGCGCCGCCCGCTCCGCCGCCGTCACCGGCCGGGGCACCACGCGCGCCGCGCGCGCCTCGCGGATGCTGAAGACCGACTGCAGTGCGGGCTCCAGGATGATGCCGGGCTCGTTCTTGTCCACCAGCCGCAGCACGAAGTTGGCGGCCACCGTGCCGTTGATGCCGGCCACGAAGTTGCGGCCCGTCACGTAGAGGTAGCCTGCGCCCACCGTCACGGAGTCCGAGCCGCCGTAGAGGTAGCCGTCGGGCGACAGCGGGATGAAGCCCAGCGTGTCGCGCGTGGGGTTGTCCAGCTTCACCGTGGCCAGGTAGTTCTCGAAGTTGGTGCTGGACTTCGCGGGCGAGTCCGCCGCCTCGGAGTGCGTCACGTACAGCGTGCCGCTCGCCGCATCCACCGTCACGCCGATGGGCGACGGGGCACGGGGCAGGCCCGGCCGGCCCGCCTCGCTCAAGGACGCCGGGATGTCGTCGGTGAGCGACAGCGCGCCGTCGCGGCAGTCCACGCCGCCCTGCACGCAGTTGAGCACCGGCGCGCCGTTGCCATCCAGGCTCACGTCCACCGCGTGCAGGTCGTTGCCCTCCGCGCGCGACGGCACGAACAGGCGCGGCAGCCCGCTGGCCGGGTTCACCCACAGGCCCAGCTCACCCGCGAAGCTGCGGATCTGCACGAGCGACTCGTCCGCGGACGCCAGGTCCTCGAAGGCGAGCGCGGACTCCGGGAGCACACTGCCCAGGTGGGGCACCGTCACCGGCTGCCCGTCCACCTGCGTGCTCAGTGCGTCCAGGTTCAGTGCCACGACCGAACCGGAGTCGTAGCAGTTGTCGAAGTTGGCGTTCGCGACGAAGAGATAGCCGTTGCTCGCCGAGGGCCCTCCCGCCGTCGGAGGGCGCCAGAACGCCACCCCGCTGGGGTACACGAAGCGGGTGGATGGAGGCGGGTTCGGATCGGATTCGAGCGAACACGCTCCGAGGAGCAGCAGCGCGGGGGTCAGGAAATGGAGGCGCATCAGAGGGGGGCGGAGTGTAGGAACGACGCCCTGCGCCGGGCAACTGAATAGGGCTGTCACTATTCCCGGCCGCCCTCCTCCCGACATCCCTCCCCCCCGCACGGACGGCGTGCGCCGCTCCCCTGGCGGGAAAGCGGGCACGCGCCAGCGGTGAACGGGCGACCGGGCCTCAGGCCGCCGCAGCGGTTTCGGCCTGGATCTTGGAAAAGTCCGCCACCTGGTTGAACAGGGCGCCAATCTCCGTGAGGAACCGGATGCGGTTCTCCCGCAGGTCCTTGTCCTCGGCCATCACCATCACCTTGTCGAAGAAGGTGTCCACGGCGGGCTTCAGGCCGGTGATCTCCTTGAGCGCCCCGGCGAAGTCGTCCGCGCGCACGCGCTCGCCCACCTTGTCGCGGGCCTGGGTGAAGGCGGTGTGGAGGTTCTTCTCCGGCTCGTCCGTGAAGCGCTGCGGGTTGGTCTGCCCGCCCGCCACGTCCTTGCCCTGCTTCTCCACGATGTTGACCACGCGCTTGAACGCCGCCGCCAGCGGCTGGAAGTCCGAGTGGCCCACGAGCAGGCTCAGGGCCTCCAGGCGCTTCTTCGCCGCGACGAGGTCGTCGAAGCCCACGGCCAGCACGGCCTCCACGACGTCCGTGCGGTGCTGCTCGCCCCACAGCGCCTTGAGGCGGCCGCGGAAGAACTCCAGCACCTGCTCACGCGGGGCCGCCTCGCCCGGCTTGCGCTTCACGTTCGCCAGCTTCGGGGCCAGGAGGCGCAGCGCCTCGTCTACCGCGGCCGAAAGGCTGAAGCGGTAGCCGCGCCCCAGCACGATGCGGATGATGGACAGGCACGCGCGGCGCAGCGCGAACGGATCCGCCGCGCCCGACGGCGCCTTGCCAATGGCGAAGATGCCGCACAGCGAGTCCAGCCGGTCCGCCAGGCCGATGAGCGCGCCCGCGTCCTGCGACGGCAGCGCGTCCTCGGCGCCGCGGGGCAGGTAGTGCTCGAAGATGGCCAGCGCCACCGCGTCGGGCTCGCCGCCCGCCTTCGCGTACTCGCGGCCCATCACGCCCTGGAGCTCCGGGAACTCGCCCACCATGCCGGTGACGAGGTCCGCCTTGGACAGCGTGGCGGCGCGCTCCACCGTGGCCGCCTCCCCTGCCCTGCCCGTGGCCTGGGCCAGGAAGCCCGCCAGCGCACGGAAGCGCTCCACCTTCTCCAGGTACGTGCCCAGCTGGCCCTGCCACACCACGCGGCCCAGCTTCTCCACGCGGTCGGCCAGCGGCGTGCGGCGGTCCTCGTCGAAGAAGAAGCGCCCGTCCGCGAGCCGCGCGCGCAGCACGCGCTCGTACCCACGCAGGGACAGCTGCGCGTCGCGCACCGGCGTGTTGGACACGGCGATGAAGCGCGGCAGCAGCTTCCCCTGCGCGTCCAGCAGCGAGAAGTAGCGCTGGTGGCTCTTCATCTCCTGCACCAGCACCTCCGGCGGCAGGTCCAGGTGGCGCGGGTCGAAGCTGCCCACCACGGGGTTCGGCAGCTCCACCAGGTTCGTCACCTGGTCCACCAGTCCCTCGTCCTCCATGAGCTGCCCGCCGGCGCCCTTCGCCGCGGCGTGCAGCTTCTCCACGAGCGACGCGCGGCGCTTGCCGAGGTCCGCCAGCACGTGCGCCTTCTCCAGCGTGGACTCGTAGTCCGCGGGCGCCTTCAGCGGGATGGGCCCCGGCGCGAGGAAGCGGTGGCCGTAGGTCGTCCGTCCGCTCTTCACGTCGCCGAGCACCACCGCCAGCTCCGTGTCACCCAGCAGCGCCACCAGCCACTGCACCGGGCGCGCGAAGGACGTGTCCACGTCCCCCCAGCGCATGGACTTCTTGAAGTTGATGCCGTGCACCGCGGCGTGCAGCGCATCCTGGAGGATGGCGTCCGCCGGGCGTCCCTTCTCCTCCACGCGCGCCGACACGTACTCGCCCTTGGCCGTCGTCGTGCGGCCGAGCGCGTCCACGGTCAGCTTGAGCCCCTCGGCGAACTTCTCCGCCGCCTTGGTGGGCTTGCCCTGCGCGTCGAAGGCGGCCTTGGCGCTGGGCCCCAGCACCTCCTTCGTGATGTCCTCTCCCGCGTCCGCCACGTCGCGGACCCAGATGGCCAGCCGGCGCGGCGTTCCGAACGTGCGCACCTCGCCGTGCTTCAGGCGGGCGTCGGCCATGCGCTCGGTGAGCACGCGCTTCAGGTCCTCCAGCGCGGGCACGATGAACGACGCCGGGATCTCCTCGGCGCCGACCTCCAGCAGCAGATCACGCGCCACGGGACACCTCCGCCTTCTCCTTCTTCTCCACCGGCTTGTTGAGCTGCACCGTCTTCCAGTAGTCGCTGGCGGGCTTGCCCTCCAGCACCGCCGGCTGCTCGCCCACCGTCCACGGCGTCTTCGTCAGCGGGTAGCCCAGCCGCTCGCGCATCTGGAGGTATCCCTCCGCGCACAGGCGCGCGTTGTCACGCACGCGCTTGATGAAGTTGGCGCGCTCGGTGACGGAGATGGCGCCGCGCGCGTCCAGCAGGTTGAACGTGTGCGAGCACTTCAGCGCGTAGTCGTACGCGGGCAGCGGCAGGTGGCGCTCGATGAGCCGCTTGCACTCCTTCTCGTACGCGTCGAACAGCGTGAAGAGCATCTGCGGGTCGGACTCGTGGAGGGCGTACTTGCTCATCTCCACCTCGTTCGCGTGGAAGACCTCGCGGTACTTCACGCCCTTGACCCACTCGATGTCGAAGACGCTCTCCACGTTCTGGAGGTACCTGGCCAGGCGCTCCAGGCCGTACGTCAGCTCCGCGGCCACGGGGCGGCAGTCGAAGCCGCCGCACTGCTGGAAGTAGGTGAACTGCGTCACCTCCTCGCCATCGCACCACACCTCCCAGCCCAGGCCCCAGGCCCCCAGCGTGGGCGACTCCCAGTCGTCCTCCACGAAGCGGATGTCGTGCTCCAGCGGATCCAGGCCAACCTTCCGCAGCGACTCCAGGTACAGCTCCTGGACGTTCTTGGGCGCGGGCTTGAGGATGACCTGGAACTGGTGGTGCTGGAACAGCCGGTTCGGGTTCTCACCGAAGCGGCCGTCGGCGGGGCGTCGCGAGGGCTGCACGTAGGCGACGTTCCAGGGCTCGGGACCGAGCGCGTGCAGGAACGTGTAGGGGGCCATCGTGCCCGCGCCGACTTCCGTGTCGTACGACTGGGTGACGATGCATCCCTGGTCGGCCCAGTGCTTCTGGAGCGTGAGGATGAGGTCCTGGAAATACATGATGGCGAGTCCTTCTCGCAGTGCGTCGAAGGCGGAGGCGGAACGCGGCGGACCCTAGTGAGGGGGTCCAGGAGCGTCAAGGACGGCTGTCAGTCCGCGTAGGCCGGGAGGTCGACCAGTCGAATCTGCAGCTTCGTCACCTCGCCCGGACGAATGGGAGCGGACAACAGCTTGCTCGTTCCGCCGGGGTCCTGCGGGTCCACCACGCGCAGCCGGTACGTCCCGATGGGCAGGGGGAACTTGATCAGCGGGGACGTGCCCAGCTGCGTGGCGCCGTCGAACACCGCCGCGTTCTTTGGCACCGTGTAAAGCGTCAGCCACCCCAGGCCCGCCTTCGCCGCGCCCTTCGAGGTGGAGGTGTCCAGCACCTCCGGGTTCTCGGCCTGCGTGACGGTGGTGACGGGCTCCGGGGCCCGCTCCGACGGCTCGGGCTTCGCGGGGCGCGGCTCGGCCGTCGCCGCCACCACGGGCGTGGTGGGAGTGGCGGCCGGAGCGCTGGGGGCCGGCTTCGTCTTGCGGCCCCCCTTCCCCGCGGGCGTCTTCTTCGTGTCGGCGGGCGTCGCCTCCACCACGGGCTCGGGCGGAGTCGGCTCCACCTCCGGCGACTTCTCGGGCGCCGGGGTTTCGGTCTTCTGCGCGAAGCCCGGCGGAGGACCGGAGGGCTTCGGCGGCCACTGCCCGCTCGCGGCGGGGTCCACGGGCGGGGCCGGATCCAGCTCCGCCTTCACCCACTGCTTCGCGGAGTCGTACGCGGGCATGAACACGCGGCGCACGGGTTCGAGCGTCGCCAGGTAGCCCACGCCCCCCAGGATGAGCAGCAGCAGCAGCCGCATGCCCCAGCCGGAGCCCTCGCGGGCAGGCGTGGCCGAGGGAGGCGCTTCGGCCACCTCCTCCTCCGCCTGGCGGGACGGACGTGCGGTGCCCCGCGCCGGACGCGTCCGGAAGCGCTGCGTCTGGAGATCGCTGGGCGGGTCCATCAGCGAGTCCGCCGGGGGCGCGCTCCGGGCTTCGGCGGGTTCGGGCCGCGCGGTGGGGCGTGCCCTGGAGGGCCGCACGGCGTCCGCGGGAGGACGGATGACCCGGGGAATGGGCGCCGCGTCCGAACCCGCGGGCCGTTGGGCTCGCGGAGTCACGGCCGGCGTGTTGACGCGGGAGGCGCGGGCCTCTGGGGCTTCCGCGGTGGAGCGCGGGGTCGCGCGCGGTGCGGGCGTCGCGGACTCGGCCGCGGCGCGGCGGACGGGCGTGGGCTTGAAGGACGCGGCGACGTCCGGCTGCGGGGCTTCCGCGTGCGGCGACTTCACCTGCGCGGTGGCCGCGGAGGCGGCTTGATCCGTGCCCTCCTCCGCCTGGAGCGCGCCGGCGGCCTCGCTGACGCGGGCGTCCTCGGCGCGGCTGGCCAGCTCCAGGAGGGTGCGCGTCTTCTGGCGCTTCTCCTCGAAGAGCTCGCCCATGACGGCGGTCAGCTGGTCTTCGTCGAACAGCTCGGCGCCCAGCGTGGCCTCGATGGCGCGCGCCATCTCCCGGCAGGTGCCGAAGCGCTGGGCCGCGTCGCGCGACAGCGCCTTGAGCACCACCGCTTCCAGGGCCTCCGGCACGGCCGGGTTGAGCGAGCGCGGCGCGGGGATCTCCCCGTCCACGATCTGCATCATCACGGCCGCCTCGCCCGGCGCGTTGAACAGGCGCTGACCGGCCAGCAGTTCGTGGAACATCACGCCCGTGGAGAACTGGTCGCTGCGGCCATCCAGGTCCTTGTTGCGCACCTGCTCCGGGGACATGTAGCCGCTGGTCCCCTTCACGGTGCCGACCTGGGTGCGGCCCAGCTTGCCGCGCGCCTTGGCGATGCCGAAGTCGATCACCTTCACGACGCCGTCGTAGGTGAGCATCACGTTCTTCGGCGACACGTCGCGGTGCACCACCGCCACGGGGCGGCCCGACGGATCCATGAAGTGGTGGGCGTAGTGCAGGCCCAGGCACGTGTCGCGGATGACGCGCGCGCAGAAGCCCAGCGGCAGCGCGTACTTGCGCCGCTCCGCCATCTTCACCACCTGCTCCAGGTTCTGGCCGGGCAGGAACTCCATGGCGAGGTACAGCTCGCCGTCCTCCTCCCCCAGGTCGAAAACCTGTCCGATGTTCGCGTGCGAGAAGGCCGCGGTGATGCGCGCCTCGTCCAGGAACATCTTGACGAACTGGTCGTCCTTCTTGATGTCGGGGAGGATCTGCTTCACCGCCACGAACTTGCGGAAGCCACCGGGGCCGGAGGTGAACGCGAGGAACAGCTCCGCCATCCCTCCCATCGAAAGGCGGGTGAGGATCTCGTACTTTCCGATGCGCCGCCCCCGGTCGGGATCTTCTCCGGCGCCACCCTGCATGCTCATGGCGGGGCGGATGTTACCCGCCGAACCCTCCCAGGTCGATGATCGTCTTTGCAGACGGCTCGCCCCCCGGAGCCAGGAGCCCCGGGAAAGCGGCTTAGGCGCCGAACCGCTGTCGCCGCACGTCGAGCATCCAGCCCTCGAGCGCGGCCACGGCCGCCGGCTGTGGCTCCAGGGGCAACATGGAGGCCGCGTCCGCCGCCTCGAGCACCGCGAAGGCGCGCGCCACCTCCCGCTGCCACTGTTCGCTGAGCGCGTCGGTCAACTCGATGCGCTCGCCGCGCCGCTTGCGCTCCACCAGCGCGTGGGCCTCGCCAAAGCCATACGGCTCCAGCAGCGCGGTGACGTCCGTCTCCACCTCGCCCGTGCGCAGCGCATGCGTTCCGGTGAGCGTGGTGCGCAGGACGTACAGCAGCTTCTTCACGGAGCGGAAGCCGCTCTTCTCCCACTCGCGGAGCTGCCCCTGCGCGAAGCCGCGGTAGTGCCGGTGGATGCGCCGCGACAGCACGGCGCGAACCCGCGGTCGCAGCGTCTCCAGCTCCGGCAGGGCCCGCACGGTGATGGCGCCCAGCACCCGCTCGATGTAGTTGCCGTTGCCCTGGAGAATGCCCAGCAGCACGGGCTGCAGCTCGTTGGACGAGTAGTCCACCTCCACGCCCTCCAGCACTTCCAGCCGCTCCGCCGGCACGTGCCGGGGCTGGAGACCGAGGAGCGCGGCGGTGGGCGCGATGTGGATGGCCTTGAGGTCCAGGTCACTGTCGTGCGACGGGAAGCCGTACGCATGCGCGCCGGACAGTGAGATGACCAGGTGCTCGCGCTGGAGGGACTCGGCGTCCAGCACGCGGTCCGCCATCCGCTCCTGATGGTCC
Organism: Corallococcus caeni; assembly: GCF_036245865.1. NCBI lineage: Bacteria > Pseudomonadati > Myxococcota > Myxococcia > Myxococcales > Myxococcaceae > Corallococcus > Corallococcus caeni. The sequence goes on along the minus strand of NZ_BTTW01000008.1, from coordinate 20,611 downwards.
GTCACCTTGCCCTTCATTCCGTCCCTCCTTCCAGTGCCGGGGCTTCCGGCGCATCGCGGCCCAGCGGTCCCGGCGTCTTCAAGACCCAGCGCCGAGCCACCTCGTCCCCTACCCGCCGCAGCAGCCGGTCCGCGCGGGCGTAGTCCGGGTGCTCCGGCAGCCGGCTCTCGCGGTGCGCGGCCTCCAGCCCCGGCGCCATCGCCTCGGCGTCGCGCAGCACGTCCTCCAGAGGCACCTGTCCGCCCTTGATGTCGAGCAGCCGCGCCTTCAGCGCCCCCGTCGCCTCGAAGGTCGGCACGCCGTCGCGCAACCACCCCGTCGCCAGCGCCACCAGCCGCAGCAGGTTGTAGGCGTTCTTCGGCCGCAGCTCCCGAGCGGACGGCGGACGCTGGCCACCGCCGCGCGCGTACGCCGTGAGCGCCGCGAAGTCGTTCGCCGCGAGCAGCCCCTGATCCCAGAGCGAGCGGTAGAGCTGCTTGACATACGTCTTCGCCGCGAGCACCCCGTCCTCGGGCGTGGGCGCGGCGCGGGGCGACACGGCGGCCAGACGCCGGGCCACCTCGTCCAGGTCCGGCGTGGGCTCCTCGCACAGCCACGCGAGGAGCAGGTCGCGGTGCTCGGCCAGCCGCTGGCTACGGGTGAGCTTGTCGAGCTGGCTCATGGCGTAGCGTCCGAAGCTGCCGAAGATGGCCTTGGAGACGAACGCCTCGCGCGCCTCCAGCACCCACGTGCCCAGCTCGTCCACCGCCGTCGCGCCAGGGACGAAGAGGGTCTCCAGCGTGTTCGGATCCGCGCGCAGCGCCTGCTCCACCGTCTTGCGGACCTCCCAGTACGTGGTGCTGCCATCCGCGCTCACCAGGTCCTGCGGCGGCTGCCCCAGGCCCAGCGTCCACGGCAGGGGCAGCGCGAAGACACCGCGAACGTCCACGTCGGAGCGCTCGTCCGCGAGCCCCCACGCGTGACTGCCCACGCGCGTCTCCAGCACGACGCAGGGCCGCAGAGCGCCCCAGGCCGCCTCGCGACGCTGGGCGAACTGCACCTGTCCCGCGCGCCGGGGGACCAGCTCATCGCGCGCGAACCACACCTCGCCCACGCCGACGATCTGCACGTCGAAGCCGCCGTCATGCGCGCGCACCACGCGGCCAACCACGCCCTGCGGAATCCGGCGCCCCGCGGACGCCACGCGCTCCACGCGCGTCGTGACCTCCGTGCCGTGCGGCAGGGGCACGGACAGCCGGTCGATCTGCTCCAATCCCCGGACCCGCGACGGGGTGGAGGAAGAGGTCTCTCGGGTGTCACTCATCGGTCCCTCCTGCGTGGGATGGTGGGCCACGGCGGACGCAGCGAAGCACGCGAGCCTGACCCGGCACGGCGCTTCCCGTCAGCGCGCGATGCGTCGCGCGGCGTCGGCCATGGAAGGCCGCGTGGGCAGCAGCCCCTCGACCTCGGACGCCAACGGGAGCGCCGCGACCGCGCCCAGCTTCGTCACGACCCGAGCCCCCACGGCCGCGGCGAAGGTCATCAGCGCGACCAGGTCCTCGCGCGTCGCCCCTTCCAGCGAGCGCGCGTCGCCGTACCACCGCACCAGCCCGGTCAACATCGCGGACACGAAGCCGTCCCCAGCGCCCGTCGTGTCCACCACCGTCACCTGGGGAGCGGGTACGGAGAGGACCTCCCCCTGCCAGAGGAACACCGCGCCGCGAGGGCCCAGCGTCACCACGGGCAGCCGCACGCCCCGAGCGGCCAGGACGTGCAAAGCCGCCTCGGGCGAGTGCTCGCCGGTCGCGAAGTGGATCTCCTCCTCGGACAGCTTCACCACCGTGCACAGCGGCAGCATGCGGCCCAGGAGGACGCGCAGCTCCTCCGGCCGTTCCCACACGTGCAACCGCAGGTTCGGATCACAGCTCACCAGCATCCCGGCCTCACGCGCCAGGGTGAGCATGCGCACCATCGCCTCGCGCGCCTCCGGCAGGAGCAGGGAGTTGGAGCCACAGTGCAGCGCCTTCGCACGGCGCACGAAGTCGCCATCCACGTCCGAGTCATCCAGCAGGAACTCCGCCGAACGCGTCCGGAAGTACGTGAAGCTGCGCTCGCCGTGCGCATCCAACGAGACGAACAGCAGGCCCGTGCGGGCGTGGTCCACCTGGCGCAGGCGGCTGACGTCCACGCCGTCCGCCGCCAGCCGGTCGCGCAGGAAGTGACCGAACTCGTCGGAGCCCACCACGCCCACCATCGCCGAGCGCAAGCCCAGCCGCGCAAGCCCCACGGAGACGTTGGCCGGCGAGCCCCCCGGCGATGGCTTCCAGGCCTCCACGTCTCGCACGCGCGTGGCGCCGCCCGACACGGGAAGGAAGTCCACCAGCGTCTCGCCGACACACACCACGTCCAGCGGTCCGGCCTCGTGCATGACACTGCCCCCTCGGGACCGCGCGCTGACAGTCGTCAGTCCAGGCCCACCTGCGCCATGAAGTCCACGCTCTTGAGCTTGCGGCCCAGGTGGTGCGCGATGAAGACGTTGAGCAGTCCCCGCGCCCGAGCGCGAAGGTCCGGAGGCAGCGGCGTGCGCGCGCCTTCCTGGAGCGACCGCAGGCCGGACAGCAGCGCCACCGGCACCGCCACGGAATCACGCGCGCGTCCGCCACACGGCTCGCACACCGCGCCACCGTGGCCTTGATCGAACCGGGGCCGCTCACCGGGCTGGCCGCCACACAGGGAGCAGGAGTCGAAGCGCGGCATCAAGCCAGCCTGCGCCAGCGCCGCCAGCTCGAACGCAAGCAACGACGTGGGCCCGGCCTCCTTCGCGTCCAGCCGGTGCAGGTAGCCCTCCACCAGCTCGAACAGCTCCGGGTGCGGCTCATGGTCGCGCGTGAGCTCGCGGCACAGCTCCACCGCGTACAGCGCCCGGGCGATGAGCGACAGGTCCTCGCGCGCGGCGTAGAAGCCCGCAACGATGTCCGCCGAGTCCAACCGCACCGTGCTGCCGCGCGTCTCCACGAGCTGCACGCGCAGCCGCATGAACGGCTCCAGCGCCCCCGCGAACCGGCGCTTGCTCTTGCGCGCTCCCGCGGCGAACGCGGTCAGCTTGCCGTGCTCGCGCGTCAGCAACGTCACCATCCGGTCGGACTCACCATAGTCGACCGTGGACAGCACGAACGCGTCGTCGGCGTACCGCTCCATAACCCCTCTTCAACGCGCCGTGGGGGGCGGAAGCTTCCCGGACAGCACCAGGAACAGGGCCGCGCCCAGGAGCAGGACCGCCAGCAGCACGGCCAGGATGATGTACGCCCGCTTGCGCCGCTCCTTCTCGAGCTGCACCGGCGAAGGCGCGGGCACGGCCCGGTCCACCTCCTCGTAGCGCAGCGCCGCTTCCTCCGGCGACAGGCCGATGACCTGCGCGTACGCGCGGATGTAGTTCAGCACGAACACGCGCTCGGGCAGCCGCTCCACCTGCCCCGCCTCCAGCGCCGCGACGAGGCTGGGGGGAATCTTCGTCTCCCGGGAGACGTCCTCGCGCGACAGGCCGCGAAGCTCGCGCTGCTGGCTGAGGTATTTGCCGAAGTCGACGTGGTCCACGGTCTTTCGGGGCCCCCGCGCCTAGAGGTGGTCCAGCAGTGAGCGGCAGTCGTCCTTGAGCACCTGCTCGTTGGGCTGGGCCTTGGACTCGCAGCCCGCGAACGCAGCCTTCGCCTCGTCCACCCGCCCGAGCTTCGCCTGGCAAACGCCTTCGCGCTGGTAGGCCTCCGCCACGTCCGGGCACTTCTCACGGTAGTGCGCGAACTGCCGGCACGCCTCCTCCGTCTTGCCCGTCTCGTCGTAGATGATACCCAGGTTCTTGTAGCCCAGGCAGAAGTCCGGGTTGGTGGTGATGGCCGCCTTGATGTTCTGCAGCGCGTTCACCGTGTCGCCCTTCTTGTAGAGGGCCCAGCCCATGTTGTTCTGCGCGGAGAAGCCGTAGCGGTACTGCATGTCGTTGAGCGACTCCTCGTACAGCTTGATGGCGTCGTCGTAGCGGCCCTGGTCCAGGCGCAGGTTGCCCAGGTTGGTGCGCGCGTCGGAGAAGGACGGCCGCAGCTTCAGCGCCTGCTCGTAATGGGACGACGCCTCGTCGAGCCGCCGGAAGGACAGGTGCAGCAGGAGCCCCACCGCGTTGTGGGCCTCCGGGTTGTCCGGGTTCTGCTCCAGCGCCTTCTGGTACTCCGCGAGCGCGTCCTGCACATGGCCGTGCTGCTGGGCCTGGATGCCCAGGTCGTAGTGGATCTCCGAGCTCCGGCGCTCCTTCTCCGTGGGGACGTGCGCGCAGCCCGCCGACGCGAGCGCGAACGCGAGGAAGCAGGAGGAAGTGATGCGGGACATGGGTGCCAATCCGGGGTGGAGGGTCAGAACGCGGCCAGGAAGCGGCCCAGGGTGGTGGCGACGTTGCGCTTCTCTTCGGCGCGGGCCTTCACGGCGGGCACGAGCGTGGGCTCCCGGAAGAACACCGGCAGCGTCTTGAGCCACTCGTCCTGCTGCGCGGGCGCCGCGGCACGCCAGTTCGCGTTGTCCATCATGAAGCCCAGCGACTCCACGAACGCGAGCGCGTCGTCCTCGTCCTCGCGCAGCTCGTCCGCGGACTGGATGCGCCGGCCGGACACGTACACCGCGCAGTCCCCCGCTTCCACGAGGTACAGGTACACGAAGACGCCCGCGCCCTGCCCGCCGCGCAGCCCCACCACGAAGGCCTGCGCGGGCCCGGCCTGCTTGCCGGGAATCGCCACGTGCGGCGCGTTGAGGGACAGGTGCAGCGCGAGCACCTGGTCGCGATTCGCGGGGAGGCCCCGGTAGCGCTCGTCGATGGTGAACACCGTCGTCTCCCTTCCCGCGCACCCTAGCGGGTGGTGAGGGTGAACTCCTCGGTCGCGTCCTGCGCGTCCGCAGCCGTCTTCTGGAAGCGGATGAGGGGCGTGTCAATCATCACGTTGCCGCCGCCCTCGTTGCCCTCGCCGATGATCACCTTGAAGACGTTCGCGGGCGAAGTGCTGCGGCGGTTCCCCGTGGCCTGCTTGCGGGCAATCAGCGTCACCGCGTTCGCGCCGGGACGCAACTGACTGGTGATGTCCACCACCACCTGATCCTCGTTGTTGCGCAAACGACGCAGCCAGCGCGAGTTCACGTACACGTCGATGTCGAAGTCCGTCATGCCCGGCGTCGTCTGCTCCGTCACCAGCCAGTAGCGCTGGGTGATGCGACCCGGCACGGACGGAGGCGCGGCGGGGGCAGCCGGCCCGGGAGCCTGCGCGACGACGCCCGCGTCCGGGGGCGTGGCGGCAGGCGGAGTGGCGGTGGAAGGCGTCGCGGGCGTGGGCGTCACGGTCGTCACGCGGGCGGCGTACCCCGGCGCGTCGATGTGGACGTTCCCCTCCGCGTCGATGCGGACAGTGGCCTTCTCGAAGCGCGTGTTCGTCACACCGTCGATCTTCACGCCGTTCAGGAAGACCGAACCGGCGAGGGCCAGCATGGGAACGAGCGAGGCCGCGACGGTGATGGCAATGCGGGCGGACGGGCGGGGCATGGGGGGCATTCCTCCTGGGAATCCTCAACAGTCCCGGGGGCTTGCAACGACTTAGCGCACCCGGGGGAGCGGAACAAGGCGGGGACGGCGCCTCTTGGAGCGCTCCGCCGCCCCGAACATTCACCCGGGGGCCCGTCTTCCAATCGGACCGCTGGGGCCCTTCAGGGCGCCGCGGTCGGCGTCTCGTCGGGCGTCGGCGGAGGCGGCTCGCGCTGCGCCAGGGCCCAGTCCCCGCCCAGACCGTGGCCTTCGCGGAAGCGGCGGAAGTCGCGCCGCACGGCCCGGGGATAGCGGCGGAACTTCTCCAGCTCCCCGGCCTTCATCGCGTCCCGGATGCGCGTGGGGCCCGCGTTGTAGGCCATCAGCGCCAGGTCCAGATCGCCGCCGAAGCGGCCCTGCAGGTTGCGCAGGTAGCGGATGCCCAGGCGCACGCAGACGGCGGGGTCCGCCACCACTTCCTCGCGCGACAGCTTCAGGCCTTCCTTCTCCGCCAGGAAGTGCAGCGTGCTGGGCTTGATCTGCATCAGGCCCCGGGCGCCCTTCTCGGAGACGGATTCCTCCTCGAAGTCGGACTCCACGTCGATGAGGGCCAGCACCAGCAGCGGGTCATACCCCGTGCGGCGCGACTCCTCGTCGATGGCCTGCCCCAGACGCCGGCGCAGCGTGAGCCCCAGGTCCGGGGCGCGCTTGGCCAGCACGGCGTCGATGAGCGCCGCCTCCTCGGAGACGGCCTCCTGCGCCACCAGCTCGGGGACCATGGACTGGGGGGCGGGCTCCTCCAGGAGGGGCACCACCCGCGCGGACACCACGAGCGCCACACCCGCGAGCAACGGGAGCCGGGAGCACCCGCTGCTCAGGGCATGCAGCCCCGCGAAGAACCGCGTTCCCAGCGACCTGCCGCCCGAGGCGGCGGGGCCACTCACTTACGGTGCTCCAGGGCCTGGATGCGTTCGTTCAGACGCTCCAGGCGGGCACCGAAGGCCTGCAACTCCTCGCGGCGCGGCAGCTTCAGGAGGGTCAGGGCCGTGCGGACCCGCTCCTCCACGTTGTGCTCCAGGTCCTTGCGGTGCCCCGTCAGGCGCTCCGCGAACTCGCGGGCCTGACGTTTCACCTCGTCCTGGCTCCAGCCCGCGACGGACGCCACGCGCTGCACGGCGCGGGAAGCCTCTTCCTCGGCCGTGTTCACGGCCAGGAGCGCCTGGCTCCAGATCCGCTCGAACGCCTCCGCCACGGAAGGCTTCTCTCGGGGGGCCTCGGTGTTGTTGTCCATGAAGTCGCTCCGGGAGTGCCCGGGCCCTTCGCTTGGAAGGAACCCAGGGCATTCAAAGGGGTCTGCGACCTAAGCACACCCCGTGGGTGATGAAAACGCTGCTCAGGCGCGCGGAGAAGACGCCGCGCCGCCGGAATTCTTGGTCGAAGGGTGGGCGCGCCGGGTGGGCTTCAGGAGCACATCCAGCTTCTTCGACAGGCGGCCCAGCTCCTGGGTGATCTGCTGCACCTGGGACTGGCTGGCAACTCCCACCGCCTCCACGACCTTCGCCTGGAGCCCGTCCAGCCGCTTGCGCAGCTCCACACCCGCCTCGTCCACCTTCTTGGTCAGCTCCTGAACGCGGGGGTCGGCGCGCAGCTCACCGGCCTGCACCTTCGTCCAGAGGGCCTGGACCTCCTTCGCCGCCACCTGGCTCCGCGTCTCCAGCGCACGGAAGGCCTTGTTCGCCTCCCCTTCCAGGCCCTGGAACCGCTTGTGCGCCTCGGAGAACCGCCCCTTCAGGAAGGCCTCCACGTTCTGCGTCACGCCCGCCTTGTCCGCTGCCTTCGCACTCGTCGTCGCCATGTCGTGCTCCCCCCCGGCTGATCCGGGTTTGATAACGTGATGCGTCAACATAACGCACCGCGACATGGTGTCAAGGCAACAAGTGCGAACTGTGCGAAACAAGAAAGCCGCCGCCCCGGCATGACACCAGGACGGCGGCTGACTCACGAAGCGTCAGGGACGCTTCGGGGAATGACTAGGCGACGTCGGTGGACCGGGTGTCCGGCCGCGACGGCGGAGGGGCCAGCGGGCCGGTGTCGCCGTGGGTGGCGGCCAGGGCGGCCTCCATCTCGTTGACCTCGTCCGTGGGGCTCTCCACCTCGATGTCGAGGTGCTTGTAGTTCGGCAGGCCCGTGCCGGCGGGGATGAGCCGGCCCATGATGACGTTCTCCTTGAGGCCGCGCAGGTAGTCCACCTTGCCGTTGATGGCGGCCTCGGTGAGCACCTTCGTGGTCTCCTGGAACGACGCCGAGGAGATGAACGACTCGGTGGAGAGCGACGCCTTGGTGATGCCGAGCAGCAGGGGCTCGCCCACGGCCGGGCGCTTCCCTTCGGACATGACCTTCTCGTTCTCCTCCTCGAACACCCACTTCTCGACCTGCTCGTCGACCAGGAAGTTGGTGTCGCCCACGTCGGTGACGCGCACCCGGCGCAGCATCTGCCGGACGATCGTCTCGATGTGCTTGTCGTTGATCTTCACGCCCTGCAGTCGGTAGACCTCCTGCACTTCGTCCACCAGGTAGCGCGCGAGTTCCTTCTCGCCCAGCACCTTGAGGATGTCGTGCGGGTTGGCCGCGCCGTCCATCATCGCCTCGCCGGCCTTCACGCGGTCGCCGGAGTGGACGTTGATGCTCTTGCCCTTGGAGATCAGGTACTCCTTGGCCAGATCCGCGCGCTGCTCGCCGCTCACCTCGGGGGTGATGATGAGCTTGCGCTTGCCCTTGGTGTCCTTGCCGAAGGACACCACGCCGTCGATCTCCGCGATCGCCGCCGCGTCCTTGGGCTTGCGCGCCTCGAAGAGCTCGGCCACGCGGGGCAGACCGCCCGTGATGTCCTTGGTCTTCGTGGTCTCGCGAGGCACCTTGGCGATGACTTCACCCGCGGAGATCTCATCCTGGTCGTTGACCGTGATGATCGCGCCCTGGGGCAGGAAGTAGCTCGCCTGGTTGCGGGAGGACGGCAGGTCCTTCACGTTGCCGGCCGCGTCGCGGATGGTGACGCGCGGACGCGCCTCCGGGTCCTTGGACTCGATGACCGTCTTGCGCGACAGGCCCGTCACCTCGTCGAGCGTCTCGGACATCGTCACGCCTTCGATGATGTCCTCGTAGCGCACGACACCGCCCACTTCCGTGAGCAGGGGAATCGCGAACGGGTCCCACTCGGCCAGGAGCACGCCCGGCTCCAGCTTCTGGTTCTCCTTCACCAGGATGCGGGCGCCGTAGATGATCTGGTAGCGCTCGCGCTCGCGGCCCGACTCGTCGACGACGACGATCTCGCCGTTGCGGTTCATGGCCACCAGCGTGCCGTCCGCCTTCTGCACCGTGTTCAGGCCCGCGAACTTCACGGAACCCGCGTAGCGGTTCTCCAGGCTGGACTGCTCCGCGCGACGGGTCGCCGCACCACCGATGTGGAAGGTGCGCATGGTCAGCTGCGTACCCGGCTCACCGATGGACTGCGCCGCGATGACGCCGACGGCCTCGCCCACGGACACCTTGCGGCCACGCGCCAGGTCACGGCCGTAGCACTCCACGCAGATGCCGCGCTTGGCCTGGCAGGTGAGCACCGAGCGGATCTTCACCTTGTCCAGACCGCTGTTCTCGATGCGGCGGACGCGGTCCTCGTCGATCTCCTCGTTGGCGCGCACCAGCACCTCGCCCGTCACCGGGTCGAGGATGTCGTCCAGGGCCACGCGGCCCAGGATGCGCTCACCCAAGGGCTCGATGATCTCGCCGCCCTCGACCAGGGCGCCAATAAACAGACCGTCCATGGTGCCGCAGTCGTACTCGTTGATGATGGCGTCCTGCGCCACGTCCACGAGACGGCGGGTGAGATAACCGGAGTTGGCCGTCTTGAGCGCCGTGTCCGCCAGGCCCTTGCGGGCGCCGTGCGTGGAGATGAAGTACTGGAGCACGGAGAGGCCTTCACGGAAGTTGGCCGTGATGGGCGTCTCGATGATTTCGCCGGAGGGCTTCGCCATCAGGCCGCGCATACCCGCCAGCTGGCGGATCTGCTGGGCGCTGCCGCGGGCGCCGGAGTCGGCCATGATGTAGATGGGGTTGAAGGACGGCTGCTTGCGCGTCACGCGCTTGCCGTCCACGTCCCCGGAAGCCTCGTCCTGGGAGATCTGCTGCATCATCTCCTGGGCGACCTTCTCGGTGATCTCCGCCCAGATATCGATGACCTTGTTGTAGCGCTCACCGTCGGTGATGAGGCCTTCCAGGTACTGGTTCTCGATCTCCGCCACTTCCTTGCGCGCGTAGTCCAGGAACTCCTGCTTCTTCGCAGGGATGATCATGTCCTTGAGCGCGATGGAGATACCGGCGCGGGTCGCGTGGAAGTAGCCCGCGCTGCGGATGCGGTCGGCCAGCAGCACCGTCTCCTTCTCGCCCGTGAGGCGGTAGCAGAGGTCGATGAGGTTACCGAGCGACTTCTTGTCGAGCACCTTGTTGATGGCGTCGAAGCCCACGCGGCGCGGCACGACTTCCCACAGCAGCACGCGGCCGACCGTGGTCTCCTTGCGCTTGCCGTCGATGCGGCACACCACCTTGGCCTGCAGGTGGACCTCACCGTGGTCGTACGCGGCGCGCACCTCGTCCGGCGACGCGAACACGCGGCCTTCGCCGTTGGCGAACTCGCGGGCGCGCGTCATGTAGTAGATGCCGAGCACCATGTCCTGCGTCGGGACGATGATGGGCTTGCCGTTCGCGGGGCTGAGGATGTTGTTCGTCGACATCATCAGCACGCGCGCTTCCATCTGAGCTTCGATGGACAGCGGCACGTGCACGGCCATCTGGTCGCCGTCGAAGTCCGCGTTGAACGCGGCGCACACCAGCGGGTGCAGCTGGATGGCCTTGCCCTCGATGAGGACGGGCTCGAAGGCCTGCATGCCCAGGCGGTGCAGCGTGGGGGCGCGGTTGAGGAGCACCGGGTGCTCGCGGATCACGTCCTCGAGGATGTCCCAGACCTCCGGACGCTCCTTCTCCACCATCTTCTTCGCGGACTTGATGGTGGTGACGTAGCCCTTCTCTTCAAGCTTGTTGTAGATGAACGGCTTGAAGAGCTCGAGCGCCATGATCTTCGGCAGGCCGCACTGGTGCAGGCGCAGCTCGGGGCCCACGACGATGACGGAGCGGCCCGAGTAGTCCACGCGCTTGCCGAGCAGGTTCTGACGGAACCGGCCCTGCTTGCCCTTGAGCATGTCGGACAGCGACTTCAGCGGCCGCTTGTTCGGGCCGGTGATGGTCTTGCCGCGGCGGCCGTTGTCGAACAGCGCGTCCACGGCCTCCTGGAGCATCCGCTTCTCGTTGCGGATGATGATGTCCGGCGCGTTCAGCTCCTGCAGCCGCTTGAGGCGGTTGTTGCGGTTGATGACGCGGCGGTACAGGTCGTTGAGGTCGGAGGTCGCGAAGCGGCCGCCGTCCAGGGGCACCAGGGGGCGCAGGTCGGGCGGGATGACCGGGATGACGTCCAGCATCATCCACTCCGGCTTGTTGCCGGAGACGCGAAACGCCTCGGCCACCTTCAGGCGCTTGGCGTACTTCTTCCGCTTCGCCTCGCTGGTGGTCTCGCGCATGTCCTTGCGCAGTTCCTCGGACAGCTTCTCCACGTCCAGGGACTTGAGCATCTCGCGGACGGCCTCGCCGCCCATGCCCGCGGTGAACGAGTCCTCGCCGTGTTCCTGGAAGAGCCGGTGCATCTTCTCCTCGGAGACGAGCTCGCCACGCTGCAGCGGCGTCGCCTTCGGGTCGATGACCATGTAGCTCTCGCAGTACAGCACCTTCTCCATCTCCTTGAGGGTGATGTCGAGCAGGTTGCCGATGCGGCTGGGCAGCGACTTGAGGAACCAGATGTGGGCCACGGGCGTGGCCAGCGTGATGTGGCCCAGGCGCTCACGGCGCACCTTGGACTGGATGACCTCCACGCCGCACTTCTCGCACACGACGCCACGGTGCTTCATGCGCTTGTACTTGCCGCAGTTGCACTCGTAGTCCTTCACCGGCCCGAAGATGCGGGCGCAGAACAGGCCGTCCCGCTCCGGCTTGAAGGTGCGGTAGTTGATCGTCTCCGGCTTCTTCACCTCGCCGTGCGACCACTGGCGGATCTTGTCGGGCGACGCCAGCGCGATGCGGATGGCGTTGAACGACAGCGGGTCCTTCGGCTTCTCGAAGAAGTTGAAAATGTCCTTCACGTTGCCTCCGAAAACTTATGAGCGCTCAGGGCGCCAAACGTTTCGGGCCCCCGCCCTGCGCCCGGCCAGCCGCTCCCTCCACGAGGAAGCAGCCAGCCGGTCAGGCGGGCGCACCGGCTTCTTTGAAAAGGCCTAGGCCTCGGTCCCCGACTTCCGGTCCTCGCCGTCGCCGCCACCCAGGAAGTCACCGCCGAAGCTGCGCTGCCGCTCCGGGGGCGCGCTCTCCAGCAGCTCCACGTCCAGGGCCAGCGACTGGAGCTCCTTGAGCAGCACGTTGAACGACTCGGGCAGGCCGCTCTCCAGGACGTTGTCGCCCTTGACGATCGCCTCGTACATGCGCGTGCGGCCCACCACGTCGTCCGACTTGACCGTGAGGAACTCCTGCAGCGTGTACGCCGCGCCGTAGGCCTCCATCGCCCACACTTCCATCTCGCCCAGACGCTGGCCGCCGAACTGGGCCTTGCCGCCCAGGGGCTGCTGCGTGACGAGCGAGTAGGGCCCGATGGAACGGGCGTGGATCTTCTCGTCCACCAGGTGGTGCAGCTTGAGCATGTACATCACGCCCACGGTGACGTTCTGGTCGAACGGCTCACCCGTGCGGCCGTCGAAGAGCACCATCTGGCCCGAGCGCGGCAGCCGGCCTTCGTCGAAGAGGGCGTGCAGCTCCGTCTCGCGGGCGCCGTCGAACACCGGCGTCGCCACGTGGATGCCCTTCTTCAGGCGGCGGCAGAGGTCCTGGACCTCCTGGTCGGACAGGCCGTCCACGAAGTCGCCGAAGGCCTTGTCGTCGTAGATGGTCTTCAGCTGCTTCTTGAGCTGCTCGCCGCTGAAGTTCTCGTCGATGTAGCGCTGCAGCTGCTCGCCCACGCCCTTCGCGGCCCAGCCCAGGTGGACCTCGAGGATCTGCCCGATGTTCATGCGGCTGGGAACGCCGAGCGGGTTGAGGACGATGTCCACCGGACGGCCATCCTCCAGGTACGGCATGTCCTCCTCGGGGAGGACGCGGGACACGACGCCCTTGTTGCCGTGGCGGCCGGCCATCTTGTCGCCCACCGCGAGCTTGCGCTTGATGGCGACGTACACCTTCACCATCTTGATGACGCCCGGGGGAAGCTCGTCGCCCTTCTTGATGCGGGCGATCTTCTCACCGAAGGCCAGCTTCACGGCCTCCTTCGTATCCTCCAGGCTGCGCAGGATGTCGCGCAGGCGCGCGTCCAGCGGGTCGCCCACGGAGATCTCGCCCCAGTACTTGTACGGCACCGTGGCCAGCAGCTCGTCGTTGAGGATGTCCCCCTTCTTCAGGAGGATCTTCCCCTTGTCGTCCACGAGCTTGCCCTGGACCTCCTTGCCGCGGACCAGCCCACGGAGGCGGCTGTACGCGGAGTCCTGGAGGACCTTGATCTCGTCGTTCTGGTCCTTGAGGAGCTTCGCCTCCTCCATGGACTCGATCTGCTTGGCGCGCTCGTCCTTCTCCACGCCCTTGCGGCTGAACACCTTGGCGTTGATGACGGTGCCCACGACGCCCGGGGGCACGCGCAGGGAGCTGTCGCGCACGTCGCCGGCCTTCTCACCGAAGATGGCGCGCAGCAGCTTCTCTTCGGGGGAGAGCTGGGTCTCGCCCTTCGGAGTGATCTTGCCCACCAGCACGTCGCCGGGCTTCACCTCGGCGCCGATGCGGATGATGCCGCTCTCGTCCAGGTCCTTGAGGGCTTCCTCACCCACGTTCGGGATGTCGCGGGTGATCTCCTCCTTGCCCAGCTTGGTGTCGCGCGCGATGCACTCGAACTCCTCGATGTGGATGGACGTGAAGACGTCCTCCTTGAGGATGCGCTCGCTGAGCAGGATGGAGTCTTCGAAGTTGTAGCCCTGCCACGGCATGAACGCGACGACGATGTTCTGCCCCAGCGCCAGCTCACCGGTCTCGGTGGCCGGACCGTCCGCGATCACGTCGCCCTTCTTCACCCGGTCACCCTTGCGGATGATGGGCTTCTGGTTGAGGCACGTGTTCTGGTTGGAGCGCTGGTACTTGAGCAGGTTGTAGATGTCCACCTCGCTGGACACGTCGCTCAGGGCCGCGTTGGAGTCCGCCTTCACCACGATGCGGCTGGCGTCCACCGACTCCACGATGCCGTCACGGCGCGCCACGCAGGTGACGCCCGAGTCGCGGGCCACGATGGCCTCGATGCCCGTGCCCACGAGCGGCGCCGCCGTGCGCAGCAGCGGCACGGCCTGGCGCTGCATGTTGGAGCCCATGAGCGCGCGGTTCGCGTCGTCGTTCTCCAGGAACGGGATGAGGGAGGCGGCCACCGACACCAGCTGGTTCGGGGACACGTCCATCAGGTCCACGTCCTCGGCCTTGACCTGGACGAACTCGCCGCTGCGGCGGCTCTGCACCAGCGCGTTGACGAACTTGCCCTTCTTGTCCGTCTCCGCGTTCGCCTGGGCGATGGTGTGCTTCTCCTCCTCCAGCGCCGAGTAGAAGGCCACGTCCCCCGTCACGCTGCCCGCGTCCACTTTGCGGTACGGCGTCTCCACGAAGCCGAACTCGTTGACGCGCGCGTAGGTCGACAGCGACGCGATGAGGCCGATGTTCGGGCCTTCCGGCGTCTCGATGGGGCAGATGCGGCCGTAGTGCGTCGGATGCACGTCGCGGACTTCGAAGCCCGCGCGCTCACGCGTGAGGCCGCCAGGCCCGAGCGCGGACAGACGGCGCTTGTGCGTGACTTCCGAGAGCGGGTTCGTCTGGTCCATGAACTGCGACAGCTGGCTGGACCCGAAGAACTCCTTGATCACCGCCGTCACCGGCTTGGCGTTGATCAGGTCGTGCGGCATGAGCGTCTCGATCTCCTGGAGGCTCATGCGCTCCTTGATCGCGCGCTCCATGCGGACGAGGCCGATGCGGTACTGGTTCTCCAGCAGCTCGCCCACCGCGCGGACGCGGCGGTTGCCCAGGTGGTCGATGTCGTCGATCGTCCCCTTGCCGTTCTTCAGGTCGATCAGGTAGCGGATGACCTCCAGGATGTCGCGCTTGGTCAGGATCTGACCGTCCAGGGGCTCCTCGAGGCTGAACTTGAAGTTCAGCTTGAGGCGGCCGACCTTGGACAGGTCGTAGCGCTCCGGGTTGAAGAACAGGTTGCTGAACAGGTTCGTCGCCGTCTCCGGCGTCGGGGGATCACCCGGGCGCAGGCGCCGGTAGATCTCCATGATGGCCTGCTCGGGCGACTCGATCTTGTCCAGCATCAACGTCTCACGCAGGTACGGACCCACGTTGAGGTTGTCGATGAAGAGGACCTTGAACTCCTTGATGTCGCGCTTGAGGAGCTCGTCCACCTTCTCCTGCGAGACCTCCTCGTTGCACTCGAGGATGACCTCACCGGTGTTCTCGTCCACCACGTCGTAGGCGGACACCTTGGTGAAGAGCTCGTCCGCGTCGATGGGCAGCTTGGTCATCTTCGCCGCTTCGAGCTTCTTGATGGCGGCGCGCGTGAACTTGCGGTTCTTCTTGACGATCAGCTCACCGGACTTGGTCTTGATGTCGCGCGTGGCGCGCTGACCCGGCAGGAGCTCCAGCTCGACGGACTTCTCGAAGTCCGCGGCGCTCTGCAGGTAGATGGTCTCGGTGGCGTAGTAGTAGTTGAGGATCTCCTCGGTGGAACCCTTGAAGTCGAGCGGGTTCTTCTTCGCCGTGTCACCGACGGCGCCCAGGGCGCGGATGAGCACGGTGGCCGGCAGCTTGCGGCGCCGGTCGATGCGCACGTACAGCAGGTCCTTGTGGTCGAACTCGAAGTCGATCCACGAGCCGCGGTACGGGATGATGCGGGCGTTGTAGAGCAGCTTGCCCGACGAGTGGCTCTTGCCCTTGTCGTGGTCGAAGAACGCACCCGGGCTGCGGTGCAGCTGGCTCACCACGACGCGCTCGGTGCCGTTGATGATGAACGTACCGTTCTGGGTCATCAGCGGGATTTCGCCGAAGTAGACCTCCTGCTCCTTCACGTCGCGGATGGACTGGGCGCCGGTCTCCTCGTCCTTGTCCCAGACGACCAGGCGCACGACGACCTTGATAGGCGCCGAGTAGGTCATTCCACGCTGGTGGCACTCATCGACGTCGTACTTCGGCTTCTCCAGGTGATAGCTCACAAACTCCAGCGAGGAGGTCTCGTTGAAGTCCCGGATCGGGAAGACGGACTTGAAGACACCCTGAAGGCCAAGGTCCTCACGCTTCTCCGGGGCGATGTCGGCCTGGAGGAACTTCTCGTAGGATTGCTTCTGGATGTTGATGAGATTGGGAATGTCGATGATCTTCGCGATTTTCGCGAAGGTCTTCCGCACGCGGAAATTGTTCTGGATCTGCGTCGGCATTCGGTCTCCGGGGACGGCTGCTCGGGCGGGGCAAACTTCAGTAACGCGCGGCGGCGCCGGGAAATTTGGCAAATGTCAAATGGGCAAAGCCGGCGCCCCAGCAAAGGGAGCGCCGGCCTGCTCATCCGATCAGCAGGCTGCCCGGGATTTCCCGGAAGAACAGGGCAGCCCCTGTACAGAACTACTTGATCTCGACGGTGGCGCCAGCCGCGACGAGCTGGTCCTTGATCTTCTTGGCGTCGTCCTTGTTGACGCCTTCCTTGACCGTCTTGGGCGCGCCCTCGACCAGGTCCTTGGCCTCCTTCAGGCCCAGGCCGGTGATGGCGCGGATCTCCTTGATGACGTTGATCTTGTTGGCGCCGGCGTTCGCCAGCACCACGTTGAACTCCGTCTTCTCCTCGACAGGAGCGGCGGCGGCGGCAGGGCCCGCGGCGGCAACGGCCACGGCGGCGGCGGAAACGCCCCACTTCGCCTCAAGCTGCTTCACGAGCTCGGCCGCTTCCATGACGGTGAGCGAGGAGAGCTGGTCGACAATCGAATTCAGGTCAGCCATTGAACTGTGTCCTTCTGCGGTTGACTAACGGTGGGCGACCCATCTGGGCTGCCGCACCGAAGAGGTTGCGGTAGAAAAACTTCTCGGGATGATTACTGCCCCTGCGACTTGTCCGCGTTGGCCTGCAGCACCCGCGCGAGCTGCGACCCGGGGGCCGCGATGGTCCGAACCAGCTTGCCTGCCGGCTGGTTGAGCATGCCGAGCAACTGCCCGCGCAGCTCGTTGAGGCCCGGCATCTTCGCCAGCGCCTTCACGCCGTTGACGTCAATCTTCTTGCCGTCCACCACGGCGCTACGGACCTTGATGGTCTCCATGTCCTTGATGAAATCCATCAGGATCTTCGCAGGAGCCACCACGTCGTCGTAGCTGATGCACAGCGCCACGGGACCCGTGAAGTCATCCGAAATCACGGAGACGGACGTACCCTGAGCGGCACGACGCGCCAGCGTGTTCTTGATGACCTTGTACTCAACCTTGCCCTCGCGGAACTTGCGACGCAGCTTGGTGACGGTCTCGACGTTCACCTTGGAGGACTCCACGAGCACCGCGGTCTTGGTCCGGGTGAACTTCTCGTGAAGATCCTTGATCATCTCTTCCTTCTCGCTCTTCAGCACCTTGACTCACCTCCTTCATGGCCCGACCTGACGGTCGGGCGTGATGCCTGGGCCAAAGTGGCAGAGCGAGAGGGGGGCCTCCGAGAGGCACCACACCGCACCTCCAGTCTCGGCAGGGCTGACCTTGCGGTCGTTTGAACCAGGAGTGGATGGACGGCCCGACCGGTTGCCCGGTTCCCAACGGACGCGTCTTCTCCCTTCCAGGTCCCTGCTGTCATGAACCAGGTCGAAACGCCGCGTCTCTCGACATGGCGCTCCAATTGCAAAAGCCGGGGGCCTATACCCCCGGCTTTCGCAAAGATCCAGCACTTTCTATCGGGCTGATGTTCTACGGGCGACGGGACTGACGCTCCCCGTCAGGGAGCGCACCCTTCCCTGCCCGTCCTGACACCCGCGACTAGCGGTGACGCGCCAGGATTTCCGTGGTGTCGAGCTTGATGCCCGGCCCCATGGTCGTCGAGATGGCGATGCCCTTCAGGTACACGCCCTTGGCGGTGGCCGGCTTGAGCTTCATCACCAGGTCCACCAGCGCGTTGAAGTTCGCCTCGAGCTTGTCCGCGGCGAAGGAGGCCTTGCCCATCTTCGCGTGGACGATGCCCGCCTTCTCCGCGCGGAAGTCCACCTTACCGCCCTTGGAGTCGCGGATGGCCTTGGCGACGTCCATGGTCACCGTGCCGACCTTCGGGTTCGGCATGAGGCCACGGGGACCGAGTACCTTACCGAGGCGGCCGACGATACCCATCATGTCCGGCGTCGCGATGACGGTGTCGAAGTCGAGGAAGCCCTCCTCGATGCGCTTCTGGAGGTCCTCCGCGCCCACGATGTCCGCGCCGGCGTTGGCGGCCTCGGTGGCGCGCTCACCCTTGGCGAACACGGCCACGCGCACGGTGGCGCCGGTGCCGTGCGGGAGCACCACGGCGCCACGGACCATCTGGTCCGCGTGCTTGGGGTCCACGCCCAGGTTGATGGCGACGTCGACCGTCTGGTCGTACTTCGTCGCGCGGGTCTCCACCGTCTTCTTCAGCAGCGCGAAGCCCTCGGCGACAGGGTAGCGCTTGTTGCGGTCCACCAGCTCGTTGGACGCGCGGA
Source organism: Corallococcus caeni (assembly GCF_036245865.1). Taxonomy (NCBI): domain Bacteria; kingdom Pseudomonadati; phylum Myxococcota; class Myxococcia; order Myxococcales; family Myxococcaceae; genus Corallococcus; species Corallococcus caeni. The sequence goes on along the minus strand of NZ_BTTW01000008.1, from coordinate 2,227 downwards.
ACTTCTTTCCATTGGTAGCCATGGCAGGAATCCTTGAAAGATGGGGCGGGCTAGCCGACGACGTCGATGCCCATGGAGCGCGCGGTGCCAGCAATGGTGTTCATGCAGGCTTCGATGGACGCGGCGGTGGTGTCCTGGATCTTCTTGTTGGCGATCTCCTCGAGCTGCTTGCGGGTGATCGTCCCCACCTTCTCCTTGCCCGGCTTCTTCGCGCCCGAACCCTTCTTCTTCTCCGTGTGGAGACCCGCGGCCTTCTTGATGAGGATCGCGGCGGGAGGGGTCTTCAGGATGAAGGTGAAGGAGCGGTCCTGATACACGGTGATGATCACCGGGATGATCAGACCCTCCTTGGCCTCCGCCTGCGTCTTGGCGTTGAACTGCTTGCAGAACTCCATGATGTTCACGCCCTGCTGACCGAGCGCGGGACCAATCGGCGGGGCGGGGTTCGCCTTGCCGGCGGGGATCTGCAACTTGACCTGACCTGTGACCTTCTTCATCGGCGGACTGCTGCCTTTCGAGAGGGTGGTTCCAACGGGTCGCCAGACGGGACGACCCTCCCACCCGTTGATCCGCGCCCGGGTGACGGACGCGGAAGACTGGGGAAACTAGCCGGTGGTCTTCTCCACCTGCATGAAGTCGAGCTCCACGGGGGTCGCACGGCCGAAGATGCTGACGAGCACGCGCACGCGGCCCTTCTCCGGGTTGACCTCTTCCACGGTGCCGTTGAAGTTCGCGAACGGGCCGTCGATGACGCGCACCGTGTCGCTGGTCTCGAACTGGACCTTGGGCTTGGCTTTGTGGGCGCCCTCGGTGACCTGCGCGGTGAGGCGCTCGACCTCGCGGTCCGACATGGGCCGGGGCTGCTCGTTCTGGCCGACGCCCGGAAACCCTGTCACCTTGGAGGTGTTCTTCACCAGGTGGACGGTGATGTCGTTGAGCTCCATCTGGACGAAGATGTAGCCCGGGAAGAGCTTGCGGCGGGTGGTCTTCTTCTCGCCGTTCACCATCTCCACGACCTGCTCCATGGGGATGAGGATCTCACCGATCAGATCCTGGTCCTGCAGGCCCTTGAGGCGCACCTGCTCTTCCAGGTTCTTCTTCGCCTGGTTCTCGTAGTTCGAGTAGGTCTGGACCGTGAACCATTTCTTCGCCATTACAGCTTCCCCCACAGGGCAGGCAGCCACTCCACCATCAAGTTGTAGGCGACGGTGTCGATGCAGAAGAGCAGAACGGCCGCCACCAGCGAGGCGACGACCACGGCCATGGTCGATGCGCGGGTCTCCGACCAGGTAGGCCAAGTGACCTTCATGAGCTCGGACGCCACGTCGATGGAGAGGGTGTGCGTGCGAGGGTTGAAGTAGGCCGCCAGCACCAGGGCCAGCGCGACCACATAGCCCACCAGCGTCGACACGCGCCAGCCGAGCCCTTCGAAGAGCTCCACGTCGTTCCAACCGAACCGGCTCCAGAGCAACCCGAAGACGTGCTCCAGGAAGAGGGCCAGGACGATGCCGGCGACGAGATAGAAGATGACCACGAGCCGCTTGGGGTCGATGCCCGAGCGGTTAGCCTGCTGGCTGGCCTCAGATGCCGTCGCCATGGTGCCTCACGAGGGACTGCGGAAGCGGGACTGCGAAAAGGCAGGGACCCCCGGCACCGCTCGGTACCGGGGGTCCCTGTACTGAAGCTGGCAGGCCAGGAGGGATTCGAACCCCCAACACGCGGATTTGGAGACCGCTGCTCTACCGTTGGAGCTACTGGCCTAAACCTTCATGGAACGGACGACCTAGACCTTGCCTTCCTTGTGGTCCGTGTGCTTGCGGCACCGAGGGCAGAACTTGCTCAGCTCGAGCTTGTCCTGGCTCTTCCGCTTGTTCTTCGTGGTCGTGTAGTTCCGCTCTTTGCACGTGGTGCACTCGAGCGAGATGATGGAACGGTTACCCTTAGGCATGGTTCATTTCACCAGATGCTAGAGGGGAAGGCTACAAAAGCAGCCCTCCCCTCCGCAACTCAGTGCCCGTGAAAGCCGGTCGGCGGGAAGCCGACTAGGCGATGATCTCCGCAACGACGCCGGCGCCCACCGTACGGCCACCCTCGCGGACGGCGAACCGGAGCTCCTTCTCCATCGCGACCGGGGTGATGAGCTCCACCTCGATGGCGATGTTGTCGCCCGGCATGACCATCTCGACGTTGTCCGGCAGCTTCACCGTGCCCGTCACGTCCGTGGTGC